>NZ_LOWC01000110.1:0-69908 GCF_001522845.1 Burkholderia sp. BDU5 | reverse complement strand
TTCGATCTGTTTGAATTGGGCTTCGGAGATTTCCATCCCCGAAGCATAACCTTAAATCAATGTAGTGTGAACACGCCCTAGGCGGCATCGCGGATGCCAATAGTGGTGGGCGCAATGATCGTATGCCGAATTGAACTGACTACCACTTCGCTAATTATTGTGTCACCCAGGCGGAGTTGACGCAGATATTTCAATCCACTTCGAGCACGGTACAGGTGGGTCGCGCGAGCAGTTTCAGGATGGGCCATCGTGCGGCGCTTGCACGACTTCTGCAATCCGAACTTCGAGCGCGTCCGGATGCGCAGGATTCAGCAAGTAGTGGTACGCGAAGGGCACCGTCCGTCTCCACGTGAATAACTTGGCTTCCGCCACGATGCTCGACATCTCTGACCTTGACGCGACACCCGTACAGCGGATGCCAGCGATAATGGACTTCGACTTCCTGCCCGATATGGGCAGAATGAGCGCGAAATATAGAGCTCGCGTAAAGGCAGGCGCGCTCGATCTCGAATTCGTGTTCAAATCCCAGCGGATCACGCACAACGACCTTTAGCCGGATGTCGAGCCGGTACCCGTCGAACCCGCCCCCTGGTACGGGCGGGTCGCGGCCGGACTTGCCACGTCATCGTCGCGACGGGGCAGCCCTTTCAGGTGCGAAGCTCCAGCCGAGCAGGCTGCGCTGAGTAAGGTTGCGTGGTGCATCGGGGAGCGATACGTGCGACTGCGGCGCGCCGCACGACGCGGGCCGTGGTCGCGGCCGCGCCGCACGGAAACCACCTCGCCGCCCGCTGCCGGAATCGCGCCGAAGCGTCGCCCACCCGTCCGCTACGGCGCGAATCGCAACGTATGCCGCGCGTCGCCCGGCAGGAACGGCGTCGGCTCCGCGCGCACCCAGGCATCATGGCCCGCCAGGAAGAACGGACTGAGCGGATGCCCGCTCTGTCCGCCCGGCATGTTGAAGATCCCGAATTCCTCGTGCCCCGGCGATACGACCATCCGCTCGGACTGCCCGAAATCCGGCGCGGCGACGCGCGGCATGTGCGAATCGCCCGGCATTTGCGCGGCCGGCGCCGTCAGCCGGCTGCCGAGCAGCGGCAGGCTGCCGGCGAACGGATGCGCGATCCGCAGTGTGTTGCGCGCGCCCCAGCTCGCCTGCGCGAGCGGCGCGCCGTCGGCGGTAAGCGCGGCGATGGTCCGGTCGATCGCCATCAATTGGACGTCGCGCCAGCTCGACGCGCCGGCCGGCAGCCAGCCCGGCGGCTGCGTGTCGAGCAGCCGCGCCACGACGGCCGGCCAGCGCGGATTCGCCAGTTCGTAGTCCGCGCCCGGATCGACTTGCTTCAGGCGTGCGTTGAGCCCGTCGAACGTGACGTCGTACAGCCGATACAGAAAGCCGCGCGCGAGCGTATACCCGACCGAATCGACGCTCGCCCTGCCCGTCCAGCCGTTCGCGAGCAGCCGGCGGAATTCCGCGCGCGACGGATGGCCGGCGAGCGCCGCGTCGTCGAGCACGCGCAGCGCACGGTCGCGCCACTGCGCGATGAACAGCGCGCGATCGTCGAGGTCGATGCGATACGCCGCTCGTTCGTCGGTGCGGCCGAGCGCCGTCAGCCCGTCGCGCAGTTGGGTCGCGCGCGCGCCGAGGTCCGTGCCGCCGTCGCCGATCAGCCGGTACGCGTCGCCCGCCAACTGCCGGTTGTTCGCGGTCCACAGCTGGCCGCCCGACGGATCGACGACGCGCGGATACGCGTCGGGCGGCAGCAGCGACCGCCACGCCGGGCCGTCGTTGCCGCCGCGCGGCGCGCGCCGATCCGGCAGCGCGCCGGCAATGGTCCAGCCGATCTGTCCGGCGCGGTCGCCGACCACGATGTTCTCGGCGGGGATGCCGAGCGTATTCGCCGCGCGGATCGCGCCGTCGACGTCGACGGCGTCCGCGAGCCGCGCGAGTCCCAGGTTCACCGCGCCGGGCGACTGCGCGACCCAGTGCACCGCATAGAGCCGGCCGTCGATTTCCCGCACCGGCCCGGCCGTCGTTTCCAGCACCGTCAGCGCGACGGGCGCGCCGCCCCGCACCCGGATCGATTCGACGTACCGGCGCGCGATCTGACGCGCGCCGCCCATCCGGAACGCGCGCGGATCGTCGCCGTCCCGCTCGAGCGGTACGAGGTCGAGACAATCCGCGTAACCGACCGTGAAGCCCCATGCGACATGCCCGTTGCTGCCGGCGACGATCGCCGGCAGCCCGGCGAGCGTCACGCCGACGGCTCGCCGGACGGGCGCCGCGCCGGCCGGATACGTGAAGGCCGCGCGATACCAGGTGTTCGGCAGGCCGAGCACGAGATGCATGTCGTCGCCGACGATGGCCGCGCCGCGCGCGCTGCGGCTGCCGGCGATCGCCCAGTTGTTGCTGCCGACCGACGACCGGAAGTCGAGCGACGCCCGCTTGGCCGCGCCGTCGCCTGCGGCGCGGAACCAGTCGGGCGCGGCGTCGGGCAGCGGCGCGGGTTTTTCGTCGACGCTCGACGCATCGAGCGGTGCGTCGAATCCGCTCGACGATGGCAGCAGGAAGGCGGCCTGCTGCGACGTCGCGTGTTCCGCCAGCCAGTTGCGCGCGATGTCGCGCGATGCGAGCGTGCCCTGCACCTGGAAGTACATCGCCCAGATCACGAGCAGCGAATCTTCGGGCCGCCACCGCGTCGGCCGCTCGCCGAGCAGCGCGTATTCGAACGGGCGCGCGCGGAGCGCGGCGAGGCCGTCGTTGACGCCTTGCGCGTAGCGTCGCAGCAGGCGCTGCTCGTCGGGCGACAACTGCGCGAACGCGGCGGCCGCACGCGCGCGAAACCGGAACAGCCGGTGCTCGCGATCGAAATCCAGCGCGGCGGGCCCGAGCAGCGCCGCCAGCTCCCCTGCTCCGGTCCGGCGCAGATAGTCCATCTGGAAGAAGCGGTCCTGCGCGTGCAGGTAGCCGATGCCGTAGGCGGCGTCGAAGCGGTCGCGCGCGGCGACGGTCGGCACGCCGGCGGCGTCGCGCTCGATCGTCATCGGGCCGCCGAGCGCCGGCGCGCGCACGTCGCCGTCGAGCTGCGGCAGGCTCGCGCGCAAGAACAGCGTCGCGCCGGCCGCGACGAGCAGCACGCCGAGAATGATGAGGCCCGGCAGGATCTTGAGCCACCGCCGCAGGCGGTTCGTGCGAGAGGTCATGGGTACGCGAGTTCGTGAAATGGGACGGTGGGACGAGACGGCGCCGCGCCGCCCGTCTGCGCTGCGGAACAGGCAGGCGGCGCGACGTGCGGCGCCGGTCGGTGTTTCGGGGCGGCTCAGCGCTTCGAGATCAGATAGCTGCCGAGCGCCAGATAGTCGATGTCGGTTTTCATGAACGTGTTGATCGCGTCCTGCGGCGTGCACACGATCGGCTCCGAATCGTTGAACGACGTGTTCAGCAACAGCGGCACGCCCGTCAGCGCGTCGAATTCGGAGATCAGCCGGTGGTAGCGCGGATTGTCTTCGGCGTATACCGTCTGCGCCCGCACCGTGCCGTCGAAGTGCACGACGGCCGGAATCTGCTCGGCCTTCTCCGCGCGCACGCGCGACGTCGTCAGCATGTACTTGCCGGCCGCGACGCTCGCGCTGCCCTCGAACCATTCTTCCGCGCGCTCGCCGAGGATGCTCGGGCAGAACGGCCGATACAGCTCGCGGTGCTTGACCTTCACGTTCATCAGCTCGCGCACCGCCTTGTTGCGCGGGTCCGCGAGCAGGCTGCGGCCGCCGAGCGCGCGCGGGCCCCACTCCATCCGCCCGTTGAACCAGCCGACGATGCCGCCGTCCGCGATCAGCTTCGCGACTTCCTTCTCGATGTCGACTTTCCGGTACGCGAGGTTCGTGCGCTGCAGGACCGTCTCGATCTCGCCGTCCGAATACTCGGGGCCGAGATACGCGTGGTTGAACACGTATTCGCGCGGATTGCCGAGCACCTGATTCCAGATCAGGAACGCCGCGCCCATCGCGGTGCCCGCGTCATTCGACGCCGGCTGGATGAATACGTCGTCGAACAGCTTCTCGCGCACGATCACGCCGTTCGCCGCGCAGTTCAGCGCGACGCCGCCCGCCATGCACAGGTGCCGGTAGGTCGTGCGATCGAACTTGCGCAGGATGTGCAGCAGCACCTGCTCGGTGAGCAATTGCAGCCCCGCGGCGACGTCGACATACGCCTGCCAGTTGTCGGTATTGAAGTCGACGGGCTCGTGGCGGCGCGGCAGCCCGAACAGCGCTTCGAGCGTCGTGAAATCGGGCGATTCGTGGCGCAGCACAGCGAGATCGACCGTCATGTCCGCCTTGTCGGTGACGATCCGCGAGAACAGGTCGATGGTCTTCGCGCCATCGCCGTAAGCGGCGAGCCCCATCACTTTCGACGCGTCGTACTGGCTGAAGCCGAGATACTTCGACAGCTTCTCCCACACGAAGCCGAGCGAGTTCGGGAACAGGAAGTCGTGCACCTTCGTGAGCGTCGCGCCGTCGCCGTGATAGAGCGACGTGCTCGCCCACTCGCCGATGCCGTCGATCACGAGCACGGCCGCCTTGTCGAACGGCGACACGTGGAACGCGCTCGCCGCATGGCAGTCGTGGTGCGGCAGGAAATGGAATTCGCCCTTGAAGCCGGCGTCCTCGATCAGTTGCCGGCGCGACGACAGCACGCCTTCGGCGAAATTCAGCCCGCCTTCGAGCGTCTGATAGCTTTCCTTGTCGAGCGGCCATGCGTGCGCGCCGCCGTTCGCCGAGCGCCACGACGCGACGCCCTTCTGCAGGATGTCCGGGCTGAACGAGTAGCCGATGTGCGCGCACGCGTCGAGGCCGATGCCCGCCGCGTCGAGACACTTGCGGATCGCTTTCCACGGCAATTGCCCCGTCGTCTCCGGCGTCGACAGCTTGCCGTGCTTGATCCGGTTCAGGCGCTCTTCCTCGATCGCCATCACCACCTGGCCATCCTTGACGAGGCAGGCGGCGGACTCATGATATGCAGCGTTGATGCCTAGTATGTACACGTTGACGTCCTTTCTGGTTGTCTCGATGGTCCGCTTCTCGATGTGTGCGCGTTCCGGCCGGCGGCAAGCCGGAACGCGCCGTCATTCGCGTCAGGCACGCTCGGTCAGCAGCGCTTCCAGATAGCGAATGGTCGGGTTCTCGTAAAACTGGCGCAGCTGGATCTTCACGCCGTAACGGCGGCCGACCTCGGCGACCATCTCGATCGCTTTCAGCGACTGCCCGCCCAGCACGAAGAAATCGTCGGTCACGCCGATCTGCTCGACTTGCAGCAGGCGCGCCCACACGTCGATCAGCTCGCGCTGCAGCGCGGTGCTGGCCGCCTGCCTGCCCGGCCGCTCGTCGACCTCGATCACCGGCAGATTCCGCGCGTCGACCTTGCCGCTGTCGGTCAGCGGAATGGCGGGGATGAAGTGGACCTGATCGGGGATCATGTAGTCCGGCAGCGACTCGCGCAGCCAGGCGCGCACGGCGTCGCGCGTCAGGTACGCAAGGGGCGCGACGTCTCGTCCGGACGCGTCGGCTTGCTCGGCGGCGGCATCGCCGCCGGCGCTCGCGAGCCACACGCGCGCCAGCCCGAGCGCCGCCGCGAGCCGCCGCCACTGCGCGAGCCGCGCCGCGCGCGCGGCGGGCGACTTCGCCGGCGTGCCCGCCGCCGCATCGTCGAGCACGTACAGCGCGTTCGGCTCGACGCCGTCGTCCTGCTGCGCGAACGCGAGCCGCAGCGCCGCGTCGCGGCCGAGCGCAAGCGCGGCGGACCGCGCATCGCCGCCCGCCGTCGCCTCGACTCGAAGCGGCACGGCCTGGCAGAACGCCGTCACCGCGCTCGCACGGTCCGTCACGACGAGCTGGCACGCCGGGAAACGGCGCGCGAGCTCGTGCGCCGAACCGTCCGGATTGCCCGGATTGCCCGAACCGTCCGGCGCCAACGCGAGCGCCGCCACGGCGAGTTCCGGCCGCTGCTCGAGCGTGAAGCCGTACTGCGGCGCGCCGCCCGGCCCGGCCGTCACCTGATGGTTGCTCGCCGTCTGCTCGACGTACGCGACGAGCCGGCCGCCATGCGCCGCATCCTCGCGATACTGGAGCGCGGCGGCCGCGATCGCCGGATGGCCGCGCAGCGCGCTGCCGATTTCGTCGAGCTCCACGCGATTGCCGCGGATCTTCAACTGCTTGTCCGCCCGGCCGTGGAAGTAGATGACACCCGCTCGATCGCCATGCCCGAGGTCGCCCGTCCGGTACAGCCTGAGCGGCGCGCCGTCGACGACGACCTCGACGAACGCGCGCGCCGTGCCTTCGTCGTCGTTCAGATAGCGCCGCGCGAGGCCCGGCGACGCGACGCAGATCTCGCCGATCACGCCGCGCGGCACCGGCTGCAGATGCGCGTCGAGCACGTGGAGGCTCGCGTTGCCGACGGGCCGGCCGATCGGCACGGTGTCGCCGGCGAACGACTCGGCGCAGTCGAAGCGGCTTGCGTCGACGGTCACTTCAGTCGGACCGTAATGGTTCGCGAGGCGGCAGTCGAACGCGCGCGCGAAGCGCTCGGCCAGGCCGCGATACAACGCCGCCGCACCGCAGATGACCTGCCGCAGCGACGCGAGGCCCGAGATTTCGCCACGCTCGCGCGCGTCGACAAGCGTCTCGAGCATCGCCGGCACGAACTGGGCGAGCGTCACCTGCTCGCGCTCGATCACGTCGGCGAAGCCGTGCGCGCTCTTGAGCGCGTCGTCGCCCATCACGACGACGCGCGCGCCGGACGCGAGCGGCCAGAACACGTCCTGGATGAAGACATCGAACGTGAACGGCGTATGGAACAGCACGCGGTCGCGCGCGTCGAGGCGATAGGTCCGCTGCAGGTCCGCGAGCATGCTGACGACGCCGCGATGCTCGATCTCGATGCCCTTCGGCGCGCCGGTCGAGCCGGACGTGTGCAGGATGTACGCGAGCTGGCGCGGATCGACGGGCGGCGGATTGCGGTCCGAATAGCCGCCGAGCGCGCCCATCACGTCGTCGACGCACACGACGTCGTACGGGAACGCGGCGAACGCGCGCCGCTGGCCGCTGTGCGTGAGCGCCCAGCGCGCGCCCGCGCTCCGCAGGATCGCGTCGACGCGCTTTTGCGGATACTGCGGGCCGATCGGCACGAACGCGCCGCCCGCCTTCAGGATCGCGTACAGCGCGACGATCATCTCGAACGACGGCCGCAGCATCACGGCGACGCTGTCGCCGCTCGCCACGCCGAGCGACAGCAGATAATGCGCGAGCCGGTTGGCCTGCCGGTTCAGCGTCTCGTAGTCGTACTCGACGCCCTCCGCGACGAGCGCCGTGCCCGCCGGCGTGCGGGCCGCCTGCTCGGCCATCAGCGCATGCATCGTCGCCGTCGCATCGTAGTCGACGCGCGGGCCGTGCAGCGCCGCCGGCGGATTGCCGTTCGCGCCGACCATCGTGTAGCGATGCAGCGGCCGGTCCGGGTCGTCGAGCACCTGATCCATCAGCGCCGTCATGTTGTCGAGCATCTGCTCGATCGTCGACGCGTCGAACAGATCGGCGTTGTAGATGCAGCTGAACATGATGTCGCTGCCGAACTGGTCGACGACGAAGTTCAGATCGAACCGCGACGACTTGTTCTCGGTGTCGACGACGTTCTCGAGGCTGAGCGCGAGGCCGTCGAACTTCAGCCGGCCCATCAGGTCGCTCTTGTTGTTCTGCACGCCGTACATGATCGAGAACAGCTTCGGCCGCGACAGATCCTTCTCGTGCTGCAACTGCTCGATCACCTGGTTCGACGGATAGTGATAATGCTCGAACGCCTCGAGCGTGCGCTGCGACACCTGCGCGAGCAGCTCGCCGAACGTCATGTTCTCGCCGATCGTGCAGCGGATCGGCATCGGCGTCGCGAACAGGCCGAGCAGCGGCTTCAGCCGTTCGTCGGCGCGCCCCGCGATCGGGCAGCCGATCACGAAATCGCGCTGACCGCTGATGCGGCTCAGATAGCAGTCGAGGATCGCGAGCTGCAGCATGAAGAGCGTCACGTCGTGCTGCTTCAGGTATGCCTCGATCTTGCGCACGACGCCGCGCGGCAGCCAGGTTCGCAGCGCGTCGCCGCGGTACGACATCAGGTTCGGCCGCGGACGGTCGGTCGGCAGGTCGAGCGGCGGCGGCAGCGTGCGGTACATGTCGAGCCAGTAGCGCTTGTGCTCGTCGAACGCGCCCGAGCGCAGTTGCTGGTGCATCCATTGCACGTAGTCGAAATAGCCGACTTCGAGCGCCGGCACGTCCGGCGCGCGCCCCGCCGCGTGCGCGTTATACAGCTCGCTCAGTTCCAGCATCAGGTTGATCAGCGACGTTTCGTCCCAGATGATGTGGTGCACGACAAAGATCAGCTGATGGAAGTCGCCCGCGTAGCTCGCGGCGTGCAGCCGGAACAGCGGGCCGTTCGCGAAATCGAACGGCGCGGTGCCGAACCGCGCGCCGAGCCGGTTCGCCTCGTCGATCGCGTCGGCGCCGGCGAGCGTCGTGCGATCGAGGAACACATCGTCCGCGCGGACGTCGATCGCCGGATCGACGATCTGGATCGGCATGCCGTCGCGATAGTCGAACTTCACGCGCAGCACGTCGTGCCGGTCGAGGATCGTCCGCCACGCGGCGACGAACGCGTCGCGATTCAGCTTGCCAGTGAAAAACAGGTCGGCGACGCTGATGTTGTAGACGGGGCTCGTCGGGTCCATCTGGTACGCGTACCACTCCGGCACCTGGCACGGCGCGAGCTCGTAGTGCGCGCGCGCGGGCAGGCGCTCGACGCGCGCGGGCCCGGCCGTGTCCGCCGACGCGCGCAGCGCGTCCAGCGCTGCCGCGACATCGCGAAGCTGAGGCGACTGGAACAACGCGCGCAGCGGCAGCGCGACGCCGAACAGCGTGCGGACCCGCAGCGTCAGTTCGGCCGCGAGCAGCGAATGGCCGCCGAGCTCGAAGAAGCTGTCGAGCGCGCCGATCTCGTCGACGTCGAGCAACTCGCGCCACAACTCGGCGAGCCGCGCCTCGGTCTGCGTCGCGGGCGCGACGTGCTCGTGGCGGCGGAAGACATCCTGATCCGCCGGCTTCGGCAGGCGCTTGCGGTCGACCTTGCCGTTCGCGTTCAGCGGGAATTCGTCCATCAGCACGAACGACGCGGGCACCATGTAGCTCGCGATGCGGCCCGCGACGAACGCGCGCAGCTCGGGCACGGTCGGCGCCGGATGGCGATGCGGGATCACGTAGCCGAGCAGATACAGGCGGTCCTTGCCGTCGCGCGCGGCGACCACCACCGCCTGACGCACGTTGTCGTGATCGCCGATCGCTTTTTCGACTTCGCCGATCTCGACCCGCTGGCCGCGGATCTTCACCTGGAAATCCTCGCGGCCGAGGAACTCGAGGGTGCCGCCCGGCCGGTAGCGCGCGAGGTCGCCTGTTTTGTACAGGCGGCGGCCCGGCTCCGGCGAGAACGGGTCCGGCACGAACGCGCGCGCGGTGCGCACCGGATCGCCGAGATAGCCGCGCCCGACGCCGACGCCGCCGATGTAGACCTCGCCCGTCACGCCGACCGGCACCGGCTCGAGACGCTCGTCGAGCAGATAGGTCGTCAGGTTCGGCAGCGTGCCCTGGATCGGCACGTACGGGAACGCGGTCGACATCGGCTCGCGGATCCACAGGTGGCTCGTGTCGTCCGAGCACTCGGTCGCGCCGTATGTGTTGACGACGGGAATGTGCGGCGCGCACGCGAACCAGCGCGCGCACAGCGCGGGCGTCAACGCTTCGGCGTTGCTGACGTACACGCGCACCCGGTCGAGCCGGTGATGGCCCGGCCGCGCTTCGAGCTCGTCGATCAGGATCTTCATGTGCGACGGCACCGATTCGAACACGGTGACGCCGTCGGCGTCGAGTTGCGCGAGCAGCTGCCGCGGGTCCCACGCCGCGTCGCCCGGCATCACCGCCGTGCGGCCGCCGACCAGCAGCGCGACGAGGTATTGCCAGATCGACACGTCGAAGGTGGTCACCGCCATCTCGGCGACGACGTCGTCCGCGCCGATCGCCAGGTCGTCGATCTTCGCGAGCAGGTGGTTCAGCATCCCGCGCTGCTCGATCATCGCGCCCTTCGGCTGCCCGGTCGAACCCGACGTGTAGATCACGTACGCGAGCGACGACGGCGCGAGCGGCAGGAAATCGAGCGCCGCCGCCGGCTCGCGCAGCAGCGCGTCGAGCGCGATGCGCGTCGCCTGCGTCGCCAGCGCGTGCGCACGCTCGGCGCTCGCCGCGTCGTGCACGACGTAGCGCACGTTGCCCAGCTCGGCGATCCGGTCGAGCTTGTGCGCGGGATCGTCGGGATTCATCGGCGTGAACGCGACGCCCGCCTTCAGCACGCCGAGCATCGCGACCAGATAGTCGAGATTGCGGCCGACCAGCAGCCCGACCAGATCCTCGCCGCGCGCGCCGGCCGCGAGCAGATTGCGCGCGACGCGATCGGTCGCGCGGTCGAGCTCGCCGTAGGTCAGCGACGCATCGCCGCAGGTCGCCGCCACGCGCGCCGGATGCAGCGCGGCCTGACGCGCGAACAGATCGCGCACGTAGACGCCGTCGGGCAGCGGCAGCGACGCCTGGTTCAGCGTGCGCACCTGGTACGCGCGCTCGTCGTCGCCGAGGAGCGGCAGCGCGTGGAGCGCGCCATCCGGATGCGCGGCGACGCCGCCGAGCAGGTTCCGGTAGTGATCGGCCATGCGCCGGACCGTCGCGGCCTCGAACAGGTCGGTGCTGAACTCGAAGCCGCCGTGGAGCCGCCCGTCCTGCGCCCAGGTCGCGAGATACAGGTCGAACTTCGCGGTCCGGTGCTCGGGCTCGACGCTCGTCGCGGCAAGGCCGTCGAACGCGGCCGGTTCGAGCGCGTCCGCCTCCTGGTACGAGAACATCGTCTGGAACAGCCCGCTGCCGTCGCGTTCGCGCCGCGCGTTCACGCCGGCCGCGATCTCTTCGAGCGCGACGTCCTGATGATCGAACGCGTCGAGGCAGGTCGCGCGCACGTGCTCGAGCAGGCTCGCGAAGGTCGTCGACGGATTCGCCCGCACCCGGATCACCAGCGTGTTGACGAAGAAGCCGACGACCGACTCGAACTCGGGCCGCGTGCGGCCGAGCGCGGGCACGCCGATCAGCAGATCGTCCTGCCGCGCGTAGCGCGCGAGGAGCGCCGCGTACGCCGCGAGCAGCAGCATGAACATCGATACGTGATGCCGTTGCGCGACCGCCTGCAGCCGCGCGGCGAGCGCCGCGTCGAGCTCGAACGAGAACGCTTCGCCGCGGCCGCTCGCTTGCGGCGGGCGGTTGAAATCGGTCGGCAGTTGCAGCACGGGCAGCGTGCCGTCGAGCTGCGCGAGCCAGTAGTCGAGCTGGCGCTCACGTTCGCCGCCGTCGAGCACGCGGCGGTGCCACGCGGCGAAGTCGCGGTACTGAAGCGCACGCGGGGACGCGCCGGCAGCGGCTTGCGCCGGTGCACGGCCGCCGCGCGCTGCGTTGTAATGGCGTGCAAGGCTGCGCTGGAACAGGCCCGCCGACCAGCCGTCGACGATGATGTGATGGAACACCGACAGCAGCACGTGCTCGTCGTGCGCGCGCTTCACGAGCGCGAACGTCGCGAGCGGGCCGTGCTCGAGATCGAACGGCGTGTCGAGCGCGCGGCGCACGAGCGCATCGAGCGCGGCGTCGCGCGCATTAGGCGCGAGCGCCGACAAGTCGTGCGCGTCGAGCCGCGGCTCCGCTTGCGCGGCGACGACCTGCATCGGCGTCTCGCCTTCGACGACGAAGGTCGTGCGCAGCGATTCGTGCTCGTCGAGCGTGCGCGCGAGCGCCGTGCGCAGCGCGGCGGCGTCGAGCGGCCCGGCGAGCTTCAGCAGGTCCGGCAGATGGTACGCGGTGCTGTCCGGATCGCGCTGATGCAGATACCAGAGCCGGTATTGCGCGCCGGACAGCGGCGTCGCGCACGCGTCGATCCGCTCGATCGGCTCGATCGGTTGCGCGGCTTCGTCGGGCGCGGCGTCTCGGCTCGCGCGCAGCCGCTCGACGAGCACCGCGAGCGCGCGCACCGTCGGGCAGTCGAACAGCGCGGCGACGGGCAGCCGCACCGCATACATCGCCTCGACGCGGCTATTGATGCGGATCGCGAGCAGCGAACTGCCGCCGAGGCTGAAGAAATTGTCGTCGACGCCGAACGTGCCGTCGCCGAGCAGCTCGTGCCAGAGCGCGAGCAGCGCCGTTTCGGTCGCCGACAGCGCGGGCGCGGCCACGACCGAATCGTTCGCCGCGAGCAGCAGCGCGCGGCGGTCGACCTTCTGGTTCGTCGTCAGCGGGAACGCATCCATCACGACGACCTGGGCCGGCACCATGTGCGCGGGCAGCCGCGCGCGCAGGAAGTCGACGAACGCCGCGCCGTCGGTGCCGGTGGCCGCGCGCGCGCCGGCCGGCGTTTTTTCGAGGATCACGTAGCCGATCAGCGGATTGCGCGCATGCCGCGCTTCGCCCGCGAGCACGACCGCCTGCGCGACTTGCGGATGCGATTCGAGCACCGCCTGGATCTCTTCCGGCTCGACGCGGATGCCGTCCACCTTCACCTGGAAGTCGGTGCGGCCGAGGTAATGGAGGCGTCCTTCGAGGTCGTAGCGGACCAGATCGCCGGACCGATACAGCCGCGCGCCGGGCACGACTGCGAACGGATCGGCGACGAAGCGCTGCGCGGTCAGCGCGGGCCGCCCGTGGTAGCCGTGCGCGACGCCGACGCCGCCGATCCAGAGCTCGCCCGGCATGTCGGCGGGCACCGGATTCAGGCATGCGTCGAGCACGTGCAGATGCGCGTTCGCGACCGGCCGGTGCAGATAGACTTCGCCGTCTTCGAGCGCGCGCTCGACGTCGATCCGGTCGACGATGCTGCCGATCGAGCATTCGCTCGGCCCGTAGATGTTATAGAGCGCGATGCGTCCCGCCGTCGCGCGATGCCATTGGCGGATCGCCTCGAGCGTGACCTTTTCGCCGCCGATGCTGACGAGCCGCACCGCGCCGAGCCCGGCCACGCCGCCGCTTGCCGCGAGATGCTCGCTCAGCACGCGCCAGTACGCGGTCGGCAGCGTGAGCACGCTGATCCGCTGCGCGCGGCACGTATCGACGAGCGCCGGCACCGAACGCTTGACGCTTTCGTCGCCGACGTACAGCGACGCGCCCGCGCACAGCGGCGTGAAGATCTCTTCGAGCGACGCGTCGAACGTGAGCGGCGCGAACAGCATCGCGCGATCGCCATGCGTATAGCCGAAGCGCTCGACGACCGTGCCGATGTAATTGACGATGCCGCGATGATGGAGCACCGACGCCTTCGGCGCGCCCGTCGTGCCCGACGTGTAGGTCAGGAACACGCCGTGGTCGGGCGTCGCATCGACGGCCGGCGCGGCCGCGGCGCGCGCGCGCCACGCCGCGCCGTCGAGCGCGAGCCGCTTGCCGTCGAAGCGCCCGAGCGACACGCCCGCCGACGCGAGCACGTGGCGGCAGCCGCTGTCCGCGATCACCGCGTCGAGCCGGTCGGGCGGCAGCCGGACGTCGACCGGGAAGCAGATCGCGCCCGCCTTGATCGTCGCGATGATGCCGAGCACGGCGTCGACGCTATGCGCGGCCTCGACGCCCACCACCATCCCCGGCCGCACGCCCGCTTCCCACAGGATGCCGGCGAGCCGGTCGGTCCGGCGCGCGAGCTCCGCGAAGCTCAGCGTCTGCCCCGGCGACACGAGCGCCGGGTTCGCCGGCGCGACCGTCGCCCAGCGGTCGACGAGCCGGTGCAGCAGCGCCGGGCCGGTCGCGCCGCCCGCCTCGGCGAGCACGTCGCGGTGGTCGACGGGCGCCGCGTTGCGCAGCCGGTCGACGATCGCCTGCTCGTTCGCCGTCAGGAACGCGAGGCGCCCAACGGCCTCATCGGCGTCGGTCGCCACGCCGTCGAGCAGCGCGCGGAAATTGTCGAGCCAACGCTCGACGGCCGGCGCATCGAAGCGGTCGGCCGCGTACACGCACGACAGCGTGAGCCCGTCCGTCGCTTCGCGGAACGTGACCGACAGGTCCGCGACCGGCGCTTCCGGCGCGCCGTCGAGCAGTTCGGCGCGCAGGCCGTCGCTGTCGCGCTCGCCGTCCGCCGCGCGCGCGTCGTGCGCGAGCGGCTCCGACTGCAGGTCGAACATCGTCTGGAACAGGCTGCCCGTCGCGTCGGTGCACTGCTCGGCGATCCGGTCGAACGGCAGCGCGTGATGCCGGTATACGCGGCGCAGATCGTCGCGGACCTGCCGCAAGAGCGCCGCGTACGACAGATGCGGCCGCACGCGCGCGCGCACCGGCAGCACGTTGACGAAGAACCCGACGAGATTCTCCAGCTCCGCGCGTCCGCGATCGTTGTACGGCATCCCGACGACGAGATCGCCCTGCCCGCTCAGCCGGTGCAGCCATGCGAAACAGGCGGCGATCAGCACTTCGTACAGCGACGCCTGCTCGCGGCGCGCGAGCGCCTTCAGCCGCGCGAGCGTGTCGGCCGGCCACGCGATCGACAGCCGGCGGCCCGCGCGCGCCCCGGCGTCGGCGCCGTGACGCGCGACGGGCAGCGGCGCGCGCGCGGGCAGCCCGCGCAGGTAGTCGCGCCAGAACGCGCGCAGCGCATCTTCCGAGCGGGCCAGCTCGCGCTGCGCCCAGACGCTGTAGTCCTGGTACTGGATCGGCAGCGGCGCGAGCCGCGGCGCACGCTGCGCGCGCTGCGCCGCGTAGCATTCGAGCAGATCGCGCAGGAACACGTTAGCGGACCACGCGTCGACGACGATGTGATGAAAGCTCACGGCGAGCACCGCGCTGTCGGCCGCCGTCTGGATCAGCACGAGCTTGAAGAGCGGCCCCGCGGCCAGATCGAACGGCTCGACGGCCATCCTCGCCAGGTAGTCGCGGACGAAACCGTCCTGCATCGACGGCGGGTTGCCCGTCAGGTTCATCTGCAGCAGGTCCGCTTCGCGCGCGTCGCTGTCCGGCGCGTGCTGACGCGGGCCGTCTTCCGTATCGACGAACCGCGTGCGCAGGATCGCGTGCCGCTCGACCACCGCCGACACGGCCGCGCGGAACCGCGCTGGATCGAGCGCGCCGGTCACGCGCAGCGCGCCGACGACGTTGTAATCGACGCTGCCGCGATCGAACGCCTGCACGAGCCAGAGACGCTGCTGATACGGCGACAGCGGAATCGGCGCGCCGGCCGGCGCGGCGGGAATGCCGACATGGACGCCGGCCGCGTCGAGCGCGCGCGCGAGCGCCGCGAGATCCTCGGCCGCGAAAAAGTCCTTCAGCGCAATCTCGCGCGCGAGGCGCGTCTCGACCAGCGCGACGGCCCGTGCGGCCAGCAGCGAATGCCCGCCGAGCGCGAAGAAGTTCGCGTGCGCGTCGTCGACGGGCTCGCCGAGCAGCTCGCCCCAGATGTCGGCGAGCGCGCGCTCGGTTGCGGTGCGCAGCGGCGTGCGCGGCGCGTCCGCGTCCGCGTTCGCCGCGCGCGGCGCGGGCAGCGCCGCGTAGTCGACCTTGCCGTTGCTCGTCAGCGGCAGCGCGTCGAGCTCGACGACGTGCGCCGGCACCATGAACGCCGGCAACTGCGCGGCGACCGCGCGCTTGACGCGCGCCGCGCGATCCGGCGCGCCGGCCGTGTTCGCGCCAACGCGAACGGCCGGCGCGAACACGACGTACGCGACGAGCTGCGGGCCGGCTTGCGGATGATCGACCGTGGTGACCACCGCGTCGTACACGCCGGCGTCCGATTTGACGGCATGCAGGATTTCGCTCGGCTCGATCCGGTGGCCGCGAATCTTCACCTGATCGTCGGCGCGGCCGACGTAGTCGAGCTCGCCCGCGTCGTTCCAGCACACGAGATCGCCGGTGCGGTACATCCGCGCATCGGGCGCGCCCGCGAACGGATCGGCGACGAGACGCGCGCGCGTCAGCGCGTCGTTCGACCGGTAGCCGCGCATCAGCGATGCGCCGCCGATGTACAGCTCGCCGGGCACGCCGCGCGGCGCGAGCTGGCCGTGCCGGTCGAGCACGTAGATGCGGACGTTGTCGAGCGCGGCGCCGATCGACGGCGGCTCGCCGCCGGCGCCTTGCGCGACTTCGCCCGCCGTCGCGACGACGCTGTTTTCCGACGGCCCGTAGTGATTGAACAGCCGGTAGCGGGCGCCGGCGGGCGCGCGGCGCGTGAGCCGCTCGCCGCCCGTCAGCAGGTACGCGAGGCTCGGCGAGCCGAGCCAGCCGTCCGCGAGCACAGCGTGCGCAAGCGGCGTCGCGACGAAGCAATGCGTGATGCGCTGCGCGGTCAGCCAGTCTTCGAGACGGCGGGACGACTGCCGCGCCGCGTCCGGCGCGAACCAGACGCTCGCGCCCGTGCACAGATACGGCCAGATTTCCCACACGGCGGCGTCGAAGCCGATGCCCGCCGTCTGGCTCGCGCGGATCGACCGCGGCGCGTCGTGCAGCCCGTACGCGCGCGCATGCCATTCGCACAGGTTCGCGAGGCCCCGGTGCGGGATCTCGACGCCCTTCGGCGCGCCGGTCGTGCCGGACGTGTAGACGATGTACGCGAGATCGTCCGGCGCGGTTTCGATATCGAGATCGCCGTCCGGCAGCATCGCGGCTTCCACCGCGAGCGCGTCCCACCAGACGAGCGCGGCGGCGTCGGGCGTCTGCGCGGGCGCGGCGTCCGGCTCCGTGACGACGAGCCGCGCGCCGCTGTCCGCGACGATGCGCAGCTTGCGCGGGTCCGGATAGCGCGGGTCGATCGGCACGTACGCGGCGCCCAGCTTCAGCACCGCGAGCGCGGCGAGCGCGAACGACGGGCCGGGATGCATGCACAGCGCCACCGCGTCGCGCGGCGCGACGCCGAGCGCTTGCAGCCGGCGCGCGAGCCGGTTCGCGACCGCGTTGAGCACCGAATAGCCGATGCGCGCGCCGTCTTCGCCCGCGATCGCGAGCGCGTTCGGATCGGCGTGCGCGATGCGTTCGATCTGCCGATGCACCGGCGCGCCGGACCACGGCGCGGCCGGCCCGGCGCCGAGCCGCAGCAGCGCGTCGGCTTGCGCGTCGCCGACGAGCCGCGTGCGGGCGGGCGTCAGGTCCGGCGTTTGCAGCACCTGTTCGAGGATCAGCCGGTATGCGTCGAGCAGGTTTCGCGCCCGCTCGACGCTCAGCGCGGCGCGCCGGAAATTCATCGCGATCCGCATGCGCGCGTTTGCGTCGGGGCTGCAGCGCAGCGTCAGGTCGAATTTCGCGCTGCGGTCGGGACGGCGCTCGACGCCGAGCTGCGCGTCGCCGAATGCGCGCGGCGGCAGCCCGCGCTCCTCGAAGTCGAACATCGTCTTCACGAGCTCGCCCGCGCCGTCGCGACGGTCGCCGCCCGCGAGCGCCACCATCCGCTCGTAGCTGACATGCGCATGCCGGAACGCGCCGACGCACGCGTCGCGCCATCCGCGCACCTGCTGCTCGAACGCGTCCGCGTCGCCCACCTCGACGCGAATCGGCAGCACGTTGACGAACATGCCGATCATGTCCGCCGTGTCCGGCAGATCCCGGCCCGCGTATGCGATGCCGATCAGCACGTCGGCGTCGCCGCCGAATTTCGCGACGAGCAGGCCGTAGGCGGCGAGATACACCGTCGATTCGGTCACGCCCCAGCGCGCCGCCGCATCGCGAATGTTCTCCGCGAGACCGGCCGGCAGCGTGTCGCTGACTTCGTCTCCGGACCGCGCGCCGGGCGCGTCTTGCGTGTTGTGCGTGTTGTGCGTGTCGTGCGTGTTGTGCGCCGCGCCCGCGCGGGTCGTGCGCAGCGCGGCGATGCCCGCCGGCAGTTCGCCCGCAAGCTGCGTCCGCCAGAACGGCAGCGACGCGGCCTCGCGTTCGCGCGCGGCCTCGGAGCGGCTCCACACGCAGTAGTCCGCATAGTGCGGGGCGTCCGGCGCGTCGAGCGCCGCCGCGCCGGCTGTCCCGGCGTGCAGGCCCGCATAGCGCGCGGCGATATCGTCGAGCAGGATCGCAATCGAGCGTCCGTCCGCGACGATGTGATGAAGATTCAGCAGCAGATAGCCGTCGTCATCGGCGAGCGGCAGGTATGCCGCCCTGATGAGCGGACCGGTCTCGAGATCGAAGCGCTGCGCTTCCCACGCATCGATCCGCGCCTGCACGGCCGCGTCGCGCGCCGCCGCCGATGCGCCGCCGACGTCGGCCGACAGCCGCTCCACGTCGACGGGGAACGGCGGCAAAACGACCTGACATGCTTGGCCGTCATGCTTCGGGAAGCACGTGCGCAGCGCTTCGTGGCGCGCGACGGTCTGCGTGAGCGCGGCCGCGAGCCGGTCGAGATCGAGCGCGCCGCGCACCCGGAGCGCGCCGCAGACGTGGTAATCGGCGCTGTCCGGTTCGAGCGTCTGCAGCAGCCACATCCGCTGCTGCGCGGGGCTGAGCGGCGCGCGCGCGGGCCGTCCGGCGCGCGTGAGCCGCTCGGGCGGACGGATGAGCGCGGCGGCCTCGCCGCGTAGGTGCGCGGCGAGCGCCGCCACCTGCGAATGCGCGAACAGGTCGGCAATCGACACCGTGATGCCGAGCCGCGCGCGAATGCCCGACGCGACGCGCGCGACCAGCAGCGAATGGCCGCCGAGCGCGAAGAAATCGTCGTCGGCGCGCACCGGGCCGCAGCCGAGCACATCCCGATAGACGCTCGCCACCGTCTGCTCGACCGGATCGGCAAAGACGGTCTCGTCTCCGGCTTCGAGCGTCGGAGACGGCAGCGCGCGCCGGCTGATCTTGCCGTTCGCATCGAGCGGCAGCGCGTCGACGATCACGAACGCGGCCGGCCGCATGTACGACGGCAGCCGGCTATCGACGAACGCGCGCAGCGCCGCTTCGGTCAAGCTCGGATCGCCCGCGACGTATGCGGCGAGCAGCTTGCCCGACGGTTCGCGCTCGAACGCGATCACCTTGCATTGCGCGACGCCCGGATGCGCGGCGAGCACCGCTTCGACCTCGCCCGGCTCGACCCGGAAGCCGCGGATCTGCACCTGGTCGTCCGCGCGGCCGACGAAATGCAGCCGCCCGCTTTCGTCGAGCCGCACGATGTCGCCTGTCGCATACATCCGTGCGCCGGGCGCGTCCACGCCGGACGCGTCCGCGTCGGGGGCCGGCACGAAGCGCTCGGCCGTCAACGCGGGCCGATTCAGATAACCGAGCGCGAGGCCCGCGCCGCTCACGTACAACTCGCCGCTCACGCCGAGCGGCGTCGGCCGCAGCTGCGCGTCAAGGATGTGCAGCGACTGGCCGCGAATCGGCGCGCCGATGTCCGGCAGCGGCGCGAGGCGGTCGTGCGCGTCATCGCCGTGAGCCGACGCGGGCGCCGGCTCGACCGCGCCGCTCGTCGTGACCACGGTGTTTTCGGTCGGGCCGTACGCGTTGATCAGCCGGAAGCCGTCGTCCGCGCGGCCGCGCGCCTTCAACTGGTCGCCGCCCGTCAGCAAGAAGCGCAGCGCGCGCGGCCGTGCGGCCGCCGCGATGAATGCCTCCGCGAGCGGCGTCGGCATGAAGCAATGGCTGATCGCGTGCGCGTCGAGCCAGCGTGCGAGCTCGGCCACGTCGTGCCGCGCGTCCGGCGCGGGCTCCGCGAGACTCGCGCCCGCACACAGCGCAGGCCAGATTTCCCACACGGCCGCGTCGAAGCCGGGGCCGGCGAGCATCGCGGCGCGCGCGCCGGCGTCGAGCGCGAATGCGTCGACGTGCCAGTCGACGAGATTCGCCAAGCCGCCGTGCGTGACGAGCACGCCTTTCGGCTGGCCGGTCGAGCCGCTCGTGTAGATGCAATACGCGGGCTGGCCCGCATTGAAAGCGATGCGCGGCAGCGGGCGGCTCGCCTGTCCTGCGAGCGTCGCGTCGTCGAGCTCATCGAGCTCGTCCGCGCAGACGATTTCCGCGCCGGCCGCGGGCAGGCTCGACCGGTCGCGGCGCGTGGTCAGCACGAGATTCGCGCCGCAATCGTTCAGCAGATAAGCGAGCCGCTCGGGCGGATTCGCGAGGTCGACGGGCACGTAGGCCGCGCCGACCTTGAGCGTCGCGAGCGCGAGGAGCGTCTGCGTCGCGCGCTCGCCGACGGCGACGACGACCCGGTCGCCGGGCGCGACGCCGTTGTCGAGCAGCACATGGCCGAGCGCGTCGGAGGCGCGCGCCAGTTCGCCGTACGTAAGCGTGCGTGCGGTGCCGGCAAGCGCGATCGCGTCCGGCTGCCGGGCGGCCGTGCGGCGGAATCGATCGACGACGCTGTCGCCGCCTGCGCCGGCCGCCGCCCCCTGCGCAAGCGCTCGATGGGTCAGGTTGCGGCGCAGCAGCTCGCGCTCCGCGGCCGACACGTGCGGCACGTCGCCGAGCCGCGCGGGCGCGGCGTGCGTGAGCGCCTCCAGCACGCAGCGGTAGTTCGCGGCGAGCCGCTCGATCATCTCGGCCGAGTGGCGATCGGCGCGGTAGCCGATCGACGCCGCGAGCTCGCCGTCGTCGTCGATCAAGGTGAAAGCGATGTCGAACGGCGCGCGGTCGTGCCGCGATTCGCACGACGTCAGCGTCGCGCCGCCCAGCGCGAGCCGGCCGCCCGCGTCGCCGAGCGCGAACGGCGACAGCCGGTCGCCGGCGTCCGCTGCGTGATCCGATGCGCGTGCATCGGCGCGCGCCGCGCTCGGCGCGAGCAGCGAGATCACGGTTTGCACGAGCGCGCCGTCCTGCGCGCCCCGCTCGACCGCGAGCGCTTCGGTCAGCACGGGCAGCGGCAGCGCCTGATGCCGGAGGCCGCCGACGATCGCGTCCTTGACATCGTGCAGCCAGTCGGCGAGCGGTTTGCGATCGTCGAGCGCAATCCGGATCGGCAGCACGTTCGCGAAATAGCCGATCGTGCGTGCGTCGGCCGCGCGCGGGCGGCCGTGCGCGGGCATCCCGACGACCACGTCGCGCTGGCCGGCGTAGCGGCCGAGCAGCAGCGCGCCGGCCGCAAACAGCACGTGATAGGTCGTGAGGCCGTGCCGCTGCGCGAGCGTGCGCACGGCATCCATCGTCCGCGCGTCGATCGCGAAGCGGTGGGCGCGCGCGCCGACGCCTGCGGCGGGCGCGGGCGTCGAAATCGACGTCGAGGTCGACGTCGACGGAAACGCGGAGCGCGCGGGCATCCCGCGCAGCCGATCGCGCCAATACGCGGCGTGCCCCGCCGCTTCCGGCGAGTTCAGCCAGCCGCGCTGCCATGCGGCGAATTCGCGGTAGCCGCCGGGCGCGGCGAGCGACACGTCGGCGTCGCGCGCGAGCGCGTCGTAGAGCTGCTTCAATTCGGCGACCAGGATATCGAACGACCACATGTCGACGACCGCATGATGCAGCGCCAGCGCGACATAGGTCGCGCTCGGCCCTTGCGCGAGCACCGCGCGCCACGTCGCGCGGCTCAAGTCGAACGGCGCGGCGAGCGCGTCGCGCGCCGCTTGCAGCGCGGCCGCGTCGTCCGCGCAGCGGACCGTCGATTGCTGCAATGCGTCCGCTTCGCGCGCGACCGGGCGGCCGTCGATTTCGGCGAACGTCACGCGCAGCGCGTCGTGGCGCGCGGCGAGGCGCGCCAGCGCGAGCATGAACCGCTCGGGATCGAACGCGCCGTCGACGGCGGCGACGAAACCCTCGTTGTAATCGCGCGATTCGCGATCGGCCTGCTGGATCAGCCACAGCGCCGCTTGACCGGGCGTTGCGTCCCAGCCGGCCGCCGCCGAGGTCGACTCGAATCCGGCCTCGGCAGTCCCCGAAGGCGCGGCTGCTGCTTCCGATGGCACCTGCGCTGCCCGCGCCGCTTCATCCAACGCGGCCATAGCCCCTGCCGACCCCGCCGACTCTACCCACGCGCCCTGCGCGAGCGCGCCGATCTGCGCCGCCAGCTCGCCGAGCGTCGCGTCGCCGAACAGCAGCTCCGCGGGGGCATCGATCTTCAGCGCCGCGCCGAGTCGGTGCTGGACGTTGACGAGCGCGAGCGAATCGAGCCCGAGCGCGGCGATGGGCCGCGTCAGGTCGAGCGCGTAGAACGGCGTCTTCATGATTTCGGCGAACTGGCTCAGCACGAAGCCGTCGACGATCCGCGCGAAGCCGTCGCCGCGCGCGGCGGCAAGCATCGCGTGCAGCTCGGCGAACGGCTGCGCGGCGGCGCGCACGCCGGTCTCGCCGGGACGCACGTCGTGGAGCGTCTTCAACTGCCCGTCGTCGAGCTCCGCGCGCACGGCGCCCCGCTGCACCTTGCCGCTCGACGTCTTCGGAATCGAGCGCTCCTTGATCAGCACGAGCCGTTCGAGCGCGAGCCCATAGCCCGCCGAGATCCGTTCGACGATCGCCGCGGCGATCTCCGCGCACTGCGCGGCCGGCGTGTTGCGCCGCACCTCGGCGACGACGGCGAGCGCCTGCGTCGCGGCGTCGTCCGGCCCGGCGTCGTCGCCCGCGAGCGTAAACGCCGCCGCGCCATCCGGCACGAGCGCCGGATGGGCCGCGGTCGCGGTCGCTTCGAGATCCGACGGGTAATAGTTGTCGCCGCGCAGGATGATCACGTCCTTGCAGCGCCCGGTGACGACGAGCGCGCCGTCATGCAGGAACCCGAGGTCGCCTGTCGCGAGATACGGCCCCGCACCGTCCGCGGTGTGGTTGCCGAAGGTCTGCGCGGTCTGCTCCGGATGGTTCCAGTAGCCTTGCGCGACGTGCGGCCCCTTGACCCAGATCTCGCCGACTTCGCCGTCGCGGCGAACCGCGCGGGTGTCGCGGTCGACGATCGCCACTTCGCAGCCGGCGGCGGGCCGGCCGCAGCCGACCCGCTGAAACACCGTCCGGCGGCCGGCCGACGACATCATCGTTTCTTCGATCACGCCGCTCGGCGCGTGCCCGCTCGATCCGGCGACGAGGAGCGTCGCCTCGGCGAGACCGTAGCTCGGCCGGAACGCTTCGCGGCGAAAGCCGCACGCGCCGAAGCGCGCGACGAAGCTGTCGAGCGTGCGCACCGAGATCGGCTCCGACCCGTTGACCGCGGCCGTCACGCTCGACAGATCGAGCCCGTCGAGCTGCTCGGGCGAGATTTTCTCGACGCAGAGCTGCCACGCGAAGTTCGGCGCGACGGTCAGCGTCGCCCGGAAACGCGACACCGCCTGCAGCCAGCGCAGCGGATTCGCGAGGAAATCCATCGGCGCCATCAGGTACGTCGGATAGCCGACGTAGACGCCCTGCAACAGCGTCATCAGCCCCATGTCGTGGAACAGCGGCAGCCAGAACACCGCGCGGCTGTCGGGCGTGTTGCCGCAGGTCGTGCGGATCATCTCCTCGTTCGCGAGCAGATTGCCGTGCGACACCATGATGCCCTTCGCCTGCCCCGTCGAGCCGGACGTGTATTGCAGGAACGCGACGTCGTCGCGCGCGGCCGCGTGCGGCCGGCAGCCGGCCGGATCCACGTCGCCGAGCGCGTCGACGACGACGAGCTCGACCGCGCGAAGCGGCGGATTCCGCTCGATGAACGCGTGAACGGACGCGTACTGCTTGCGGCACAGCATCACGACGCGCGGCTGCGCGTCTTCGATGATCTTGCTGAGCCGCTCGAAGTGGTGGTTGTTGCGCGGCGC
The DNA here is from genome assembly GCF_001522845.1 of Burkholderia sp. BDU5. NCBI lineage: Bacteria > Pseudomonadati > Pseudomonadota > Betaproteobacteria > Burkholderiales > Burkholderiaceae > Burkholderia > Burkholderia sp. BDU5. Next base: position 46,161 of record NZ_LOWC01000110.1, on the reverse strand, counting down.
GTACGCGGGCACCGCGATGAAGCCGCCGTAGAGGCAGCCGAAGAACGCGGTTACGTAGTCGAGGCTCTGCGGGCAGACGATCAGCACGCGATCGCCCGGCGCGCCGCTCGCGGCGAGCCGGGCCGCGATGCGCCGCGCGGCGAGATCGAGCGCGCCGAAGCTGAGCGTGCGATCCTCGTCGTGCGGGCTCAGATAGCGGTAGGCGAGCGCGTCGCCGTTCGCGGCGGCGCGGTGCGCGCACAGGTCGACGAAATTCTCGAACGCCGTCATTGCGCACCTCCCGCCGCAGCTTGCCGAAGGGTCCGCCATTCGCGGTTCAGCAGCGCATAGCCGTACTCGTCGGACCACGCTCCCTTGAAGAAGATGTTCTCGCGATAATGCCCTTCGCGACGAAAGCCCTGCCGTTCGAGCAGCCTTTGCGCGCGCGCGTTGAGCGCGTCCACCGTCGCGACGATGCGGTGCTTGCCGAGATCGGCGAACAGCAGCTCGATCACCCGCGACACCGCTTCGAGCGCGAAGCCCTGCTGCTGCGCGGCGACGTCGAACGTCACGCCCAGCTCGGCCTGGCGGCCTTCGTCGAAGAAGTGCACCGCGACGTCGCCGATCAGCGCGCCGTCGGCCTTGTGCTCGGCCGCGATCTGGAACCACGTGTCGTCGGTATCGAACGTGAGCGCCTGTTGCTCGGCGAAGAACGCGTCCGCTTCGTCGTGCGTGTACGACGACCAGCTCTGGTAGCGGGCCACGTCGGGGTGGTTCCGGTACACGGTGAACGCGGCCAGATCGCCGCGCTTGAACGGCCGCAGCACGAGGCGCGGCGTGGAAATGGGAAAAGTGGTCATGCGGGTTCCTTCATGGCCGAAATCGAGGTGCGCGTGGGTCAGCGAGAAGGCGCTCATCATTGCGCCTCCGGCGCGGCGGCCGGCTTGGACGCCGGTGCGAACGGACGGAGAATCGCCCGCGCCGCGTCGACGGTGCGGTTGATCGCGTCGTCGTCGATCATGTAGTGCACGACGGCCCGGATGACCCCGTCGCCGAGCACGCCCATCCGGATGCCTGCGCCGTGCAGCGCGGCGAGAAAAGCTTCGTTGCCCGGCTCGGCGACATCGAAGAACACCATGTTCGTCTCGACCGCCTCCGAGCGCAGCGCGACGCCCGGGATCCGCGACAACTCATCCGCGAGGCGCGCCGCGCGGCGGTGATCGTCGGACAGCCGCGCGACCATCGTGCGCAGCGCGACGAGCCCGGCGGCCGCCATGATGCCGGCCTGCCGCGTGCCGCCGCCGAGCAGCTTCCGATAGCGCTTCACGCGATCGATCAGGCCGGCGCTGCCGCACACCATCGAGCCGTACGGCGCGGCGAGGCTCTTCGACAGGCAGAACTGGACCGAATCGACGTGCGCGACGATGTCGGCCGCGCTCACGCCGAGGCTCGCTTGCGCGTTGAAGAGGCGCGCGCCGTCCATGTGCACGGCGAGCCCGTGCGCGTCGGCGAGCGTGCGCACCCGCCGCAGATAGTCGAGCGACAGCACGCGGCCGCCGGCGAGGCAATGCGGATTCTCGAGCGCGATCACCGCGGCGGGCGCGCACTGGTAGTCGGTCTTGTCGCGGATCGCCGCGCGCAGCCGCTCGACCGGCAAGCTGCCGTCGTCCGCCGTCGCCACGGGATGCAGCACCGCGCCGCCGACGAGCGACACGCCGCCCGCCTCGTAGTTGTAGAGATCGGAGCGGTCGCCGAGGATCACTTCGTGCCCGCGCGGGCACTGCGCGAGCAGCGCGGTCAGGTTGCCGAGCGTGCCGCTCGTGACGAACGCCGCCGCCTCCTTGCCGGTCATGCCGGCCGCAACCGACTCCAGCTCGTTGACCGTCGGGTCCTCGCCGTAACAGTCGTCGCCCACGTTCGCCGTGAACATCGCGTGCCGCATCTCGGCGGTCGGCAGCGTCACCGTGTCGCTCAGGAAATCAATCATCGCCTCGGTCCATGTGTTGGGTCGTCCGGCCTGGCTGCGCCGGTTCGTCGTCGAGACCGCCGCCTTCGCGGCCGTCGTCGCGCGTGTCATTGCATGTGCGTGTCGCATGGCGCATACGCGTGCCGTCCCACTGTCGCGCCGTCGCGTCAGGCCGGCGTCGCGTCGAGCAGGTCGGCGACGCGCGCGCGCCGCTGCGCATCCGCCGCGTGCCATGCGGCGCGGCGCCGCCACTGGCGGTCCGCCGACTGCCGCAGCAGCGTGCGCGATCGCGCGAGTCCCGCGCCCGCCGCGCCGGGCCCGCCGCCGTAGGCGAGCCGTTCGGCCGCTTCTTCGATCGACGCGCCCGGCTGCCGCACGAAGCTGCCGAGCGCCGCAGCCGGATCTTCGTGCGCGTCGAGCGCCTGCGTGATCAGCGCGCCGATCTGGCGATGCGCGGCGTGGAAGCTGATGTCCGTCTCCCGGACCAGCGCGTTGGCGACCTGCGTCGCGATCACGAGTCCCTCTTCGGCCGCCGCGCGCATCTTCGCCGGGTCGCCCGTCACGCCGGTCACCATCAACCGCAGCAGATCGCAGCTTTCGCCGAATGCCAGCACGGCGTCCGCGCACGGCGCGAGCATCTCGGTGCCGATCTCGACCGAATTGCTGAACGGCGTGCGCTGCGACGCGAACACCGCTGCGTTCAGCGCGCCCGCGACGTGCGCGAGCTTGCCCTTGACGATTTCCAGCAGGTACGGATTCTTCTTCTGCGGCATCAGCGACGAGCCGCCGCTCAGCTCGTCCGGCAGCGCGAGGAAATCGGTCTCGCGCATCGTCCAGAGCTGCAGGTCGTGCGCGAGCCGGCTCAACGTCGTCGACGCGATCGCGATCGCGGACAGGACATGCAGCACGAGATCGCGGCTCGCGACCGCGTCGAGCGCACTGTCGAAGCTGCGCGCGAAGCCGAGCAGCGCCGCGCTCACGTCCGGACGGATCGGAAAATCGGTGCCGGCGCCCGCGCCCGCGCCGAGCGGGCAGACGGCGAGATCGTCGTCGAGCCGGTCGAGCGCCGCCTGGTCGCGCCGCAGCGCGGTTTCGACCGACCACAGGTAGTAGCCGAAGCTGCCGGGCTGCGCGGCCTGGTACTGGCTGTACGTGGGCAGCGGCCAGTCGAGCGTGTGCTGCGCCTTGTCGATGAGCGCCGCCCGGACGCGCCACAGCTTGCCGCCGCACGTATCGAGCCAGTCGCGCGCACGCAGCTTCGCGACGCACGCGTTGATGTCGTTGCGGGACCGCGCGGTATGCACCGCGCCGCCCGCGTCGATCCCGACCCGCTCGATGATCAACTGCTCGTACAGCGCATACGCGCCGCGCGGCGCGACGGCGTCGGCGATCGCGGCGAACTCCGCGTCGCGCTGCCGTGCGATTTCCGCGAGCACCGTCGCGGCCCGCGCACGGTCGCAGATGCCCGCATCGACGAGCATCAGCAGATGCGCCTCGTCGATCGCCGCGAACGCGTCGAGTTCGGCGAGCCGCTCCGCGCGCGGCGCCGGCTTGCGGACGATCGAGAGCGCCTCCGGTTGCAGCGTGCGGCGCAGCCGGCCGGTGCTCGCGCCTTCGCCGGCCGCGTCGGCGTCGTCGAGCACGACCGTCACACGCCGCTCGACGCCTTCGAGCGAGTGCGCGAGCGTGTCCGGATCGGCTGCGGACGCGATGACGAGCGCGAGACGGTCACGGAAATCGCCGGTCAGATCGACGCGCTGGCCGGGCTGTTTCAACGGCATGAAGCGCATGCGCACCGCAGGGAAGCGGTCGTCCGGCTCGAACGACAGCGCCTTCAGCTCGCCGCGCCGCGCGGGCAGCACGAAACGGATCGCTGCGTGGTCGCGGCGGCGCGGGCCCAGGTCCGGCGGCGTGCCCGCGTGCAGGTCGATCATCGCGCCGAGGACGTCGACGCCCGTCGCCCATTCGACCGCCTGCGGGATCATGCCGCCCGCGAGACGCGGATTGATTTCGATCACGACGACCTTGCCGCCGCTCACGCGGCATTCGACGTGGGCCGGGCCGAAGCGGTGGCCGGTCGCGTCGAGCGCGCGCAGCGTCTCGGCGACGATCGCATCGCGCTGCGCGGCGGATATCCGCGCGGGAAAATCGTGACCGCGCTCGACGAAGAACGGCAGCGGCCCGAGATGCTTGCCGGTCACGCCGAGCACCGCATAGCCGTGCGCCGCGCCGAGTCCGACGACTTCGACCGAAAATTCCGTGCCGTCGACGAACGATTGCACGAGCAGTTGCGGCGCGACCGCGATGCCGCGCTCGTTGCTGCGCGCGTCGAGGATCCGGTCGCCGTGCGCGAGCATGTCGGCTTCCGTCTGCACGAGCCGTACGCCGACGCTGCCGGAGCCGAACGCCGGCTTCAGCACGCGCGGATACGTGAGGCCGCGCGCCAGATCGCGCAGTTGCGTCCGATCGGACACGATCTCGGTGTCCGCCGTGCCGACGCCCGCGTCGCGCAGGCACCGGTAAAGCCGGCCCTTGTCGCGGCAGGCGCGGATCGCGTCCGGGTCCGCCGCGGGCAAGCCGAAGCGCGCGGCCACGGTCGCGGCGGTTTCGATGTAGTACTCGGACGTCGAGTAGATCCCGCCGATCGCCGGATACGGCGCGAGCGCGTCGACGATCCGCTGCGGATCGGACGTGTCGGCGACGAGCGGCGCGACCCTCTCTTCCTGCAGGAACGGATAGAGCTGCGGCCGGCTCGTGACGAACAGCACGTCGAAGCCGCGCAGCAGCGCCTTTTGCAGACAGAGCCGGCCGGTGCCGGTGGTGTTGCTTTCGATGAATACGAAGGTCTTCACGATGAATGTGGCCGCCAAAGGAAAATCGAAACGCGCCGCTCGCGGCGTCATGCGACAGGCGCGGGCCGGACGTCGCGGATCTGCTCAAGCACGCTGCCCGCCGGACGCGAGCGGCCGGTCGCCTGCTCGAACGTGCGGCGCCCCCATTCGACGTACGCCCACGGGCCGGACGCGGCGTTCGGACTCACCGCGCGCACGGGCTCGGCGTCCGGCGCGGCATCGGCATCGGCGTGCCCTTGCTCGCGCAGCCATGCGTCGTCATAGACGGTGTCAATGTAGCGATGCCCTTCGTCGGGCGCGATGAACACGATCGTCCTGCCGTCGTCGCGCTGCGCGCGCAGCCATTCGGCGACCATGAACGCCGCGCCGGATGTCGGCCCGCAATACAGCCCGTGCTGCCGGTGCAGCCGGCGCGTGCTCGCGAAGGCCTCGGCGGCCGACACCCAGTGCACCTGATCGAAGCACGCGTGGTCGAGATTGTTCGGATAGATCGAGTTGCCGAGGCCGCGCAGCGCGCGCGGCCCGACCGGCAGGCCGAACAGCACGCTGCCGAACGTATCGACGCCGACGAGCGGAATCGACGGATCGACCTCGCGCAGCGCCCGGATCGTGCCGCACGTCGACGCGCCCGAGCCGACCGTGCCGACGATCGCGAGATGCGTGCCGAACGTGCGGATCAGCTGCGCGGCGAATGCGCGATACGCGCGTTGGTTGTCCGGGTTGTCGTACTGCCGCGGCCAGAAGCCGCCGGGGTTGTCGCGCAGTTGCTCCTGCAACGCTTCGAGCCGCAGCACCTGAACGTTCGAGCCGGTCGCGTTCGCCCCGACGATCTGCACGCGCCCGCCGAGCTGCCGCAGGCGCGCCTGCAGCCGTTCGTCGATCGCCGCGTCGCTGACGATGTGAAACGGGATGCGCTTTTCCGCGCAGACGATCCCGATGCCCATCGCGAACGTGCCGCTCGACGTCTCGAGCACGGGCATCCCCGGATTCAGCTGCCCGCTCGCGATCGCGTGCTCGATGATGTACTTGGCGGGCACGAGCTTCATCAGGCGGAACGCGGCCGCGACGAGTCCCGGCCCGAGCCGGATCAGGTCGGGATGGTCGAGCGAGCCGGAGACGCTGTCGTACACCTGGAAGGCGGGTCTGTCGATGGTGTGGGTCATGATGTCGTTCGTGCGATCGATTGTTCGAGCATCCGCAAATAGGCATCCGTCTCGGGGCTCGCGCCGCGCACCGCGCGCGGCCAGCGGGCGTCCCGCCATTCGTCCGCGAGCGCGGCCTTCGTGCGATCGTCGGCGCTGCGGTAGCGCCGGTAGACCCACTCGACGCCGCCCGCGATCGCGGCTTTCATTTCGTCCGCGAACTTGCTCGGCTCGAGCGAATGGCGCGGCAGCTCGACGTGCGACGGCGACGCGCCGCTTGCCGGCGCAGGCGACACGCCGAGCAGTTCGAGCCGGCCGAGCGCGTTCTTGCGGATCTCGGTCAGGAAGGCCGCGCCGGCGGGCGACGTGATGCTCACGCGGTAATTGCCGGCGGCGACGCGCCCCGTGCCGCCGACCTTCGCGCCCGGCAGCCGGTAGTACGAGACCGTGCCGCGCTCGACGAGCACGAACTCGAGCCCGCGATAGCGCAACATCGACGGATGGAAGAAGTCCGTGATCAGCCAGCGCACGCCGTCGATCCGGTGAATCCAGTAATAGATGAGCGGATGGCCCTCGACCATCTCGCCGAACGCCGCCTCGAGGCGGCGCAGCTCGGCGTCGGTCAGCGGCTCGAACGGGGCTTCGCGGTACAGCAGGCGGCGCAGCAGCATCATGCTTCCTCCTTCGTGTCGAAGCAGCGCGCGACGACGAAGATCGCGCACGCGCACGCGGCAATCAGCGACGTCGCCGCCATCACCTTGTAGATCGCCAGGTACTGCGCGAGATAGCTGTAAAGGAAATACATCACGGCGATCGTGAGCGACATGCACAGCCCGATCAGCGACAGGAACGACGCGCGAATCCGGCTCGGCAGACGCTTGTTGAAGTACTCGTTGGCGACAACCGTGACGATCGGATTGATGATCATGACGAGGAAGAACCCGGTGAAGTCGACGGCCGCGACGTTGAAAAACATCGACGCGAGCACGACCGCGGTCAAGAGCGTGCTCGCGAGCACCACCGGATAGAAGCCGAGGAACGACATGGTCCGCTGCATGACGAGATAGACCATGCCGATCAGCATCTGCGCGGCGAAAAAGAACCACGTGATGTGCTCGACGCTGAATCCGTTCTCCTTGAAGAGCGCTTGGCTGAACGTGAAGAACGGCGTCGTGCAGGCCGCGAACACGGTGAAGCCGAGGATCGGCAGCGCGACGCTTCTCCAATGTCCGCGGATGAACGCGAACAGCTCCTTCGTCACGTCCTTGCGCCCCGTGTGTTTTTCCGTCGGCGCTTCGGGCGGCTCCATCGCGAAGCACCACGCGGCGAGCGCCGCCGCGTAGATCGCGAAATACGCGGCATAGACCGCGTTCCAAGACACCTTCTGGAGCAAGCCGCCCGCGAGCACGGCGAACGCGCCGGAGATCAGGCCGAGCGCGTTCGCGCGCAGCTGCACCCGGTTGAAATGCGAGACGCGGCCGTCGACGACGAGGCTGTCGTAGAGGAGCGCGGTGTCCGAGCCGTACACGAGCGCGAGCGCGACGCCGAGGAGCGCGTACAGGCAGACGAACGGCGCGAAGCCGTCGCTGACGATGACGCCGAGCGCGTACACGCAGTACGCGACGAGCCCGAGCAGCACCGAGCGCTTGCGGCCGAACGCATCGCCGAACATGCCGGCGGGCACTTCGGTCACGATGTTCGCGAGAAAGAACACGCCCTGCAGGATGCCGATCTGATACGCGTCGAACCCCTTGTGCATCAGGAAGATCACGAAAATCGCGCGATCGATGATCGCGAGCGTCAGCACCCGGTACGCGAGATAGATGCGCTCGTTTCGCGCGCTGAGCGCGTACCCGGTCGCGACGGCGCTCGGCGCTTCGGCGACGGATTCAGAAAATGGCATGGTCGTCCTTGCCGAAGCGAAGCGGGAGCGGTTCGGCCGCGCGTGCGCGGCGGCTATTGGATCGTGTCATAGACCTTTACGGTTCCGTATCCCGAGAGCGCATCGATCGCCTGCGCGAGGTTGTCGCGGTGGCCCGGCCGGCCGGTGTCGTACAGGATGCCGATGCACGTGCCGCTGTGCGCCGTCACGAGTCCGATCCCCCGCGTCGCCTTGCACACGTCGTGAACCGCGGCCAGATGGCGCTTCGGATTGATCTTCTGGTTGATGTACGCGCTGCGGGTCGACACGCTGCCGATCTCGTCCAGATCGCGCGCGCCGAACGCCGCGACGATCCGATCGAGCAGCTCGTTGAACTCGCTGCGATGCTCGACGTTGTGCCGATGCGCGCGGTCGCGGCGGTGATACTCGAGCGTGTCGATCGTGCCGCCCTCGTCGAGCGACAGGATCTGGATGCCGGACAGACGCCCGAGTTTCGACCACAGCATCCCCTTGCGCTGCAGGTAGACGACCGACTCCGCGAACATCACGCCGTCGGTCGGCTCGATGCCGCTCATGTCGCGGCACAGCTCGCCAAGCGGCAGCTCGCGGCCCATGTAGACCTCGATCGCGCGCGCGGTCGCGAGCAAATCGGCGGACGAGCTGCTGAGCCCCTTGCCGATCGGGATGTCGCAATCGATGTAGAACGTCCCGCCGACGTTGTGCCCGTAGCGCCGGAGGATCACCTTCGCGAGCGCCGCAGCCTTCGTCTTGCCGCTCGGATGCGTGACGATCTCGGTGCTGCCGTGGTCCGGCACGAACGTGCTCACCGAATACTTCTGGATCGGCAGCGTGACGAGAAAATCGGCGTCGTTCTCGTGCAGCACGCCCTGCAGCAGTTCGCCGAACGAGCAGTACGAGATGCCCGACGCCGTTCGGGCGGCCGGGATGAATGAACGCATGGGCTCCGACATGGTCAGTGCTCGCTCGGTCATCGGCCGGGCTGATGCGCGTCCAGCATCGAGCGAAGCCGCGCGAGCAGTTCGCCGAGCGCCTGGTCGCCGCACGAGCCGTACGAATTCTTGCGCGCCACCATGTCCTCGACGGTAATGCCGCCGATGTCGTCGCCGAACAGCGGGCTCGCCTCGGCGAACGTCGCATGAGGCAACGCCGACACGTCGACGCCGCGCGCATCCGCCGTCTTCACCAGCTCGCCGACGACCCGATGCGCTTCACGGAACGGCATTCCCTTTCGGACCAGATAGTTCGCGTACTCGGTCGCGATGATGTGCCCGCCGAGCGTCGCCTGCCGCATCCTGTCGGGCACGGGCGCCATCGTGCGGACCAGCTCGGTCAGGATCGCGAGCGACGTCATGCAGTTGTCGAGCGCGGCGAACCACGCGGTCTTGTCCTCCTGCAGATCCTTGTTGTAGCCGAGCGGCAGCGCCTTCAGGAGCGCCATCAGGCTCATCGCATTGCCGATCACGGACGCCGCCTTGCCGCGCACGAGCTCCGGCACGTCGGGGTTCTTCTTCTGCGGCATGATCGAGCTGCCGGTGCAGTAGCCGTCCGCGAGCGCGATGAAACCGAACTCCTGGCTCGTGAACGAAATGAGTTCCTCCGACAGCCGGGACAGATGGATCATCAGATTCGCCGCATGCGCGCCGAATTCGACCAGATAGTCGCGGTCGGACACCGAATCGATGCTGTGCAGCGTCGGCTCCTTGAAGCCCAGCAGCGACGCCGAGCGCCGGCGGTCGATCGGCAGGCTCGTGCCGGTCGACGCGCATGCGCCGAGCGGGCACTGATCAGCGCGCGCGAGCGCGTCGACGAAACGGCTGCGGTCGCGATCGAGCATCACCACGTAAGTCGCGAGCCAGTGCGCGTAATACGTGAATTCGGCGCGTTGCAGATGCGTGTACGACGGCATCACGAGCCCGCCATGATGCTCGCCGTGCTCGAAGAGCGCGCGCTGCAGCGTGTCGATCGCGTCGACCAGCTCGCGCGTCGAGCGCATGAAGTAGATGCGCTGCGCGCTCGCCTGCTGATCGTTGCGGCTGCGCGCGGTATGCGTCTTCTTGCCGAGCTCGCCGACCTTGTCGACCAGCAGCGTCTCGAGGTTCATGTGGATGTCCTCGAGCGCGGGCGACAACTGGATCTCGCCCGCGCGCCACGCGGCGCGGATCTCGTCGAGCGCGCGCGCGAGCGCCTCGTGCTCCGCCGTCTGAAGCAGGCCGACGGCATGCAGCATCTCGATGTGCGCGGCCGTGCCGTCGATGTCGGCTTCGAAGAGCCGCGCCTCGAGCGGCAGGCTCGTGTTGAACGCCACCAGGCTGTCGGTCATCGACTGGCTGAAGCGCCCGGCCCACGGATTCGCCATCGGATTGCTCATGCGCCGGCTCCCGATTTCGCGGCGCGCGCGGCTTCGATGCCGATGCGCAGGCCGAGCGTGTTCAGGAAACCCGTCGCGTCCTCGCCGCTGATCGCGCGGCCCGCGTGCAGCGTCACGAAATCGCGCGAATAGAGCGACTGCTCCGATTCGACGGCGGACGCCGTACATGAACCCTTGTAGAGCTGAACCTTCACGTCGCCGCTCACGTATTTCTGCGATGCGTCGATGAGCGCCTGCAGGCACAGCCGCTCGTCGCTGAACCACAGACCGCGGTAGACGATGTCGCCGTAGTCGTCGGACACGAGGTTGCGCAGGCGCTCGACGTCGCGGCCGAGCGTGATCTTCTCGAGCTTGCGATGCGCGGCATGCAGGATCGTCAGCGCGGGATTCTCGAACACGCCGCGCACCTTGAGGCCGTTGATGCGGTTCTCGATGATGTCCTGGAAGCCGACGCCGTTGCGGGCGCCCACCTCGTTCAGCCGCTCGATCAGCTCGACCGGCCCGAGCGCCGCGCCGTCGACGGAGACGGGCACGCCCTGGCGGAAACCGACCGTGATCGTCTCGACCGCATCCGGCGCATCGGTGGGCGGCGTGATCCAGTTCACGTCGAGCCAGTTGAACTCGTTCGCGACGCTTTCCAGATAGTCGCCTTCCGTCGTGATGTGCACGAGGTTCTCGTCGTGGCTCAACAGATTGTCCGGACGGCTTTCGACCGGAATGTCGTGCTGCTGGCAATACGCGAACAGATCCTCGCGCGATTGCAGCGACCAGATGCGCCACGGCGCGACGGTCGGCAGATCGGGCGCGAGGATCTTCGCGGCCATCTCGAAGCGCACCTGATCGTTGCCCTTCTGCGTGCAGCCGTGCGACAGGCAGTCGACGTCATGCTTGCGCGCGTACTCGATGAGCCCCTTCACGATCGCCGGCCGGGCGAGCGGCGTGCCGAGCAGATAGTCACGCTCGTACGAGGCGTTCGCCTTCAGCGCGGGGAACACGAAATCGCCGATGAACGTCTCGCGCAGATCCTCGATGACCAGATCGTCCGCACCGGCGATCGCCGCGCGGCGCTTCATCCGCTCCCAATCCTCTTTCTGCCCGAGGTTCGCGCAATAGGCGGTGACGCGGCAATCGAAATGCTGCTTCAGGAAATGCAGCGCGGTGGACGTGTCGAGACCGCCGGAATAAGCGAGGAGAATGTGTTTGGGTTTCATGTCGGATCTTCCGTGATGGATGGGTTCGCCGCCTCGTCGACTAGCCGACGAGGTAGTTGTCGCGCTTGCCGCGAATCTGGTTGACGTTGTCGGCCAGTTCCGAGAATTCGATGCCGATGCTGTATTTCTTGCCGTCGATCTTCATCACGCAGCCGCCGCTGCCGCGGAAGCAGAACACGCGCAGGAGATCGATGAGCTCGCGCGCGACGTAGGTCGCGTTCGGATCGATCTCCATCGCCTCGTTGGTTTCGGTGATCTTCTTGCGCGTGCCTTTGTGCCGCTGCCGGAATAGCTGATAGGTGCCGCTTTCGATGCTCGGCCAGGTCGTCTGGAACAGCTCGACCGACGCGTCCATGTGCTTGTCGTAGATGACGTCGCCCGTGTCCGTTCCATCGATCAGCACGCGCTTCTGGCTGATGACCGGCCCCGCGTCGACCGCCGACACGATCCGGTGAATGCTGACGCCCGCCGGCGTGCCGTCGAGCACGGCCCACGCGTAGTAATAGAAGCCCTTGTTGTACGGCAGATAGCCCGGATGCAGATTGATCGAATCCTTCGTCGGCAGCTCGATGAAGCGATCGTCGAGGATGTAGTCGAAGTAGACCGAAACGATGAAGTCCGGCGCGAGCGGCGCGATCAGCTCGTCGAAGCGGGCGCGCGCATCGAGGATATCGATCGGCGGAATGCCGTGCCGCTCGCACACCTCGACGATTTCGTCGAGGTGCGTCGCGTTCGCTTCCGGATGGACGATTGCGCCGACGACCTCGACGCTCGCCCTCTTTGCCAGATATGTGAGCGTTTCCAGCCCTGCGACGTTGTCAATGCAGAGCAGGACTTTCTCGCGAGTCATGTCATTCATGTAGGAATCCTATTCGGATCGCGCACGAAAGCGCGTCGAGCCGTTGATCGGATCAGTCAGCGATCCGCGCCGCGATACTTGAGGACGTAGCAGATGCCGAAACCGGACGGATCCGCCTTCGGGCTCGTGACCTCGTCCCGGACGACGTCGTAGCCCGCTTCCGCGAAGATTACGTCCCACTCGCGCTTCGGCAGCAGCAGCTGATTGGTGAACGGATGCAGCAGGAAATACGGGTTGTAATACCCACGGCCCATCGGCGACTGCATGACGCCGCGATTGTCGATGTCATAGTCGACTTCCATCACCATCAAGTAGCTGTCGGCGAATTTCCGGCCCAGCTTGCGCAGATACTCGATGAACGCCGGCCGGCCGATCTGCGCGATGATTTCCTGCAGCACGAAGCCGAACAAGATGAAATCGGGCTGCTCGTCGATCTCGTAATCCAGCGCATCGACGTTGACGAGACGCACCTGCTCCTGCAACCCCATTTCCGCAACCTTCTTCAGGCCGGCTTCGTACGCGCTCGTATCCGGCTCGATGCCGATCGCCTTGATGTCGCCCAGTTCTTTCGCGAGCGTGCACAGGTAGAGCGCGTTGCCGCAGCCAAAGTCGACGATCTGCTTCGCATCCGGCTTCACCGACTCGATGAAAGCCTTGGTGATCGGAATCGTGTCGTACTTCGAAATCTGGCAACTGCCGATGCCAACCCACTTGCCGTCGCGCTTGTAGCCGCCGATGCCTTCCTTCAGCATCGCGCCGATATTCGAGAAGATGCTGTCGTAACCGCCGATCAGGATGTTGAACCACCCTTCGTAGTGTTTGATGCGGGAGCCGTAATCGGACAGCCGGAAAGATACCGCGTCCTCGCGCCCTTCCTTGACGAGCAGTCCTTCGACGGTCAGATACTCGAACACGGTGCGCAACAGGTACGGATCGAGCGAACGGCCGCTCGCGATTTCGTCGATGGCCTTGCCCGCGAGCAGATCGTCGAACACGCCGAGCTTGAGCATCTGGAAGATCACCTTCGCACCGACGAAGCCTTTCACATAGTCGAGCGTCTTGAACATTTCGGGCTGGAACCAGCGCGAATCCAGAATTTCTTCGACAGACAGGTCTTCTTCGTGCGCTTGCGCACGAACGAGCGTTGCAGCGGTCATGGAGTCACCTTATGAGTGGTCGGAATATTCGGCCAGCGCCGCGAGCAACCGATCGTTGTCCTCTTCACGGCCGATGCTGATCCTGATGTGATGATGAAGTCCGAACTGGCCGGCGTCCTTCACCTGAATGCCCCGCTCGCGCAGGAACTGCAGCGTGCGCTCGCCGACGGCGTTTTTGACGAGAATGAAATTGGCTTCGGATGACGCGACGCGGTAGCCGAGCGCGCGCAGCGCATCAGCGACGCGGCGACGCTCCGCGAGCGTCATCGCGATGTGCGCTTCACGCGCATGATCGTTGTCGAGCGCGGCTTCGAGCGCATGCAGATCGAGCGTGCCGACGTTGCAGAACCACTGCTTGCGTTTCATCGACGCAATCAGCTCGCGTGGCCCGAACAGTGCGCCGAGCCGCAAACCGGCGAGACCGTAGGATTTAGAAAACGAGCGAAACACCAGTTCGTTCTCACCGTAAGCCAGGCCGCGTGTGCGAAACGACGAATAATCGACGTAGGTTTCGTCGATCAACAGCTTGCCCGCGCGCCGCCTCAATTGATCGAGCTCGCCGGCCGTCAGCGCCTGGCCGGTCGGATTCGACGGATTGGCGAGTACGACGCAATCGTTGCTCGACACTCGCGCGAGATCGTCCGGTTTCAACAGCAGATCGTCGGTCAGACCGATTTCGAAGTGCCTGAGCCCGCTGACGGCAATCCGCCCGCGATAGCCGTCGAAGCCCGGCCACGCGGTGACGAATCGCATCGACGAGAACTCAGCGCTGACTCGATCGAAGCATTCGTCGATGCCGCGCACCAGCATCAGGTTGTCCTCGGGACAATCGAAATGCTCCGCGAGCTTTTGCATGATTCTCGGTTCGGCGTCGAACGGGTAGCGATTGATTCGTGCGGCCGCGACCGCGATCGCGGCCCGCACACGCGGCTCCACCGCTTCCGGGTTTTCATTGAACGCCAGACAGACAGCTTCCGCAGATGCCCGTTCTTCCATCAGTACTTCGGTATCCTTTGCTTCACCAACGCTCACGATTTCATCCTTGCCGATTCTAATGATTGTCGATTCTTGCCTGATGCATCGTGCGGATGGAATCAGCGGGGTGGGGGATTCAGACCGGCCCGCTCGTTTTCCATGCCCTTCCAGCGCCAGCCCTCGAACGCACGCTTCATGTACTCGGTGAAGAACTCGGGCACCAGTCGGAACAGTTGCGGATACGTGATGAAGAACGTGCTGATGGAAATCGAAATGTCCATCGAGATCACACAGTGCCCCCAGTTGCGCGGAATGTGCAGCGTCTCGCCCGGTTCGATGATCGCCCGGTACGGCGTGCAGTGCCGATAGTTCGGATAGCGCTCGAGATCCGGCTTCTCGAAATCGACCGGACTGAACGTCTCGCGCTCGAACTGGCCGATATAGAGATTCTTGCTGACCTGGTCCGGCGGAAACAGGTACACCATCTTCCGGCCCACGACCTGCGTCAGGAAATTCGGCATCGGATCGGTATGGGTCGGCGTGTGCGTGCCGGCCGGTCCGATCCACAGATACGAATCCATGTGCGCGCCGGGAATGTGCTCGATATGCCCCTGCACATACGGATGCGGCGCGAGATCGGCGCGCAGGTTCGGAAAGCTCTTGCGGAACGGATGCGACGCCATGTAGTACATGTGATCCGGCTTCGTCCGCAGGATGTGGATCAAATCCTTCAGCTTGAGCTCCTGGAAGCGCAGGTGCTTGACGTAACCTTGTGGGCTGTTGTTGCCGGGTCCGCGCTCGTCAGGCTGAAAGCTCTCGACGCCGATGGTCTCGTCGCCGAAATTGCGCTCGAAGTAGTTGAGCGACCATTTCTGCATCGCCGGCCACGCGTCGAGCGCCCTCGCGATCTTCACCGGACGCTCTTTTTCCAGGTAATGCTTGCGGAAATCCGACACTTTGGGTCGAACCAGCGTTTCGATAGGCAGAATTTCATCGTACGGCATAGTCGATTCCCGAGCCCGAATGTTGATTGAGATGCTCGCGGACGCTGGCAGGAACCATGTCCGTCCATAGTTGCTCGATGCGTTGCAGGCACTGCTGCTTCGTCGCAGGTTCGCCGACCGTTTCCCAGCCGGCGGGAAGGCTTCGCCCATCCATCCAGACCGAATACTGGCCCTCATTATTTCGCACCACGAAGTGCAATTCGTCGTCCATAGCTGATTCCCAGGGAAAGCAAGGTGATGTGCCGGTTTTTTGCCGTGGCGGCACGCAGGTGAAATCGCGCGAAGCCATTGGCTGGAAAGACGCACCGGATGTACTGCCTTGGCATCGCTCGGATGCAAGTCCGCGACCACGCCCAACGCATTAAGTACTTCAGCGAATTAAGTATTTCTGCTGCGTGAATTGTCCCCTGAACTAACCTGATATCTGGTTATTGGGCATGCATTTTTCAATGCACTTTCATCTTCAAGGCACGAATAGAATTGGGCATAACTTCTCACGTGTCAAGCAATTTTGCGGCAAGGTGTCCTGCTTTATTTCAAACAGCAACGCATACCTGACAAATATTACAGTCGCAAAATTTACACACGGATGGCGCAAAGATTTCATTAACGGATGACAACCAGGAGGCGCGGCGCTTGCGGAGACCGATGCTTATGTTGCTCGCCGTCCGCTTCGAGGATTCAGCCAGCGCTTACTTGCCATCCGTTATCCCAGATATCGAAGGGGCGATCTATATCCATGAATCAAAACGTTATTTCCACGTCGCACACGTGCCAAATCAATCTTGCCGACTGGACTTCAGATTCGCGCGCCCGCTTATTAATTAAGCACGCACGTTATGCAAAATGTTGAATTTCGTTATGCCGATGACGCCCAGAAATTTTTACCGAACAAGCGTTGGTTTAAAAAACATGCCAATTTCAAACGGATGTGCAAATCTCATCGACATCACCAGAGTCATCTGAAATTCACTTGTATGAAATAGTTTCCACAAAACAAATAGATTGACCGATTATTTTCCGGTCGTTTTATCATTGCAATGAAGGCAACTAATTGCGCGTTCGAAATGGGGCGGCTCCACTCGGGGCCCCGCTGCCCGACTGCAAAATGGGACGCGCATTTCGCGACATCGAACCCTGGAGCTCTTACACGCATGCACGTTTCGATCGATACGTCCACCGAAGCCAACTTGCAGACACCGGATTGTCACGATGTCGATTCAGACGTAAGCACGCTCGATATGCCGGGAAGCGCCGATCTGAATCGGATTGCCGGAACTGTCGACGGCGGTGCGGCGAACGTCGAGCGAACCGCTCCGCTCACCCGCACGCTGGAGCGGATGCTGGCGCGCCATCTGCTCGATCGATGCGGCGACGGCCCGTTGGCGGCGGCGCACGTCACGCTCGACTCACGGGCCCATCTCGATGCGTTGCTGGAAGCACTGCAGCGCGCAACGGATCGGCACGCGAGTCTGCGAACGGGCATCTTTTGGGAACGCCTGCGGCGGCCGATGCAAGTCACGCTTCGCAAGGTTCGCCTGCCGGTGCACACGGCCCTGCTCGATCCCGACCTCGATCCCGCCGCGCAGTTGGCGGCGCTGGCCGCCCTGCCCGGCATGCGGATCGACGTGCAACGTCCGCCGTTGCTGCTCGCGTGCATCGCTCGCATCCCCGGCAGCGGGCAATGGCTGTTGCGGCTCGTGGCGGCCCCGATTGTGACCGGTTTCGACACGCTCGATGCGCTGCTCCGCGAAGCGGCGATCGACGTCGAACGAGCGCACGGATCGGCGCCGTTTCACTGGATTGCCGAGACGGGCATCGAAGCGCGCGGACGCGAACCTGCGTCGTCGCCGACCGCAAGCGCGGTTTCGCCGTCGAACGACGTATCGCGCGATTCCGATGCGGGTTGCGAGTCGCCCGTCGAAGCGCGCATCGCCGCGATCGCGGCCGATCTGACAGATGTCACGCATTGCGGATCGCAAGACGATTGCTTCACACTCGGACGAACGTCGTTGCAAGCGCTTCAACTGGCGCTCCGGATCCGCGATGCGTTGCACATAACCGTGCCGATCGAGCAGATCTTCGCATGTCCGACCATCGTCGGGTTTGCCGCGTGCGTCGAACGACTGCGGTCGCGGGACGCACGCGACGACGTCCCGCAGGTGCCGACCGGCGAAAAGCCGGCGGGCGCGCACGCCCAGGCGCGCGCAGATGCGGATCGAACGGATTGCCTGCTCGTCATTCAGGCAGGCTGCGCCGGGCAAGCGCCGGTGTTCTGCATCCCGGGCGCTGGCGCCAGCGTCGCATCGTTCGTTCCGCTCGCGAGCATGCTGCGCGCCGACGTGCCGGTATATGGCCTGCAGCCTCGCGGCCTCGACGGCCAGCGCCAGCCGGACCGGTCGGTCGAAGCAGCCGCGCGCCGGTACGTGCGGGCGATTCTGAATGCAAATCCGCCAGGACCGCCGCGCATCGTCGGTCACTCGTTCGGCGGCTGGGTCGCGCTCGAAACGGCGCGGCAGCTGGACGGCATGGGAAGGCGCTGCGCCCCGCTCGTCCTGCTCGATTCGATTCCGCCGCCCGCCCTGCAGGCATGGCGCGCGCCTTCCGATGCGGACATGCTGCGCACGCTGATCGGACTGCTGGAGCAGGCGGCCGGCGCGCCATCCGGGATCACCGACGCAGAAATCACTCATTGCATCGCCACGGGCGACGATGCACAGGATGCGTTCGTCCATGCCTACATGGTGAGGGCCGCGCTGCTGTCGCCGCGCGCGCCTGTCGCATCGGTGCGGCATCTGCGGCAGGTGTTCGATGCCAATTTGAGCACCTGCTACGCGCCACGCGGGCGATACGCAGGCGACGCGACGGTGCTCGTCGCCAACGGCGATCGCGATGCAGGCGAGATGGTGCCGGCGTTCGGATGGACCGTGCTGATCGAGCGAGTC
Source organism: Burkholderia sp. BDU5 (assembly GCF_001522845.1). Taxonomy (NCBI): domain Bacteria; kingdom Pseudomonadati; phylum Pseudomonadota; class Betaproteobacteria; order Burkholderiales; family Burkholderiaceae; genus Burkholderia; species Burkholderia sp. BDU5. Next base: position 27,800 of record NZ_LOWC01000110.1, on the reverse strand, counting down.
GACGCGGTCGTGACGCCGGGCAATCACATGAGCATGCTCGCGGCGCCATATGTTCGCCACGTCGCGCTGACGATGAAGGACGTGTGGCGAATGATCTGAATCTGCGCGGCAGTGCGCGCCGATCGATGCAATGTCGGTTCGTGGACGATATTCGTCGGTCGATATCGGCGCGCCGCGATTTGCGCCGGCCCGCTCGATCGGCACTCGAAATACGCGACCGACCGGCACCGGGAATGGATGTCGCCAGCATCGGGGCGAACGGCGGACGATCGCGACGCAACCGCCCAACGATCGCATCGAAGCTCGGCCGCGCGGCCGCCCCGCCCGCCCATGCGCAGCTCGACACGCCCGCGACGCACGTCCATCGAAACCGTCTCACCAATGCAGACGCAACACGTCGGCATCGCATGCCGACACATGCGTGCCGAATCTCCGGCTTTCGCGCTCGAGCACCGCGTGCAGCCAGGTCTTCGCCTCGGCGCTCGCGTGCTGCAGCCGCAGGTTGCGAATCTGCATCGGCACCACCGACAGTTCGACGAGCGCCCCGCTGTCCGCGTCGAGCACCGGAAAATACATCAGCGTGAGATCCGGCCGAAATTGCTGATGGCCGTGGATGCCTTCATAGTCGTTCAGAAAATCGCCGCAGCCGTAAAGAATCAGCCGCCCGCGGTATATCTCGATCCCTTTGACGTGGTGCGACGAATGGCCGTAGACGATGTCGGCCGCGCCCGTGTCGATCAGCCGGTGCGCGAATGCGTGCTCGTCGTCGCCGATCTCGAATCGCCAGTTGCCGCCCCAATGCAGCGAAACGACGACGAGATCCCCCGCGCGCCGCTGCGCCGCGATCCGTTCGCCGATCAGCGTCGCGCGCTCGGACGACAGATTCGCAAGATAGTTCAGGCCGCTGCGCCGTGCAGTCGCGGCCCACGACGGCGGAACGCCGCTCGTCTCGACCGCATACGCGTAGACGCGGATTCGGCGCCCGTTCGGCAGGTCGAGCGTGGCCGGCTCGGCGGCGCGCGCGTCGTCGTCGCCGGCGCCGGTGGTCCGGATGCCGGCCTGATGCAGCGTCTCCAGTGTGTCGGCGAGGCCGGCGCGCCCCCAGTCGAGCGAATGGTTGTTCGCAAGCACGCAGCAGTCGATGCGCGCGCTCGACACGCAGTCGATGTTGCGCGGATGCATCCGATATAGAACCGATTTGTCCGGCCAATGGTCGTCGCTCGTCGTGACCGCGGTTTCCAGATTGATGATCCGTGCGTGCGGCCGCATACGGTCGAGCTCCGCGAGCGCCTCGCCCCACGGGTATGCGTAGTCGACGCACGCGGGCAGCTTGCCGTTTGCGAGCTCGGCCAGGCGCACGTAGTCGCGCGCCGACCGGCAATAGCATTCGTATAGCTGAGGATCGCACGGGTGCGGCAGGATCTGGTCGATGCCGCGGCCCGTCATCACGTCGCCGCAGAGGAAAAGGCGCACGCGATCGTCGCGCGTGTCGTCGGCTTCATTCATCGCATCAACGCGCGAACCGATCCGGTTCGCGCTCCTCCCGTGAAACGGTCCTTTGCCGCTCGTCAGGCGATGCGAGCCGTCGCGCAGCGATCGGCTGCGCATCTCCCGCATCGGTCAACTTCAATCGGCCTGCTTCAATCGGCCCGCGATCAGCCGATCGATTCGATGATTTCCTTGAACGCACGCCACTCGGTCGCGGCCCATACTTCAGCGTGCGAGCGTCCGAGCGTGCGCAGGATCGCCGACACCTTGAACGCCGTCTCGATGTCCGGCGCGGAAAACACGTCGAGATAATCGTATGGCCCGAGGATCGCGTAGCTGTGCCGCCATTCGATGCCCGGGCACGCTTCCTCGATTTCCTTGACCGCGCGCTTCTCGAGCGTCTCCATGCTCGACGGCGATTTCAGTCCCTCCGGGGACAAACGCGTCAACAGTATGAAGTCCGGCATCGTCGTCTCCTTGCGCGCTGATCGATACGTTCAAGCATTGCGCATCGGATCGCGCATCCATTGATTACGATCAAGGTCCGGACATGTCCGGGCATCGTGCGCCGTCCATCCGGGATCCCGTCCGCCCGTCACGTCTTGACTGACGATAGCAGGCCGAAATCGCGCAGCTCGCGATACGACAGTTCGCGCTTGCGTGCGCCGTATACCCCGCGCCGGCCGTAAATGTGCTCGAGGTCGAAGCGGTCCGACGCGTCGACGACGCGGCTCAGCACCGCGTCAAACACGGTTTCGTGCTCGTGCGCGTGGCGCGCGCCCGTCTCGGCGGTTTCACGGCGCGGGAACGGCAGATAGTCGAGTTCGACCAGATACCATGCGGGTCCGATCTTGTGCGCCTGCGTATGCGCGGACACCGGACGCATCCGCGCGTGCAATTCCTCCGCACGTCGCGCTTCGCGCTCCTTCTCGTGCTGCACGCGCGACGCGAGCGCGGCGTTGCGCATCAGCGTGCCGAGCTCCGGATGGACGTAGAACGCACAGTTCGCGTCCTCGAGCGCGACGACGCCGTGCGGCGAGTGAACGCGAACACGCCCGTGCTTCGACGACGTATGCGTCGCCACGAGATCGGCCGGAACGTCGGGCTGCTCGGGGAAGCGTCGCGCGAGTTCCGCGCGCACCGAAGTCCATTCGGCGCCGACGCGCGCGGACAGGAACGCCCGCAGCGCCCGCTGACGCGGCGGCTTGCCGGGCGCGCGCCCGCGGGCAACGGGAGGCGTTGCCGGCTGTGCGGCGGACGTGGTCCGAAAGTTGCGGTTCGCCTTGACCATGACGATTCGCCTGCCTGTTTCCGACGATGACTGACGTAGTCGCAATCGCAAACGCGTTCGTGCGGCGCGGGCGCGGTACGCTTGCGTCCATCGCACCCGCGCCGCTTTCGAATGTGCGAATTCACGGGCGCATGTCGTCGCCGTCCGGCTCCTCGCGCTCCAGCACCTCGAGCACGCGCGCGGTCCGGCCGTGCGGTTCGCGATCGAGGCGGAACTGCAGGCGTTCGTCGGATCTGAACCACGTGTATGCATCGAGCACCTCGGTACTCGTCGGTTCGATTTCGAGGATCTTCGCGATGACGTCGTCTTCGATCGGCCCGACGATGTCGCGAATTTCGGTCGCAGTGGCGGGGTGCGATGCGGAATTGAGCTTCATGGACATGGTTTTTCTCCCGTTCCGGTTGAGGCCGCTCGTTTCGCTCCGGCTCGACGCATCGCGTCAACCCTTGATGCAGACGATCGGCACGAGCCGCGCGACCTTGCGCGCGAGCCCGGCCTCGGCGGCCGCGTCGACGACCGCGCCGACATCCTTGTACGCGCCCGGCGCCTCTTCGGCGACGCCGCGGTCCGACGGGCTGCGGATCAGGATGCCGCGGCTCGCGAGCTCGTCGACGAGCGCCCGGCCGCGCCAGCGCCGTGCAGCCGCGAAGCGGCTCATGCTGCGGCCCGCGCCGTGGCACGCGGAGCCGAATGCACGTTCGCCGCCCGCCGCGTCCGCACCGGCCAGGATGTACGACGCTGTTCCCATGCTACCGCCGATCAGCACCGGCTGGCCGGCGTCGCGCAGCGCGTCGGGCAGCGCCGGATGGCCGGGCCCGAACGCGCGCGTCGCACCCTTGCGATGGACGTAGAGCTGCCGGCGGCGGCCGTCGATCACGTGCTCTTCGACCTTGCAGGTGTTGTGCGAAACGTCGTAAAGCAGGGTCAGTTGCGCGGCCGGCAGCACCTTCGCGAACACTTCCCGGGTCAGATGCGTGAGGATCTGACGGTTCGCGAGCGCGCAGTTGATCGCCGCGCGCATCGCGCCCAGATAGCGCTCGCCGAGATCCGACAGAATCGGCGCGCACGCGAGCTCGCGGTCGGGCAGCGCGATGCCGTAGCTTGTCGCGGCGATCACCATCTCCTTCAGGAATTCGGTGCCGATTTGGTGACCGAGCCCGCGCGATCCGCAGTGAATCGTCACGACGACTTGCCCGCGCCGCAGTCCGTAGCGCTGCGCGCACGCCGGATCGTATATATCGTCGATTTCCTGCACTTCGAGATAGTGGTTGCCGGAACCGAGCGTGCCCATCTCGTCGCGCTGGCGCTTCTTCGCGAGCGCCGACACCGCGGACGGCTTCGCGTGCGGCACCATGCCGCCCTCCTCGATGCGTTCGAGATCGAGCGGCGTCCCGTAGCCCTGCTTGACGGCCCACGCGGCGCCGCCCGTCAGCATGTCGTCCGTTTTCGCGGCGGACAGCCTGAGCCGACCGGTGCTGCCGACGCCCGCCGGGATGTGCGTGAACAGCGCATCGGCGAGCTTTTTTTTCACTGCGTCGACGTCCGCGCGCGCAAGCCCCGTATGCAACGTGCGCACGCCGCACGAGATGTCGAAACCGACCCCGCCCGCCGAGATCACGCCGCCCGCTTGCGCGTCGAACGCCGCGACGCCGCCGATCGGGAAGCCGTATCCCCAGTGCGCGTCCGGCATCGCGAACGACGCGGCGACGATGCCCGGCAGCGTCGCGACATTGCAGACCTGCTCGTATACCTTCTGATCCATGTCGCCGATCAGCTTGCGGTCCGCATAGAGAATGCCGGGCACGCGCATGCCGCCCGTCGGCGGAATGTGCCATTCGAACTCGCCGTGCTGCTTCAGCAGAGTCAGGTCCATCGGCATGCTCCGTTCAGACGTCGACGACGCATTCCGCGATCCACGCGCCGTCGTCGAGCCGATCCACGCGCAGCGCGGTGTAGGTCGCGCCCTTCGGCTCGACGGCCGGACGATGCCGCGCGACGTCAACCGGCTCGCCTGCGATGTGCGCGTGCAGGCCGTCGTCGGCGAGCGTCACGTCGAAACGGCTGAAGAGCATCTTGCGCACCGCCATTTCGTAGACGATTGCGTTGAGCCAGTCGACGAGCAGCAGCTCGCGGTCGGTCTCCGCGCAGGCGATCTCGAACGCGCGCAGCGGCCGGACCGACGCGGGGTTCGCGACGATCGCCGTCAGCGCGAGCGCGGCCTGCTCGTAGGCCTGCGCGAGCGTCTCGCCGACGCCGCGCACGCCGACATCCGCGTCATGCTGGAAGTGCTCCCAAAATGCGGTCATTTCGCTTCGCTCCTCGATCGACGCGCCACGCCCGATGTTCGCCGGATCGCCACATCGATCGCATGCGAAACAAGCCTAGGTGTTGCGCCCGGACGGGCCTTGACCTGCGTCAATCGCCGCACCGTGGCCGCGTTCGGAACCGAACCGTGACGACGGGCCGTCGGCCGGGAGGTCGTCTTGCAAACGCGCGAGCCGAATATCGAGATCCTGCTGCCGATCGCGTTCGCGAGCCGGCCTTCGCGTGTCGGCCGCGCGGTGATGCGGCGGGCCGGCACGTCGTCGATTGCGGTCCGATTCGTCGTCGCGCCGGGCGTGGTGACGCGACGAAGCGTCGGCACTCGCCGTTGGCCTGCGTTCGGCCGCAGTGCATGCGGTGCGGCGGGGCGTCGATCGACATGGACGTGATTCCTCGGATCGGTTCCGAAACGCCACGGGTCCGGACATGCGCCGTCAGTGCGCGAGCAGCGGCACGAGGCCGAACAGCGACGCCAACTGCGGAATCGCGAGCAGCGACAGCAGCCCGCACGCGGCGAACGCGAGCACTGCCCACAGATACCGGTTGCCCGCGAAAGGCATCTGCGCGCGCGTGCCGCCCGCGAGCGCCCGGACGACGAAGATCAGGCCTACGTTGACCGCGACGAGCGCGACGTACGCGCAGGTGCGCGCGAACGTCGGATCGCCGTTGCGCACGAGCAGCAGCGCGTACAGGCCGACGACGCCCGCCGCCGCGAGCGCGCCGGCCACCGCGCCCTGCATGACGAGCGGCGACGACCACAGCCGCACATGACGCGGCCGCGGCGGCGCGCGCATCGCGTCGGCGCGAGCGGGCTCGTTTTCGAACACGAGCGAGCATGCCGGATCGATCACGAGCTGCAGCGACACGATGTGCAGCGGCGCGAGCAACGCGGGCCAGCCGAGCAGCGCGGGCACCATCACCGCGGCGATCATCGGAAGATGGACGGCGACCGTGTAGCCGAGCGCCTGCATCAGATTCGCGTAGATGCGCCGGCCTTGACGGATCGCCGATACGATCGGCGTGAAATCGTCGCGCAGCAGCACGAGCGCGGCGACCTCGCGCGCGACCTCGGCGCCGTGCAGCCCCATCGCGATGCCGACGTGCGCGGCCTTCAGCGCGGGCGCGTCGTTGACGCCATCGCCCGTCATCGCGACAACCCGCCCGCCGCGCTCGAGCGCCGCGACGAGGCGCAGCTTCTGGTCCGGCCGCACGCGCGCGAACACGTCGGCATGCTCGACGACCTCGTCGAGCGCCGCGTCGTTCATCGCGGCGATCTCGTCGCCCGTGACGACCGCATGGACATCGATGCCGACTTCGCCCGCGACCGCACGCGCAGTCGACGGATAATCGCCTGTGATCATCACGACGCGGATGCCGGCAGAGCGGCAGGTGGCAATGGCGTCGGCCACTTCGGCGCGCACCGGGTCGATCAATCCGACGAGGCCGACGAAACGGAAGTCGAAGTCATGCTGCTGCGCGGGCCACTCGCCGCGCGCGTGCGCGGCCCGCGCGACGCCGAGCACGCGCAGCCCGCGCGCGGCCATCCGCTCGGCCTGCGCGAGCAGCGCGCGCGCCGGCGCGTCGTCGAGATGGCACAGCGAAAAGATCGCCTCGGGCGCGCCCTTGCACGCGACCGGACAATGATCGAGCCGCGGCGCGCGCCACACGTGCGACATCGCCGGCAGCGCCGGCGTCAGCGCGTATTCCTGGACGAGCGACCAGTCCTCGTGCAGATGCTCGGTGCCCGCCAGGCATTGCCGGCCCGCGCGCTGAAACGCGCGCTCCATCGGATCGACGGGCTCGATCTCGCTCGCGAGCACCAGATATTCGAGCAGTTCGCGAAATGGCTCGCCGATGTCGACCGCATCGTCGCCGAGCGTCCATTGCTCGCCGTTCGCGAACAGCGCGCGCACCGTCATCCGGTTCTGCGTCAGCGTACCCGTCTTGTCGACGCACAGCACCGACGTCTGCCCAAGCGCTTCGATCGCGCTCATGCGCCGCGTCAGCATCCCTTCGTCGGCAATGCGGCGCGCACCGAGTGCCATGAACACGGTCATCACGACCGGAATTTCCTCGGGAAAGATGCCCATCGCAAGCGTGATCCCGGCGAGCACGCCGGGCAGCCATTCGCCCGAGCGCCAGCGGTAGACGGCGACGAGCACGATGCACAGCGCGAGCGCGACGAGCGCGATCCGGTTCGCCAGCGTTCTCGCGTCGCGCTGCAGCGGCGACGGCGCGCTCGCAATGCCGGTCAGCGCCTTGCCGATCCGGCCGAGCGCCGTGCGCGGCCCGGTGTCGGTCACGATCATCCGCCCCTGCCCGCGCACGACCATCGAGCCGAAGTACAGACGGCACGCGGTTCCGTCGGGCATCGGCGCGCCGGGCCGCGCGGCCGCCTTGTCGACTGGCGCCGATTCGCCCGTCAGCAGCGATTCGTCGACGCTCAGCTCGTGCACGTCGACGAGCCAGCCGTCGGCCGGTACGCGCGCGCCTTCGGCAATCCACAGCAGATCGCCCGGCACGAGCTCGGCCGCCGAGACGAGCCGGCGCTCGCCGTCGCGCATCACGTCGGCGCGCGGCGCGGACAGCGCGCGAAGCGCGGCGAGCACGCCCGCCGTGCGCTGGCTCTGCACGATCGTCAGCACGGCGATCGCGGCGACGAACGCGAGCAACGTCAGCGCGTCCTGCAGCTCGCCGAGCGCGAGATAGACGGCCCCCGCGCCGAGCAGCAGGAGCAGCATCGGCTCGCGCAGCACGTCGAGCGACGTGCGCCACCAGCCGTGCCGACCGCCCGTATCGATCGCGTTCGGGCCGAAGCGCTCGCGCAGCTCGGCCGCCTGCGCACTCGACAGGCCGTCTGGCGGCGCGCGCCGCCACACGTCGCCGGTCGGCTCGGGCGCATCGGGCGCGCCGGCCCGTGCGCGATGCGCGGCCGGATCCGTGCTCATGCGGACGCGGCCCGGCGCGCGCTTGCAGGCCGGCCCGTCGGCGCCGACCGGGCGCCGCTCACGGCTGACGCTTGCCAGGGCACGGGTCGCATATCTGCATCGCGCCGCGGCGATCAGGTTCGGCCCAGCGGAAATCGACCTGGACGCCGCCGCGCGCGGGCACGCGCACGCTGCGGCGCTGGTCGGCGCCGCCGTAGTGTGCGTCGATCCGGTACTGCCCCGCCGGCAGCCGCGCATACAGGAACGGGCCTGTCGTGTGGACGATCAGCACGGGCTGAGCCGATGCCGCACGAATCGTGACGTCGACGTCGGACAGGTATTCGCCGTTGCGCGACACGAACCTGACGCGCAGGTTGTATTTCGGCGCGGCCGCGCGGAACGCGTCGACTTCGTCCTGCCCGACACCGCCCGTCAGATAGGCGATGCCGTTTTGCGTGGCGGGTTCGAGCGTTTCGTTCGCGACGGCTGCCGAGCCGAATGCGGCGACGGCGGCAACAGTTACGACCGTTGCGACCGTTGCGACGACGCGCATCGATCGATGAACAGCGTTTCGCATGGCGGTTCCTCCGTTTGGGCGGCGAAGACGCACACGTCCGTTCGGCGCGCACTGTTTCGCTGATGCAAAGAATGCGGTTCGCTGGTGATTGACGGGTTGACGCAGGTCAAGGGGGCCGGAAGCGCGGTTGCGGCGGCGCGACGTGCGGCGGCGCCGGGTTGGCGGGTCGTCCGCCTTCGTCTGCGAGGCTCGCGCGGAGCGGAGCGAGCCGGCAGCGGCGCGCTCGCATCGCATTCGTTTGGCGTTCGCCGCGTCGTTGAGATCCCCAGGCCACACGCGCGAGGTTCGTCTCATTCGCTACCTTCGTCGATCGTGACGATAGGCGACTCGAATGTCCGCAATGGCATGCAAGCCGGCAGCAACGCCAGCCGTCAAGGTGCCGAAACAAATCCTGCGAATGTTGACCACAGCGTCGATCGGCATTGCCCATTGCTCAACGCGTGCGTTCGCAGCCGCCGCGTCGATGGTTCGGATGACGCGCGGCCTCCGAAGCTTCGTGCTTTTCGCCAAGGAAACTGCGTGCTATCAAAGCAGGATTCGCTGTGAATCGCATGGGCTCCGATGCGCGTTTCGCGGCGAATACGCACAGTATCGGAAAAGAACGGTCGCATCGATTCGGAAGCTGTACCACGCACATTGGCGTGCCTGAAATGTGATCGGACATCGAACGATCCCGGTCGCCGTTTCGCGAAGTCCCGCCGATCAGCCGACCCGCAAATCGAGGTGTCCGTGTGCGTCGCGTTGCAGTCGTGCACGAGCGTCTTGCCGCGCTCCGCCCGCCAACAAGCATCACGAACGCGTGTCGAGCACGTGCGGTGCGCTCGCGTATCGCGTATCGCGTATCGCGTATCGCGTTCGACGCTGCCGCCGCATGGCCGATCGCTTGCGCAGTTGCGACGGCCTTCGTAACGCCGTGACGCCGTGACGCCGGCCCGCCGATTACGCGAGCCGGCTTCGCGCAGCGGCATCGGCCACGCGGCACGGGCGCCATCCGCCCAATGCGCGCGTCGTCACTGGCCGTTCGCGGCGAGCGCGCGCGTCGCACAAGCGACATGCGACGCCCGACGCGCTTCCGCCACCGACTACGAATCGTCAAGAGGAGATCAAACGAACAATGTCCAAATATGTATTGGGCCATTCCCCGATAGAGCTTCGCCGACTGGACTTCCAGTCGGAGATGCTGAAGCCGATCACGCGGCGCCTGCTCGAATCCACGCACCTCCGGTCTTCGATGCGCGTGCTCGACATCGGCTGCGGGACGGGCGGCGTCAGCATGCTGGCGGCCGAGATGGTCGGCCCGGCCGGCGCCGTCGTCGCGATCGACCAGAGCGACATCGCGATCGACGCAGCGATCGCCAACGCGGAGCGCGCGCGTCTGCACAACGTTCGCTTCCGCGCATGCGGTCTCGATCAGGTCGAGGGCGCGCACAGCTTCGACGTCGTGGTCGCCCGGTGCGTGCTGATGCATCAGCTCCACGTCGCGGAGTTCATCCGCCACGCGGCGCGCTTCGTGAAGCCAGGCGGATTCGTCGCGTTCCACGAGCCCGACTTCTTCCGCAAGCCGATATCGATGCCGCCCATCAACCTGTGGGACTCGGTTGCGATGGAGATTCTCGATCGCTGCAAGCGGATGTTCCCGTCATTCGACGTCGCGCACCGGATGGTCAAACTGTTCGCGACCGCGGGGCTGCCGCTGCCGAAGATGTCGTATGAGATTCCGGTCGACGGCGGAACGGCCACGAAGCTCAGTTCATGGCATGCGGAAATCCTGCGGGCGCTGTCCACCGATCCCGAATGGACGCTGCTCGGCAACGGCAAGCGAATCGAGTTCGACCGGCTGAGCGGGGACCTGCAGTGCGAAATCTACGAATCCCGCGCTCAGGTCGAATCCTTCGGGCAGATGTGCGCGTGGGCGCAACTGTAGACGCGCGCGCCGGCAAAAGGCCGGCGCTGCGCGCGTCGGGCGTCCGGCCCGCCGTTTCGGCCTGGCCGGACGCCGCCCGTCACGGCTTCGCGCGGCCGGCGCGATCGGTGCGGGTCGCGAGCACACTCGGCTATTTCGCGGAGGCCGGCGTCGCGCACGCGTTGCAACCGCACGCGGACGCGCCGGCGGGCGCCGCGGGCGACTGATTGGTCCACTGGCCGTTCCAGCCGCCCTGCGTCGCGCAGACGGTCGGACACACGGCCTGCGCGCCGCGATAGTCGGCAATCGGCAGCGCGGTGTCGACGTCGCAGCCGCACGGATAGCCGGTGCACGCGCGCTGCGCGATCGGTCCGCTCATCGACGCGAGCCAGTTGCGCGACTGCGCATCGATCTTGAACATCACCGGCTCGCGCGCATCGAGCAGCGCGACCATCTTCCGATAGAGCGGATAGCGCTGCGCGAGCGTCTGCAATACGCTGCGCCGCGCGGAGAACAGATACTGCGGCACGCCGCTCTGGTCCGGCCCGACGCTTTGCACCATCGTCGACGACGCGGCGATCACGTTCGCGAGCTGCACGGCGAGCGCCCGCGTACCGCGCGCGTGCGTCGTCGTGTTCACGCCGATCACGTCCGCATAGAAGAGCGGCGGCTGAGGCTCGTCCGACAGCGGCAGGAACTTGAAGTCGAGATTCTGCCGCGCCGCTTCGCTCATCGCGGACATCGATTCCGAATAGCCGATCACCGCGCGACCTTCGCCGTCGCTGAACCACGTCGACCGGTCATATTGGCCGGGCAGCTCCGCCGTCGCGTTCAGCCAGCTCGACATCGCCATCAGCGAGCGCAGGCTCGCGACCGCCTCGCCGTTCAGGTCGTTCGCGCTCCACGGCAGCGGCAGCGGATACGCGCCCGTCCGGCTGTGCGCGGCGTCGAGATACAGCGCGGCGTTCGTCGTCCGCCCGGACATGTCGATCATCAGCCCGCGCTTGTCGGGCGGAATCTCGCTCGTGAACGTGCACTGCTTGAGCGCGCCGTGCACTTGCGTGAGCGTCGTCGCGGCCGCGAGCGCCGCGTCGTCCTTCCGATAGAACAGCACGTTCGCGCAGCCGAGCTGCGGGATGCTGTAGTACCGGTCGCCCGCCTTCACGCCGTCGATTGCGTACGGCAGGAAATCGCCGATGTTCAGGATCTCGTTCGCCGCGAGCGGCTCAAGCCAGTTCTGGCTGCGGAAGTAATCGAAGAAAATCGCGTCGTACACATAGACGTCGGCGTTCGCGGGCGGATTGTTCCGGTAGCCGCCGTCCCATTCTTCGGTGGACATGAATTGCAGTGCGACGGCCGGCTGCACCTTCTTCCATTCGGTCTCGATCGCGGATTTGAACTGGTCGACGCGCGGCACCCACGGATACAGCGCGACCGTCAGTTGCTGGACGGCGGCCACGCTGCCCGCGTGCGACGGCGCGGCGGCCAGGAAGCCCAGAACGATCGTGATACAGCACAAGAGGCGACGCATGATGAATCCTCGTCGAATGAGTCGTGGGCGTGGATGCGCTTCGGCGCTGCGAGCGGCGGAAGCGTCAATTCCATAGCGCGTGGAAATGATGGACGGGCCCGTGTCCGCGGCCGACATCGAGCTTGCCGGACGCGGCAAGCGCGTCGCCCAGATACGCCTTCGCGCGGCACACGCTGTCCTCGACCGAATGGCTCGGCAGCAGCGCGGCGATCGCGGCCGACAGCGTGCAGCCGGTGCCGTGGTCGTTTTTCGTCGCGACGCGCGGCGCGGACAGCTCGACCGTCGCCGCCGCCGGGCCGCGCAGTACGTCGACGCTGCGCTCGCCCGCCAGATGGCCGCCCTTCAGCAGCACCCAGCGCGGGCCGAGCGCGTGCAGCTCGGCCGCCGCCGTATGCATCTCGTCCAGCGTGCGCGGCTCGCTTCGATCGAGCAGCACGCCCGCTTCCGGCAGATTCGGCGTAATCAGCGTCGAGATCGGCACGAGCCTGTCGCGAATCGCGTCGACCGCGTCCGGATCGAGCAGCCGGTCGCCGCTTTTCGCGACCATGACCGGATCGAGCACGATTGGCGCGGCGCGATGCCTGACGAGCGCCGCGGCGACCGCCTCCGCGATCGCCGCCGTCGCGATCATGCCGATCTTGACCGCGTGCACGGCGACGTCGTCGAACACCGCGTCGATCTGGTCCGCGACGAACGCCGGATCGAGCGCGCGGAAACCGCGCACGCCGGTCGTGTTCTGCGCGACGACCGCGGTGATCGCCGACATCCCATACGCGCGCATCGCCGAAAATGCCTTGAGATCGGCCTGAATGCCCGCTCCGCCTGTCGGGTCGGTGCCGGCGATCGTCAGTACGTTCGCGATCATGTTCCCTCGTGATTCATCTTTTTTAATGGATATTCGAGCGATGCGGCGCCCGTCGGCGAACCGCATCGCCCGTTCGTGCGACCGGTCGCACGGGAAACGCCCGCGTGCTTTCCCGCTCCCGTGCGGCGATCGGCGGGCGCACGGGCACTGCGGCGGCGTTCGGTCGCCCGCGCGCATCGCGGGGCGAACGCCGCGCCGCGCACGACCGCCGCTTCAGCGCCGCGGCTTCGTCGCCTTGAACAACACGAATGGCTTGCTGCCTTCGGCGTCCGCATATGCGCGGGGAGCGCCGTCCGCTTCCGCCGCGCTGAAGCCGAGCTCCGTCGTCGCGGCAAGCGCGAAGCCTGCCTCTTCGAGCGTGCGGCGGTACGTCGGGATGTCCCAGTGAGTGTCGACGACGTCGAACACGCCCATGCCGGGCACGTCGAGATACACCGGACGCGTGTCGCCGTCGCGATAGACGACGCCCGGCTCGCCGTTGCGGAACGTCGGGAACTGCACGCCCGTCGTGCGCGGGTTCGTATCGAGGACGTAATACGTGCCGCCCGGCTTCAGCACGCGCAGCACCTCGGCGGCGACGCGCACGAGCTCCGCGCGATCCGGGATGTTGACGAACAGGAAGCAACTGATCGCAGCATCGAAGCTCGCGTCGGCGAACGGCAGCGACGGCCCGTCGATGTGCGCGAACTGCAAACCCGAGTCGGCGCCGGCCGCGTTCGCGTTGTCGATCATCGTCGTCGCGATGTCGACGCCCGTCACGTGCGCGACGCCCGCCGCCTTCAGCCGCCGCGACACCTTGCCGCCGCCGCAGCCGTAGTCGAGCACGCGGATCGCCGTGCCGTGCGCGCCCGTCAGCTCGGCGATGAGCGGCCGGTAGCCGAAGCGGTCCTCGATCCGGTCGTCGTATGCGTCGAAGCGTTGCGAAACCTGCTGTTCGGTCCAGTCGGTCTTCATCGAGATTCTCGGTCCTTGTGCGTTATTGAGGCGAGGCGGACGCCATGTCCCAGCGGTTCAGGAGATAGGCGCGATGGAACGGGCCGACGAACGCGAGCGCGTCGTCGGGCGGCGGATTGCCGGACTTGATCTCGCGATAGATCCAGAACAGGCCGAGCACGTCGCGCCAGTACGGGTGGAAATCGACGTCCTGCAGCGCGGCCAACGACATCTGCCCCGCGCGAATCCGGCCTTCGTGGTCGAGCACGCGCCGGATCGTCGCGGGGCCGGTGCCCGCCGGCATCCGCGGCGGCGCTTCGGCGGTGACGATCGCCGCTTCGACGTCGTCGAGGAGCGCCTGCACGCGCGGCAGGTTGTCGTCGTACACGTGGATCGAGCCGACGTGGTGCGAATACGCGCCGACCTCGCATCCTAGTCGCGACGCAACGTACTCCTGCAGGAACGTGAACGAAAAGACGTCGTTCAGGAGCCCGATGTACGCGTCGTTCGCGCGCATGAAGGCCACCGTGTGCAGCCGGCCGTCGCGCAGCAGCAATTGCAGGCCGAGCGTGCAAGACACGTCGATGTTGCGCCGGTACAGATCTTCGTCGGCGCTGAAGATCTGCAGCACGACGCGCTTGCTCTCGGCGTCGTCGCGCGACAGGATGTCGACCGCGCGCTCGATCTGGTCGAGCGCGCCCTCGCCGTAATGCAGCAGCCGCGCGCCGTAGCCGGTGCCGGGCAGATGCTTGCCGTCGGGGCTGTAGCGCGCCATCGAAGGCGCGTAGTGCTCGATGAACTCGAGATCGTTGCGGCCGGACAGATACCACAGCGCCTCGGCGTAGTTGAAGACGACGTTCTGCCTGCGAGCGGCGTGCCGGCAGAAGCGCGCGCGCGGATCGTCGATCCGTGCGCCGTAGCCGATGATTTCGCGCTCCGCGTGCCCGCGCGGCGCGCTCCGGTATTCGTACGCGCCGCAGACGTCCCTGAGCGTGGCGAGATAGAGCTCGCTGAGACCCGGATAGCGCCGCATGTCAGCCCCTCGCGTCGAAGCGGCCGATCGCGGCTTCGATCGCGGCCGGGTCGATCCGCCCGTCGCTGTATTCGACGCGTTCGATGTGCGTGATCTCATCGAGCCCGCGCACGAGGTACGCGTATTCCCTGCCGGTTTCGAGCAGCAGCACGATCCGCTTGCCGAGCGCGGACGCCCAGCCGAGCTCGATGTGCGTGCCGGGCGACGCGGGCGCGCCCGGGAACGCGACGAAGTAGTCGCACAGGCTGATCTGCTCGTAGTCCGTCTTCGTGCACACGGCGGGCGTCATGAATTCGCGCCCCCAATGCTCGCGCCGGTGCGCGCAGTGCACATTCCAGCCGCGATCCTCGAAATGATCGATCACGCGGCGAAACAGGTCGATGCTGTCTTCCGGCATGATGCCGGTGTGCTTGTCGACCAGGGATTTGAACGGTCCGCCCAAGAACATACGCTTCATCGGTTATTTTCCTTTTGGTTGGAATGACAGATGGCGTGCGCTCGCAGCGCCACGCGCGTGACGTGGTCTGCGAGGACGCCCGGGAATTCGAGCACGCCGTCCGGCACGCGGACCCAGCGGCAGTCCGCCGCGTCGTCGCCCGGCCGCAGCGCGCCCTCGACATAGCGGCACGGCATCGCGATCAGCACGTAGTGGTGGTGCTGGCCGCCCGGATCGAAGCCGATCACCTCGACGACGTCGATCGGATCGCCGACCTCCGCGCGCACGCCGGTCTCCTCGAACAGCTCGCGCGCGGCCGCGTCGTGCAGGCGCTCGCCAGGCTCGACCGAGCCGCCCGGGAAGCCCCACGTGCCCTTCTGCGGCTCCTTGCCGCGCTGGACGAGGATCACTTCGTCGCCGCGAAACGTGACGGCAATCACCGCGACGCGCGGTGTCGCGAGCGCCGCAGGTTCACGTGGCGCGGCGCCCGCGCTTTTCGGGTCAGTCATCGTTGATGCTCCGCATCTTCGTCTCTCTCCGCGCGCGCTTTCGTTCGGCCCCGACGCGCAAATCGACGGTAGTTGGCCGCCTCTATGATTAATGAAGAAACAATCCGGACGAATTCGCCAGGATTTTGCGAGCGCATATTTTCGCTTCGCGATTCAGCGGTCTCCCCGTTTTCGGAAATTTCGCAGAGCGCTTAGCCTAACACAATCCTATCGATTCGCTCGAATGCGATTTGCTTAACGAAATTGCCGATCCTCGTATATTCGTGAGTATTCAACGAATATTGCGCCGACCGATTGACAAATGAAACAGGGCGTTGCTATACCTATTAACCATCGCCGATTCAATACGTCTTTCGGCATAGCGCCGCCGCATGGGCCCAACCGGTCCGTCTGGCCGCCCGGCGGTATTTCCGCCGCACGCCCGGATGTAGTCGGCGTATCCGGTTGCGCATCAGCCTGAATTTGCCGTAATCCGTAACGTTGTTCCACTCCGTGCCGTCATCCGGCACGGAACATCTCATCGTCACGCGACTGCAAACTAAAAAAGGTGATCGATTATGCAAACGCATCCGATCGAGCTGTCCAGCGAATATGAAGCACAGCGCTATTCAAACGAGCACAATATTCTTCGTTCTGAAATTATCTACGGCGACGGTTTTCAAAGCCCGGGCGGCATCGAAGGATTCAAGACGATGCTCGCCGACAAAATGTCGATCGAGCCCGGCATGCACCTGCTCGACATCGGCTCGGGCCTCGGCGGCGCCGCGTTTCATCTCGCGAGCCGCTTCGACGTGACGGTCGTCGGGCTCGATACCGCGCCGCGGATGACGGAACTCGCGGCCGCCCGGCAGCCGGCGCTCGATCCGCGGCGGCGCGTGCGCTTCGTCAACGCCGACATCCATGACGACGCTCTCTCCGGCGAGCGCTTCGACATCGTCTATTCGCGCGACGTGCTGATGTACGAGCACGACAAGCCGTCGCTGTTCGCGCGCTGCCACGCGCTGCTCGCGCCGCAAGGCCGCCTGTACGTGACCGACTTCTGCCGCGGCCGCTCGTCGCTCGCGTTCGACGCTTACGCGTCGGTGTCCGGCTACGACCTGAAGACGATCGACGATTACGCGCGCATCGTCGCGAACGCCGGCTTCGATGTCGTGGCGGCGCGCGACGTCAGCGCCGACGCGCGCCGCCAGTTGATCGACGACCTGCATCGCTACGAGACGCGCGTCGCGACGCGCGATCCGTCGATCGACACGCCCGACGCCGAGCACATCGTCGAGCGCTGGCAGCGCAAGATCCGCTTCGTCGAGGAAGGATGCCTGCTGCAAGGGCTATTCATCGCGCAGCGCCGATAGTTCGTCCGTACGACGTGTATTCCGAAGGAGCTGACATGCTGACGTCGCATTCCGATCATCTGCAGATCGACCGGGAATCTGGCCGTTCGAGCCGCTATCACTGGGTGTGGCTGCGCCAGGCTTGCGAGTGCGCAGACTGCTTCAACGGCTACTGCCGGCAACGCCACTTCGATCCGGGCGCGATTTCGCCAGGCATCCAGCCCGAGCGCGTGTCGCTCGACGCGCACGGGCTGCGGATCGTCTGGCGGGACGCGCACGTCAGCACGTACGCGCTCGACTGGCTCGAGCGCAACGACTACCGCAACGCCGCCCCCGTGACCGAGCGGCAGGCAGAGCGGCTGCGCT
Source organism: Burkholderia sp. BDU5 (assembly GCF_001522845.1). Lineage (NCBI taxonomy): Bacteria > Pseudomonadati > Pseudomonadota > Betaproteobacteria > Burkholderiales > Burkholderiaceae > Burkholderia > Burkholderia sp. BDU5. The sequence goes on along the minus strand of NZ_LOWC01000110.1, from coordinate 10,288 downwards.
GGACGCCTTGGCCCGAGCGCGGCGCGCCGTCGGCGAGCCATTTCGGCATCGCCGACGTGCTGGAAAGCGACGCCACGCTGCGGCGCGCGCTGAATCAGCTGTTCGAATTCGGCATCGTCGTGCTGAAGGCAAGCGACGGCGTCGCGCCGCCGTTCGACGACGTCCGCAAGCGGCTCGCCGGCTTTCTCGACCCGTCGTACTTCGGCGACTTTTTCGATCTCGACGTGAAAGCGGACGACGTAACCGATAGCGTGTCGTTCAGCACGAAGGCATTGCCGCTGCACACCGACATCCCGTACTGCTCGCCGCCGCCCGATTATCAGTTCCTCTACGGTCTCGACGTCGATCCGCGCTGCGCGCGCGAGCAGGTCGGCTGCACGCGCTTCGTCGACGGCTGGGCGGTCCTGTCCGAGTTGCGCGACGCGTCGCCGGACATGTTCGAGCGGCTCGCGCACACCCGCGTCGTCTACCGCGCCGACTATCCGAATGCGCGCAAGCGCTACGAGCATCGGACGCCGATCGTCCGGCTGCGTCCGGACGGCTCCGTCGAGCGCCTCGTCAACAATCCGACGAAGATGTTCTTCGACGGCATCGGCTTCGACGATCTGATGCCGTTCTTCCGCGCATATCACGCGTTCAAGGCGCGCCTCGTCGCGACGATGCGATCGTATCTGCATGTGTGGTCGCAAGGCGACATGGTCGCATGGGACAACCGGCGGATCTTTCACGGACGCGGCGATTTCGGCGCGCCCGGAATCGCACGGACGTTGCGCGGCGGGTATTTCAAGGAAGGCGAACTGCGGGCGCGGGAGGCGTTTCTCGCCGAAGCGGAGCGGCATGCGGCGGGTTGAGCGCGCGGCATTCGAAGCGCTCGACTGCTGGCCGGCCGAGCGCTCGACGACGGGCTCTCGCGCCTGCCCGGCCATTGCCGACAGCGCCGTCAGCGCGGGCGCGGTCGATCTCGACGACAGCGGGACATCGTACGGCCGCCATTCGGCGCAATGCCGCGGCCGCGGCGCACCGCCCCGGAGGATGTGCGAAGACCTGCCGTCAACGCAACGTCTCGATCGCCAAGAGAACGGCCATCGCGATCATCAAGCCCCCGCCCGCGATATTGATCAGCTTGAATCCTTTCTCATTGAAGAACGCGCGTGAACTGACGGCATGAGCGGTGGCGACCCACGCCGAATCGATCAACAAACCCAAGCCGATGGGCACCAGCGAAAAGAAGAGCAGCGACTCCACTGGACTTTCGACCCCTCTGCTCAGGAAACTCGGCACGATCGTACCGAACATGATCAGGGCTTTGGGATTGGTGATGCCCACGATGACGCCGGCGACCAACGTTTGCTTCCGCTTGGCAGGCGCCCGGACTTCCGCTACGGGCAGCGATCTGGTTAACAGATATTGAACACCGATGGCCAGCAGGACGACGGCGCCGAGCAATCGAATACCCGTCAGGACGCTGTCGGCGCGCATCAGCAAGGTGCCGATTCCCAGCGCAACGATCACTGCGACGCAATATGTTCCTATCGCGTTGCCGATGACGCCGCGCATCGCGCTGCGCCGCCCCGCCGTCATGGCCTGCCCGACAAGAAACATGATGCTTGGCCCGGGAACGGCGATCAACACTGCAGAGGTAAATACAAGCCCGAGCAGGCCATCGAGCGCCGTGAAGTTTCCAGACATTGAGCCGCCCTCATAATCGCCCCTGGACCGTCGCTAAACAGTCGGCATTCGTCATTTTCCAATGCCGTTCGCCGCCTGGCATGATCAATTGCCAAACCGTACGCCAGCATTCGGCTTTCCCCAATCGGTCGACAACAAATACCGGCTCATGCCGATTTGAATCGATCGGTGATGTGCCGACGGCGGTTTACAGGGTGAGTTGGTGAATGAATATCAGTATTTATACAGTTACAGGTCTCGACACGCAATCAAGAACGGTTCGCGAGCAAAGCCAGCGTCGGCTGAATTCGAAGTGCCTCGGCCACCTCTTCTTCGCTCATCAACGGATAGCATGCGTCCACAAACTCCTCGAGCACGGGCAACATGCTGCGACGTTCATCCAGACCCAGCGCGCATGCACACGCATTGAATGCGACGTTCTTGTACTGGTCGAGATTGGTTTCCTCGTCGACATAATCGTCGAGATCCCAGCGGCTGATGAGGCTTTCCTGCATATGGAAAGAATCCACTTCGACGCCTTCCCGATAGACGTGAAACACCGGATGGATATATGCGCTCCGGGACGTATCGAAATGATCGGCGGGCAGCGCGAAATAGTGAGTCGGCAGTTCGCCGTTGCCGTATCGGCTGAATCCATACTCGAAAACGATTTCGAGCCTCGTCGGCTCCTTGCCCCAGCGTTCAAGGTTATATGCTCGCGGAAATGCGGGCCATACACGTGCTCGGATCAAGCCTTCGTCGCCGCTTGGCTCGAACGTCACCGTGCACCCGAAGTAGCCGAACAGTTCGAACAACGGCATGCTCGTGCTCACGAGTTCGACGAGAAATTCAGAAAGATAAATGAGCGGGTCGGAAGAGTGCGCTAGCGGAACATCGCATTCGAATACCGGTTCGAGCACCATGTCGTGATATTTTTCGGCGACGATGTATCCGAGTGCCTGAATGTTGCAGCGGAAGCCGTGAACAAATCCGGAAGCGGCATCCGGATCATTGACGCGCATCGGAGCGCCGAGAAAGTAGAGACCCGGCACGCTGACCGACTCCCAACTCGATGTCAGCAGGCAGTATTTTCCCTTTTCGTCAATGGCCGGCCGTACGGTTTCCATGTCGAAAACGCCGGGCAGCGTGTAATTGAAGCCACAACATACGATCACGTCGTCCACGATGCCGGTTCGCTTCATCCACCTTGGCGGAGACCAGTGGGGGCAAGGCGTTTCGTAGCGAACCAGCAAGCGGCCTTCGTATTTGCCGCTGGCGATTCGCCCGACTTCGACGATGCGATCGCTCACGATATTGTTGTTGGATTTGAGCTGCATCAGATCGAACACGTCGGAGACTTGTGCCCGCAAGTCATGCACGTTGTGTGTTTGCCGGGCGAACATGGGTAGAGACCGCGTGACGACGCGCGTCTCCGCCGTGATGTCGATGAGGTGGTGTGCAATCTCGAATGCGGAATTGCCGCGGCCCAGAATGATGACGACCTTGTTCCGGTAGCGTTCCACCGCGGTATCGGGCTCGAAGTCCCCGTAGAAAGTGCAGGTCTCGGCATTGAGCCCCTTGATATCCGGAACGATCGGCTCCGACTTGCCGGTAGCGCAGAAAATACGATCCGCGGTGATGCACGGCGCGTTCGATACGGCGAGAACGAAGTACCCGCCTTCGCGCGCTATGCGCTGCACGCGAGCACGCGTCCGAATGTGTTTCGACAGCCCCTTCTTTTCCGCGACGTACTTCAGATACTCGTTGTAAATTCTTGCCGACGGCCAATGCTCCGACGTCCACTCCGTGAATCGCAGCTTGGGATCGTTCGTCACATCATCGGCATCGATGGTGCTCAATGTGTGCCAGTCGTATCGCATCCGATAAGTATGGCTATCGCCGGGAACGTATCTTTTGTTTAGCGAAATAAGCTGTCCGCATACCGGAAATCGATCCCACTGCCCACCGACAGTCTCGTTCGCCTCGAGCAAAAGATATTCAATCCCCCTTCTCTCGAATTCGAGAGCCATGTTGATTCCCGCTGGGCCGCCGCCAATGATGACGTTAGAAAAATGTTCCATCGTTGCTGTCTCCTCATTCATGCCTTTGAGAATCGAGAGAGGCCTCGATCGACCTTTTTCATTCGGTTTTGCCAAATGCGTCGCGCGGATGCGGAGCGTCGGGCGGCTCCTACATCCTTCGAATGCGCTGAATCCCCAAGACGTTCTCGTCATCGATCGGATCGAGCCCGAGCGATACCGCGTTTATGAATCGCCAACCGATCTTCTCGTCAGTTTTCGGGGCCTCAAACGCGCGTCGAAATTCGATTCGCAAGGTCGGCGGCTGCCTGTAGCTGCACGCTCTCGCAGTTCGGCTTGCGCATCTCGTGGCCATGCCTCGATCGATGCCAGCCACCCCCGGTCGCCGATATGCTCCCGGGTGCCTGCGATTGCTCTCGAACGGTGGTGCGCAATCATCCCGTGGAAAAGGCATCGGAAAGGCGCGAATCCGCGGTACGGTCGACGACGGTCAAGCAGCCGTCGACGGCACTCGGACCGGTTCGCGGCTGAAAGTAAATCGTCAGGATCAGCCGGAATATTTTGTCATACCAATATAGCTGAAAGTAACTGAAAGCGCGCTTCGATGGAAACCCGCATTTGTGTTGTCGCGCCCTCGGCTTCCGCCATTCACGCACGCGTCGTCCGACCGCGCATCATGGGCCGCCGTCGCACGTCGCGCGAACACTTGCGTCTCAAGCGGGATACGTGAGGCAGGCGGCGCCGACCGCCACCGCCGCGCAGGCGGCGAAGCGCCGCCCGCTCGGCTTCTCGCCGAGCCACGCCCAGCCGATCAACGCCGAAAACACGATGCTCGTCTCCCGCAGCGCGGCGATCGGACCGACCGGACCGCGCGACAGCGCGTCGACGACCGCCGCGTAGCTGACGAGCGAGATCAGCCCGCCCGCCGCGGATTTCAGCATTTCGCCGCGCGTGAAGCCGTCGCTCAAACGGCGGCCGAACAGGAAGAACACAGCCGGCATCGCGATGCCGTAGACGATGAAGACCCACGCCGCGTACGCGAGCGGATCGCCCGCGATGCGCGAGCCGACGCCGTCGACCGTCACGTAGCCGCCGATGAAAAGCGCGGTGACGAGCGCGGCGGCGAACGAGCGCAGATGAATCCGCGACCGGCCGAGCGTGAGGCTCGCGATGCCGCCCGATACGAGCGCGACGCCCGCGAGCGACGCGCCGCCCAGGCGCTGGCCCGCCCATGCGTAGCCGCCCAGCGTGACGAGCAGCGGCACCGTGCCGCGGACGACCGGATAGACCTGGCTGAGCGCCGCGCCCTGATACGCGTACGCGAGAAACACGCTGTAGCCGACCTGCAACGCGGCGGACGCCGTCAGATATGGCCAGCTCGCACGCGCGGGCAACGGCAGCAGCGCCGCGCAGACGGCGGCGGCGGCGGTCGTCGCGAAGCTCATCATGGTGATGCTCCACAGACGGTCCGCGCCGCTTCTCAGCAGCGCGTTCCACGTCGCGTGCAGGATCGCCGCGAACAGGACGAGCGCGATGACAGACGGCGTCATCGGCGCGCGCCGGGCGGAACGGAAATCACGGGAAACACGGAAAGCGCGGCCGCGGCGCGGCGACAGGCGAGCTTCGGACAAACCATGGCGGACCTCATTCCTACGCCGGCATTACCCGGATCAGGTTTAGGGGTCGTTCCTTGCGCGGAACCTCTCAGCCGATCGTCCGGCTCCCCCTGATGGCCCGGCTATTATCGATAAGAACCCGGCGGCGGGCAAGCCGATGCGGGCGGTCCGGTCGCCCTATGCGGCCCCCTCGGCCGGCGCGACGGAATGGCTGGCCGGGGGCGGTTCGCAACGCCCGCTGTCGCGATGCCGGAACGATCCGATGCCGCGATGCGCGGCGCAAGCCGCTCACGATCCACGGTCGACGGGAAATGCGATCGCATCGATCGCGCCGCGCGCTGTCGCGCGTCGGCGGGGGCCGGGCGATGCCGGCATAATGACCGTCGACGCCCCACTTTTCCCGCCCGCGGCCGCCATGACGCTCGCCATCGTCGTCCTGAACCTGATCGGCTTCTTCATCGAGCTCGCCGATCCCGACCGCGTGCTCACGCTGTTCGCGCTGTGGCCGCCGCGGCTCAGCACGGGCGCCGCGGCCGGCGCGCCGGCGTTCCATGTCTGGCAAATCGTCACGTACAGCGCGCTGCATGCGGGGCTGTCGCACCTGATCTTCAACATGCTCGGGCTCGTCATGTTCGGCCGCGACGTCGAGCGCTCGCTCGGCCGCGCGCGGTTCGGCACGCTCTATCTCGCGAGCGTCGTCTGCGGCGCGCTCACGCAGCTCGTCGTCGCCCGTTATACGGCGACGGGCGCCGCGCCGACGATCGGCGCGTCGGCCGGCGTGTTCGGCGTGCTCGCCGCATATGCGCTGCTGTATCCGTCGCGCCGCGTCGTGCTGCTGTTTCCGCCGATTCCGATGCCCGCGTGGGTGTTCGCACTCGTCTACGCGGGCGTCGAGTTGCTGCTCGGCGTCGCCGGCGCGGCCAGCGGCATCGCGCATTTCGCGCATCTGGGCGGGATGTTCGGCGCGCTCGTGCTGATGCTGTTCTGGGCGCGGCCGCGAAGGGAATGGCCGATCGAGTAAGGGGTAGCGACGGGCGGCTTGCCGGCGCGCCGCCCGCGATCGATCGCGCGGCCGGCGGCGCGTGCGCGGCGTTGGCCGCACCGGCGCGGCGCACCCCGGGACGATTGCGGCGACGAGCGCTTCGTCATGCCGTCGACGCTCGCGCCGCGCCCTTTCCGTGTGACATCGCCGCCGCGGATATCCGCCGATCCGATCGGGCGCTCGCCTCGCTTCGCGAACCGTTGCCTCGCGAACCGTTTCGCGCCGCCCGACGCAAGCGATGAGCGCCCCGCCGCCGATACGGCTGCGTCACTGCGGCACCGAATGATCGGCCTTGTCGGCGCCTGTCGGCAGCGTCGGCGGATCGGGATCGTCTTCGCCCCGCTTCGCCGCGCTCCCGCCTTGCTCGCCCGATTTTCCCGTTTCGCCGGTTTCGCCTTCCAGCAGCGGCTCGTCGTTCATCAGTCTCACGAGCATCTCATGATCGACGACCTCGTGCTTCAGCAGATACTGCGCGATCCGTTCGAGCGCGTCGCGCCGCTCCTTCAGCGTTCGCGACACGCGATCGTGCGCTTCGGCGAGGAGCCGCTGAATCTCGTCGTCGATCCGCGTCGCGGTGCTCTCGCTGCAGCGCTCGCCTCCCGGCTGCCAGACGACGGGCAATAGCCCGCGGCTGTCGGCGTCGCCGAACGTCGCGAGGCCGATCCGCTCGCTCATCCCGTAGCGAGCGACCATGTGCCGCGCCATCTCGGTCGCGCGCTCGAGGTCGTTCTCCGCGCCCGTCGACACGTCGCCGAACACGATCTCCTCGGCGACGCGCCCGCCGAGCAGCACGTCGAGCCGGTCGAGCAGCTCGCTCTTCCTGAGCACGTAGCGGTCCTCGGTCGGCACCTGCTGCGTGTAGCCGAGCGCCGCGATTCCGCGCGGGATGATCGACACCTTCTTCACCGGATCGCTGTGCGCGCGGGTCTGCGCGATCAGCGCGTGCCCTGCCTCGTGATGCGCGATCGTGATCTTCTCCTGCTCGCTCATCACGCGGCTCTTGCGCTCCATGCCGGTCATCGCGCGGTCGATCGCCTCGTCGAAGTCCGACATGTCGATCGCCGGCTTGTCATGCTCGGCCGCGTGCAGCGCCGCCTCGTTGACGATGTTCGCGAGATCCGCGCCGACGAAGCCCGGCGTGCGCGACGCGAGCTCGCCGAGATCGACGTCCGGCGCGAGCTTCACCTGCTTCACGTGGACCGACAGGATCTGCCGCCGTCCGGTCACGTCCGGCCGGTCGATCGCGATGTGCCGGTCGAAGCGGCCCGGGCGCAGCAGCGCGGGATCGAGAATCTCCGGACGATTGGTGGCCGCCATGATGATGACGCCCGAATTCGCCTGGAAGCCGTCCATCTCGACGAGCAGCTGGTTGAGCGTCTGCTCGCGCTCGTCGTTGCCCGACGTGAGGCCCGCGCCGCGGACCTTGCCGATCGCGTCGAGCTCGTCGATGAAGATGATGCACGGCGCCTTCTGCTGCGCCTGCTCGAACAGGTCGCGCACGCGCGCCGCGCCGACGCCGACGAACATCTCGACGAACGACGAGCCGCTCGTCGAGAAGAACGGCACGCCCGCCTCGCCCGCCACCGCCTTCGCGAGCAGCGTCTTGCCGGTGCCGGGCGCGCCGACGACCAGCACGCCCTTCGGAATCTTGCCGCCGAGCCGCTGGTAGCGCGCGGGCGCGCGCAGGAACGAGACGATCTGCTGGAGTTCGGCCTTCGCTTCGTCGATGCCGGCGATGTCGTCGAAATCGATGCCGGTCTTCGCTTCCATGTAGACGCGCGGCTTGCTCTTGCCGACGCCCGACCAGTCCTGCAAGCCGCCGCGCGGGCGGCGCAGCATCAGGTTCCAGACGATCGCGAATATCGCGATCGGCACGACCCACGACGCGAGCGTGCCGATCCACGTGTCGTCCTCGGCGCCGCGGTAGCGGGCGCCCGTCGCGGCGAGCGTGTCGATCAGGTGGTCGTCGGTCACGCGCTTCGTCGTGAAGCGCCACGGCGCGCCCGCGCGCTTGACCGCCTCGGCGTCCGACGCCGGCAGCGCGGCCGCCGCCGCGCTGCTGCGCAGCACACCGGTGATCCGCGTCGGGCTGATTTCGAGATCGTCGACCTGCGCGGCCGCCACGAGCTTGCGGAAGTCGCTGTACGCGATCGGTGTCGCGGGCGCGGACAGCGTCGCGAGCTGCAGCGCGAGCAGCACCATGAACACCAGCACGACGACGAAGCCCAAGTATCCGGTTTCGCTCTTCATCGGGATTCCTCGGCGTGCGGTGGGCGATACGGGGGATCGGGAACGGCGGACGCGCTACGTGGCGTCGCGCATCCAATGCGCGCGCAGCACGTCCTCACCTTCACGATAGTCGATTGCGAGGTCGCCGCGATGCGCGTGCACGAGCGCCTCGCTCAGCCGGTGAACGAGATGCGAGCCCGCCGTGCGGACGACCGCGCGCGCCGGCAGCGCGTCGATCGACAGGATGCGTTCGAGCGGACGATCGTTGCGCTCGTCGCCCGCCCGATGGCGCAGCAGCGCGACGATGTCGTCGCGATGGCGTGCGAAATAGCCGCCTTCGAGCACGAGTTCGCCCGCCGGCGCGTGCTCGCGGATCCGCCGGCACGCGGGGCACGCGATCTGCGCGAGCGCGCCCGCCGCCGCATGCCAGGTCCAGCGGCCGTCGTCGTACAGCGCGCCGCATTCGCTGCAGCCCATCCCGCTCTTCAGGCGCGCCGGCGCGCCGTAGCTGTCCATCGCATGCGCGCGCGGCTCGTGATCGCGGTGCAGCTTCATCGCCGCATAGAGTTCGTTCGATCCGTAGATCATCGTCTTTCCTTGTCGATATGTCGGACGTTTCGCGCGCGGCGCCGGGCGGTCGGCGGCGGCATGCGCGGGCGTCGTCGGAATCGTCGGAATAGCGGCGCGCGGCATGCGCGCAGGCGCGCGATGTATCTCAGCGAGCATCGGCGATCGCCCGTGCCCGCGATTGACGCCGATCAACGGTCGGTGAAATCGTGCCGCTTCGCGCGCATCGATTGGTACGTATTCGTGGTCAATGCGTAAGGCACACGTGCGGTCCGCTCGGTTCCTGGCGTCGCGCGCGCAAATTGTCTTTCCACTTCCCATTACGCAGCCGGTTGGTCAGTCGTGCGGCGCCGCGCAAATCCCGGTCGTCGCGGCGCGCCAGGCGCTCACGGCTGCACCGGAATCGCCCGCCACGGCACGTCGCACGATGCGACGTACGGGAAATAGCCCTGCGGATCGTCGCAGTAGTACCACGCCGACGCGGGCGGCAGACCGCTCGGCACGGGCGGCGGCACCTGCACGATCACCGCGGGCGGAACGTACGTCGGATACGGATAGACGGGCTCCGGATAGATGTACCAGACGCCGTCGACGACCCACCACCACGCGTAGCGCCCGCTGTGCCAGCCGTGCGACCAGCGTCCGCCGCGCCATCGGACGCTCTCGCGCGGCGCGAAGCGGCCAAAGTCGCGGCCGTGGAAATCAGGATGGCCGCGGAACGACGGATGCCCGTGAAAACCCGAATGCCCCTGGAATCGAGGCTGCCCGTGGAAACCGCCCGCGCGGCCGCCGTGGTCTTGCGCGAGCGCCCCCGCCGCAGCCGCCACGCATGCGAGCGCGACGCCGGACGCAAGCATCGCGCGCGATATCGACGAGAGGTTCATCGCATCCACCGAAACGCAAAACGGGATACGGACAACGTAACGCGCGGTCCGGCCGGCCGCTTGACGTGCGTCAACGGTCCGCGACACGCGCCGCCGCGCTAGGGCGTGTTCACACTACATTGATTTAAGGTTATGCTTCGGGGATGGAAATCTCCGAAGCCCAATACAAACAGATCGAACATTGCCTGCCGCGACAGCGAGGCAATGTGAGCCTGCCGAACCTGCAAGTGCTCAACGCGATCC
>NZ_LOWC01000109.1:0-323494 GCF_001522845.1 Burkholderia sp. BDU5 | reverse complement strand
TGGACGGGTGAAACGGACGGTCGAATGCATGCCGCAGCTTGGCTCGACAAGCCGGCCGCTCGCGCAACTTGATGGGCCCTCGGGAGCCGGTTATGAAGTTCGCCACTACGATATGTGCGACGGCATTCTATCTTTTTGCCTCGAACGTGCACGCTAAATGCGATGATGTTGGCCGCCTTGCGGCTGCTATTGCTCTCGTGCATCTCAAGCAGGAAGGGCTGACGGATAACGACAAGGTTGATTTCAAGAAAACCCAGTGGAAGCAGCTCGCTGTTCAACATCTCGATACGCCCGAGTCGGTCGGCAATGACGAGTACCGTTACGTGCACGATATCGTCTTCACCGAGAAACGCGGAATGACCATCGAGGTCATCACGACAAGTGTCGCCACGCAGCACGAATCCTGTGCAATGTCGGATACAAATGTGTATGTCGTATCGAAACGATTTCTCACGGAAGAGTGATACGCCCGGCGTTGTATCACTGCACGAGATCGACGCGCTGAAGGGTCCCTGATGGTCGCGCAAATTGGAGTCAGCAGACGATGAAAGACGAAAACGGACGCGGCGTGATTCGCCTGCGCGACAAGACGACCCACGGTGGTGAAGTGATCACCGCGAGCGACGATTTGACAGCGCTTGGCGTTCCGGTTGCGCTGAAGGATCACCTGACATGGTGTCCGAAGTGCGGCGGGCAGTTCAGGATCATCCCGGAAAACAGCACGCGCAATCACCATGGTACGCCGGTCGCCTTTCACGACGATCCAACGGAGTGCGGCGCGCGATTGATTTCATCGCTCGAGTAAAAGGCGTCGCGCATGAACGGCTCGACGAATCGAATGAAGGAAACAGCATTGACCAGCGCATCGTCACGCAACATCGCCTTAGCATCCGATGCTCAGCGTCAAACGCTGCGCGCCGACATTCGTCAGCGGCTCGCTACCGCGCTGATGCGTTCAGGCGACGCCGTCACCGATCCGAAGCTCGCTCGCTTGCCTGGACCGGTTCGCTATCGGGTCAGGGGTGCGCTCGCCGCGTGGGACGCGCTGCGAACCGCAACAGACCGCCTGCTCGACGCCGCCTATATCGCGGAGGATGTGCCGATAGGCATGCTCGAGATGCCGACCGATACGCTATGCATCGTCCCCGAACCCACCCGCTGGAAACAAGCCGGCGACATTGAGGCGATCGCGATTTTCAAGAACGACCGGTCAATCGGATTTGCGACATGGTTAATGGCCGGCGGCCCCAGCGACGGTGCGGCAATGGATTCGATTACGCTGCCGCTGGAGGACCCCGACAAGACGATCCGTGAATTGGTGGATGAGTTGTTCCAACAGCCCGCGGCTGACGGATTGCCCGATTCGCCCGACGCTCAGCAGTTCTGGCGCAACGCCCTGAACTATGCGATCAAGATGTCGTTGTACCTCAACGCACGCGACGCGCAGGTTGTGCGTGATCGCGCTTATTCGAGCGCGTCGCGACACTTTCCGGGGCTCGGCAAGCGCAAGCGCACGGAACGGCTCGCGGAAATCGAACAGCTCTACGACCGACACATCGTCGGCCCCGCGATTTTCGACGCTGAGGCGGCCGGATCAGTTCCATCGGACAGCGCACAGCGCGAAGTGAGCAGTCACTGGCGGCGGCCGCATTTCCGGATGCAACCATACGGCCTGCAAGCGGCATTACGCAAACTTATCTTCGTCGGCCCAACGCTTGTGCGTCCCGACCGGCTGGGGCTGTAGCTGAATGGATCACCTGCTGTCGCATTACGAATACGAACTCGGGTTGCTCGCGCGGGCGTTGGGCGATTTCGCCATCCGCTATCCGAAGATCGCCGCCCGGCTCGGCATCCAGAGCGGCCGGACCGACGATCCGCATGTTACGCGTCTGATTCAGACCTTTTCGCTTCTTGCCGCGCGCCTCGATTCGAAGCTGGCTGACGACTATCCCGAATTCACCGAGGCGCTGCTCGAGGTTGTCCATCCGCACTACCTGCGAACCGTGCCATCGTGCGCGATTGCCCGATTCGAACCACGGGGGATCGTCGGTCAACTGACAGAACCGGTCGTCGTGCCGCGCGGTATGGCGTTGAACGCGCGCACGGCCCCGGTGCGATTCCAGTCGACCTACAACGTGACCATCTCGCCGTTGCAAATCCGGTCCGCGCGGTATACACCGACGACGCTGGCACCGTCGGCCGTGAGATTGCCAGCCGACGCAACCGGCGTGCTGTCGATCAGCTTTACGTCGGCCGCTGGTCCGTTCACGGCGGCCATTCCGGACGGTCCCATACGTGTATTCCTTACCGGTGAGCGGCCGTTCGTCTCGTCGCTGCTGGACGCTTTGCTGTTGCGCGCGGCTGCCGCGTACGTTGAGGTCGATCGATGTGGGCGCTGGCGGGCCCTATCGAAGGTGCCGTTCGAACCGGTCGGTTTCTCCGATGACGAACGCTTGTTGCCGGACAGCCGAACCACCAGCCGGATCGCGACCACCTATCGTTACCTGCTGGAATACTTCGCGTTTCCCGAGTTGTTCGATTTCGTTGATCTAGACATGGGACGCGTGCGGCGTGCAGCAAGCGCCCCCGACGCTCGGGAACTGACCTTGCATGTCGTATTGCGCGATACGCCCGCCGACCCGGTCGCTGCGCTGGCGCTCGCGTCGCTCGACGCAACGGCGTTCAAGCTGTTCTGCACGCCCGTCGTGAATCTATTTTCACAGCCGGCCCAACCCATTGTGTTGAAGGGGCAGGATGCCTATCCGGTTCAGCCCGTGCGACTGGCGAAACACTCGCCGCTGGGCGTGTATTCGGTCGACGCGGTCTATCTGGGCGAGTTGTCCAGGAAAAAAGACAAAGACGAGGACGTGCCGTTCGAAAGTGATCGCCCCAGAATTCTGGTGCGGCCTTATCAGGCCCTGAGTCACGATCCACGCGCTGATTCAGCGGCGGTCTATTGGGTCGCGTTTCGTGATCGCGACGCCGGATCGGCCGGCCATCAAACCATGATGTTGTCGTTGGTCGGACTGGATGGACAGTCGGCCCGGCCGAAGCTGCCGCAAATCGATGTAATGACGACAGTGACAAATCGCGACCTGCCGGCGCGCTTGCCCATCGGCAATTCACTGGGCGATTTGCTGCTCGAAAACAAGGCGCTGGATTGTCCGATCCAATTGATCACTCGGCCGACGTTGACGGCCGAGCTGCCGCGTGGCAACGGCGCGTTGTGGCGCGTGCTGTCGACGTTGTCGCCGCATTCGCTGGACCTGACGCGGGACGGGCTGCCGGCCCTGAAAGCATTCCTGCGGCTCCACGCGGTGCGCACAACGCCGCTGGTACAGCGCTGCATCGACGCGATCACCGATCTGGACTACAAGCCGGCGATCAAATGGATGTCGCTGGATAGTCAGTTTCCGTCGTTCGTGCGTGGCATCGAAATCATGCTGTCGTTCGATGAGACCGCGCTGCGAGAGGTCAGTCTGGTCGTGTTCACGAAACTGCTCGAACGGTTCTTCGCGCCGTACGAGCCGATGAACAGCTATGTTCAGTTGGTGGTCCGTTCGGCGCAGACCGGCCAGGAACTGACGCGAGGTGCGGCCACGCCCGGCATGCAGCCGCTGATCTGATCCCGGGCAGGTCTGATCTACAACCGGATAGAGGTATCCTTAGGGGCCTTGATTTATAAGGCTTGCTTGCTTCACCAGTAGCTGCGCGTCGCGATTCGCGGGCCCGGCAGCGGCGTCACGAGCCGGCCGCTCGCAAGCTCGTCGGCGATGAGCGGCAGCGGCCCGAGTGCGGCGCCGAGGCCGTCCACCGCCGCCTGCAGCGCGAGATAGAAGTGGTCGAACGACTGCTTCTTGCGGCCCTTCATCGGCGTGCCCGCCGCGGCGAACCACTCGCGCCATGCGTCGGGGCGCGTATCCGAATGCGGCAGCACGTGGCGTGCGAGATCGTCCGCGCCCGCGATCGGCGCGCGTTTCAGGAGCGCCGGACTGCACACGGGAATCATGCTTTTGTCGAGGAACCGGCCGCTCGCGCAGTTCGGCAAGCGGCCGGGCCCGCGCCGGATCGCGACGTCGAAGCCGTCGAGCGAGCCGAGCGGCGCATTCGACGTCGACAGCTTCAGCTCGACGTTCGGCGCTTCGCGCTGGAACCGTGACAGGCGCGGCAGCAGTCATTTCATTGCGAATGTCGGCAGCGCGTTGATGCGCAGCACGCGCGCGGCGCCCGTCCGCGCAACTGCTCGGTCGCGCGTGCGATGCTGTCGAACGCCGCCTCGACGGTCGCGAGATAGCGGCGGCCTTCGTCGGTGAGCTTCACCCGCTTGCCGTGCCGGAGGAACACCGGCTTGCCGAGCCACGCCTCGAACGCGGCGATCTGCCGGTTGATGGCACCGTGGGTCACATGCGGCTCCTCGCCCGCGGCGCTGAAGCTTTCATGTCTTGCAGCTGCCTCGAAGGCCTTCAGTGCAGGAAATGGCGGGAGATCGCGTGCCATGTTTGTGATTCTAGATCACAAAGCCGCGCCGATAAAATCGTTTGGAGTCCACGGCGAACGGGCGTAACCTCGGCTCGTGAAAATTGCGAGGACTCCCATGCAATCTTGTTCCGAACCCGCTGGCGGCGGACATGCGGTCGACGTCCGCGTCGTCGATCTGTTCGTCGGTTTCCTCGGCCTCGGGCTGATGTCGTTCGGCGGCGCGCTGCCGTTCGCGCGCCGCGCGCTCGTCGAGGAGCGCCGCTGGCTGACCGCCGACGCGTTCACCGATCTGCTCGGTCTCTGCCAGTTTTTGCCGGGCGGCAACGTGATCAACCTGTCGGTCGCGGTCGGCATGAAGTTTCGCGGCGTGCCGGGCGCGATCGCAGGCCTGCTCGGCCTCGTCGCCGGGCCGACGCTCGTCGTCATCGGGCTTGGCGTGCTGTATGCGAAGACGCAGCACAATCCGAGTGTCCATCATCTGTTCGGCGGCCTCGCGGCGGCCGCGGCGGGCCTCCTCGTCGCGATGGCGGTGAAGGTCGCGAAGCCGCTGCGCGACGCGCGCATGGCCGCGTGCGTCGCGGCGCTCGCGTTCGTTGCGATCGCGGTGCTGCGCACGCCGCTGTTGCCGACGATGCTCGTGCTGACGCCGGTGAGCATCTGGCTCGCCTCGCGCGCGCCGCGCGAGGCGAACACGAGCGCGCAGGGCGTGCGGCGATGAGCGACACGCTTGCCGCGCTCGCGGTGATCTTCGGCCAGCTATCGCTGCTCGCGTTCGGCGGCGGCAACACGATCCTGCCCGAGATGCAGCGTCAGGTCGTCGATGTCCATCACTGGATGAGCGCGCAGGCGTTCACCGCGCTCTTCGCGCTCGCGCAGGCGGCGCCGGGGCCGAACATGATGATCGTGCCGCTCGTCGGCTGGCACGTCGCGAGCTGGCCGGGCCTGCTCGTGTCGTCGCTCGCGAAGTTCGGGCCGTCGTCGATCGTGACGATGCTCGCGCTGCACGCGTGGGAGCGCTTCAAGGACAAGCCGTGGCGTCGCTACGTGCAGCAGGGGATGATGCCCGTCACCGCGGGCCTCGTCGTCGCGAGCGCTGTGCTGATCTCCGAGGCGTCGAACCGGTCGGCGCTGCAATGGGGAATCACGGCGGCGGTCGCGGTGCTCGCGTACCGCACCCGTGTGCATCCGCTGTGGCTGCTCGCGGGCGGCGCGCTCGCCGGACTCGTCGGCGGTCTCTTCGCATAGACGGGCCGCGGTGGCGCGCGGTGCGCATCGCGCGGCAAGACGGGCGCGAATGCTTGCGCGTCGGCGCCGGGTCCGCGCGAGCGCCGCCGCTGAGTCCGCCGCCGCTCGTGCGCGCCGGGCGCGCGCCGGATCGCCGGGCGGACGTCAGTCGGCCGCGTGCGCGTTGTTCTTCACGAGACCGAGCAGCTTGCCTCGCTCGGTGTTCAGATCGGTGCCTGTCGACGACCAGTCGAGCACATAGCCGTGGTTGAGCGAATCGCGCACGATCGACGAGTAATCGGACTTCGCAAGCTTGCCGTCGCGCATCGCGCGGTTCACTTCGTCCTGGAGATCCGGCGTGAAGCCGGGATAGGCGGCGACGAGCGCCGCGTACTGGCGCGCATCGATTTCGCCCGATTCGCGGTTGAGCGCCCACACGACGACGAGCACGATCGCGACGAACGGCACGGCGGTGTAGCGCAGGAAGAATTTGGCGGCTGTCATGGCAAGGCGGATGCAGTGAATCGTGAGACGGATCGCCGGGTGCGGGCGGTGCGTACAAGCGGGCGAGTATACTTTCACGCATTCGATCAACTGCAAATAAGGTTGCAACACCATGTCGACGCTTCCCGCCTGCCCGCAATGCGCAATGGAAAACACGTATCCGGACGGCGAACATTATATTTGCGCGGACTGCGGACACGAATGGCCGATCGCGGGCGAGGCGAGCGCCGCCGATGACGACGCGTCCGCCGTCGTGAAGGACGCGAACGGCAACGTGCTCGCCGACGGCGATGCGGTCGTGCTGATCAAGGACCTGAAAGTGAAGGGTTCGTCGATCACGCTGAAGATGGGCACGAAGGTGAAGAGCATCCGGCTCGTTGGCGGCGATCACGAAGTCGACTGCAAGATGGACGCCGGCAACTTCATGCTGAAGGCGTGCTATCTGAAGAAGGTCTGAGCGGCGCGCGACGGACGATGAATCTCGACGCCGCAAGCCGCAACCTGACGGTTGCGTCGTTGCTCACGCTGTCGGGCGGCTATCTCGACGCGTACACGTACGTCGGCCACGGCCACGTGTTCGCGAACACGATGACGGGCAACGTCGCGCTGCTCGGGATCAACCTGTCGGCAGGCGGCTGGGCGCAGGCGCTGCACCACGTGCCGCCGCTCGTCGGGTTCGTGATCGCGGTGTTCGTCGCGCATACGTTCGGCCTCGCCGCGCAAAAGGGCTGGATCCGGCACACCGCGTTCATCAGCCTGATCGTCGAGATCGTTTTTCTCGCGTTCGCGTCGAGCGGCTGGCCCGCGATGTCGAGTGCGTGGCTGATTCCGGGCATCTCGTTCGCCGCGACGCTGCAGACGCTGTCGTTCACGCATCTCGAGGATCTGTCGTACACGTCGGTGATGACGACGGGCAACCTGCGGCGTGCCGCGCAACTGCTGTTCGCCGGCCTGATCCCGCGCTACGACGCGCTTGCGCTGCATGACTCGGGCCTCCTCGCGGTGATCAGTTTCTGCTTTCTCGCGGGCGCGGTGCTGGGCGGTTTCGTCACGCGCGCGATCGGCGACGGCGCGTTGTGGGGAGCGGTGCTGCTGCTCGTCGCGGCGTTCGCTGAAATCGTCCGGCGCGCGCGTTACGATGCGGGTGTCGCCGTGCAACGCGACTGACGCCGCCGCGCGGGATGCTCGGCGTGGCGAATCCATCGAACGCATCGAACAACAACGATAGCGAGGTCGCATCCATGCAGTTTTCTTCCGCGATTCCGGTGCTGCGCATCTTCTCCGAGCAGAAGGCAAGGGAGTTCTACGTCGATTTCCTGGGCTTCGCGGTCGGATGGGCGCATCGCTTCGAGCCCGGCTTGCCGCTTTACGCCGAAGTGCGGCGCGGCGATCTGGTCCTGCATCTGAGCGAGCATCACGGCGACGCGACGCCGGGCTCGACCGTCTTCGTGCCGCTCGAAGGCATCGACGCGCTTTCCGCCGAGCTGAACGCCAAGCGCTATCCGTATGCGCGCCCGGGAATCGAGCGACACGACTGGGGGCGGGTGATGCAGATCGCCGATCCGTTCGGCAACCGCTTGCGCTTTTGCGAGCGCGATGCGCAGGGCGCCTGAGCATCCGAACGCCGTTGGCCGGCGCGCACCGTTGCGCCACGACTACAACGCCGCGATTCTCGCGGCGTTTATTTTTTACAGAGCTTACATCGTCATATGATTCGTGAGCTCGCCGCAAGCGGCACGTGTGCGCGGCGGAGTCGGCCGCGGCCGTGGCCGGAGAAGAGATGGAGACAATGCACAAAGGAAAGCTCATGAAGCAAACCACCAAGATTGCGGGACTGGTAGGAGGGGTGACGCTGGCGATCGCAGGCCAGCAGGCGATGGCGCAGAGTTCGGTGACGCTCTGGGGCGTCGCGGATGTGAGCCTGCGCTACCTGAGCAACTCGAACGCGCAGAACGACGGGCGCTTTTTCATGACGAACGGCGCGATCACCAACAGCCGCATCGGCCTGCACGGCAGCGAAGACCTGGGCGGAGGCCTGAAGGCGATCTTCAACCTCGAGAGCGGCGTCAATTTGCAGGACGGCTCGTTCTCGGACAGCAAGCGCATCTTCAATCGCGCCGCATACGTCGGCCTGTCGAGCCAGTACGGAACCGTGACGCTCGGCCGCCAGAAGACGGTGCTGTTCGATCTGCTGAGCGACACGTACGATCCGTTGACGGTCGGCAACTATCTGGAGAACGCGTGGCTGCCGGTTGCGCTCGGCGCGGGCCTGTACACGGACAACTCGGTCAAATACCGCGGCACGTTCGGCGGCCTGACGATCGGTGCGATGTACTCGTTCGGCACCGACTCGACATCGTCGACGGGCGCGGGCGGCTTCTCCGGCCAGATCCCCGGCCACACGGGCGCGGGCAACATGTACGGCTTCTCGTTGTCGTATGTCGCCGGGCCCGTCAGCGTCGCGGCGGGCGTCCAGCAGAACAGCGACAACTCGAATCGCAAGCAGACGATCTATCACGCGAACGTCGTCTATGCGTTCAGCAAGGCGAAGATCTACGCGGGCTATCTGCATTCGAAGGACGACACGGGCTTCGTCGACTCGCTGCTCGCGCAGCAACCGGGCCTCTTCACGAACGGCGCGCCGAAGCGCACGGGCCGGATCGACGACGGTCCGTTTGCCGGCGTGAGCTGGCAGGCGACGCCCGCGCTCACGCTGACGGGTGCGTTCTACTATGATCGGATGCGCAACGCGACGGTCGCGAACGGCCAGCTCGACAGCGGCAACCGCTACACGGTCGTCGGCCTCGTCGAGTACGCGCTGTCGAAGCGCACCGAGATCTACGGCGCCGTCGACTTCAACAAGGTGAACGGCGCGGCGACGGTCGAACTGCCGGGCCGCAGCAATCAGACGGGCGTCGCGATCGGTCTGCGCAACATCTTCTGAGCGGCCCGACGTCGCGCAGATCCAGTGAAAAGGCCCGCGCGAGCGACAATGCAGTTCAGTTAAGCGTGGTTCGCCGTGGCCTGGCCTTGCAGAACCAAGGAAAAAGGCCGCTCCGGTATCAATCGGAGCGGCCTTTTTGATCTCAACTGAACGGCATTACCGCGCGAGCGAGCCTTTTCGTCGACGTGTCTCGGCGTTCCGCGCTTCGGCATCGATGCGCGGCGTCCGCATCACGCGTGCACCCGAGGCAGCGCCCGCGTCGCCGCGCGCGCCGTCACGCCGTGCCGGCTCAACGCGCGGCGGTCACCGTGCTGCCCGCTTGCTGCAACACCTGCATGAGGATCTGCCTGGCCGCCGTGAACGACTGGTTCATGTAGATCTTCGTGAACGAATGGCCGAGCGGATCGGTGAACAGATGCATGCCGAGCGAAAAATTCGACGGCAATACCGTCTGAACGAGACCGAGGCTGCCGATCACCATGTCCGACGACGACGTCAGATAGCTCGAGCCCGGCAGCAGATAGCGCGCCGCATTGCCGACGTTCACCGAGCTGATCTTGCCTTGCGCGCGCTCCGGTCCCGTGATCAGCAGGTTCATCTCGAAGTTCGCATACAGCGAGCCCTGCGAGTGGCCGACGAGCACGACCTTGCGGTTCTGCTGCAGATACGTGCGGTACTGGTTCAGATGATCCGGCAGCTCGGGAATCTCACTTTTCGTCAGGATGTCGATGTATTTCTGTTGCAGCGCCGTGTCCATGCCGCCCGCCGGAATCGTACCGCCGTCGATCGCACGCCAGAAATCCGCCGGGCTCGTGCCTTCGACCGATTTCTGCATGAATACCTGCCACAAGTCGTTGAACGTGCCTTGCGTCGCGTTGTACGCGTTGCCGTACACGTACGCATTGCTCGTGTTCCGCGCGTTCAGTTCGTTCTTCAGCACCTGCAGGCTCGCGATCGCATCGTCGAACGTGTTGTTGATGCCGTTGACGAACACGATCGCGGAACCGGGTGCGGCAGTCGCGGCGGCCGTCGTCTGCGCGGCGCTCAGGCTCGTCGAGTAGGGCAGCGAGACCAGCGCGCCGGCAATCATCAGCGTCACTAACTTTTTCATCGATGGTTCCCTCCGGTGGTGGTTGAAGCGCTACAGCGTCGGTAAGCTCAATTCGGCATGGACGTCGGATTGAAGCCGCACGATGCGGGGCCGGGATCGTCGTAGAACTGGCCGCCCGCAAGCGACTGGAAGCGGATGTACGCGAGCGTGTCGGCTTCGGTGTCGAGCATGATCGCGCGCGTGCTCTTGATACGGTCGAGCATCGTCTGCTGGTCGACGCCCGCTCTTACGAGCACGCGTGCACTCAGCGCGCACGCGATGCCCTTCGCGATCGCGTCGCCCGCCAACTTTGCGTCGCCCGGATCGTGGACATCGTGGACGGCTTCGCTCCAGCCGTATGCGATCTGCGTGAGCGCTTCGCGCGTGACGGCCGAATCCGCGTATTCGTGCGCGATGTACTCGGTGACGCGAGAGGGAAGCGGCGGCGGCGCGGGGCGCGGCGTCGCCGATGACGCGAGGGTGAATGCGTTCGCCCGCGCGGCGGGAGCGGTCGATGCCGTTTGCTCAGCCGGCGCGGCGGCGGGCGCGGCATCGGTCGACACGATCCGCACGCAGGCCCACACGAATGCCGCGATCGCGAGCGCGGCCGCGGTTGGGTATTGCCATCGCATGCCTCCTCCTTTTTTGTTGTGAAGTCTTGTAGTGGTTGTGGAGCGTGATCGGTTGCCCGTCACGATCCGGCGGTCCTCGATTCCGCCAATGGCTCGCAAACGTTACTCGAATTCGGCGCAACGGGAAAGCGTCGCCCTGCCGGCAGCGTGGGCACCGCTTCGCCGTGATTCGCGCGTGGCTTCAATCGGTGCGATTGTTGCGGCGTTCGATGTGATGCGTCGGTGCGCGAACATGCATTGGGCAGCGCGCACGGTCGTGCTCGCCTACGCGAGATGCGGGACGGCCGCGCCCGATCATGCACGCGGAAACTGAAAGTGGCGTGACGGCGATCGCGCGTTGCGCGACGAATCGCGTCGATCGCCTACGAGGTGCTCGTGGCGACCGACGCTTCCGCGAACTGCCAGGCGAACAGGCCCGGCACGAAGATCAGCAGATCGCGGATGCGCCGCGCGCCGGCGAGTCCGAGCGACGTCGCCGGATCGAGTCCGAGCGCGCCGCCGATCAGCACGAAGCCGCCTTCCTGCACGCCGAGCCCGCCCGGCACGAAGAACGCGGCGCTGCTGAGCGCCTGGATCAGCGCCTCGATCGCGAGCGCGTCGACGAGCGACACGGGCGTGCCGAGAAAATGCAGCGCGAGCCAGATCTCGAGCGACGTCGCGAGATGCTGCAGCGGCTGCCAGAAGAACAGATAGCGCACGACGGTGCCGCGCCGACGCCAGACTGCCTTCAGCGCATCGTCGATCTGCGTGGAGCGTTCGACGAGCGACGCGAGCTGGCCGCCCGCGATGCGATTGAGCGCGTGCATCGCGCGCTCGAACGGCTTTGCGTGCTGTATGAGCGCGAACAGGATCAGGAGCGGCACGAGCGCGGCGAGCCCCCACGCGAACATGCCGGCGACGCGCAGCGTGTCCGACGTCGCGCGCGTGAGCAGATAGCCGACGCCCGCGAGCGCGAACAGCGCCTGGCTGATCAGCGTCAACTGCATGTCGGACACGAGGCTCGCGCTTGCCGCGGGCGCCGTCAGGCCGTGCGCGCGCAGGAGGCGGAACGATACGAGCTCGCCGCCGATGCGCGCGACGGGCAGCAGGCCGTTTACCGACTCGCGAATCCACACGAGCCGCAGCATCGCGCGCAGGCTCGGCCGGTCCGGCCGCGCGATCAGCGTTTGCCAGTCCTTCGCGTTCGCGAGCATCGGCAGCAGGTGCGAGGCGGCCGCGACGACGAGCCCGATGCCGGCCGCGCGCATCAGGTCGAGCACCGCGCGGGGATTGTCGCGTGCGACGAGCCAGAGCGAGATCGCGAGGCCCGCGAGCGCCGCGACGCGCCCCGCGTGTTTCATCAGTCGTCGGTTGAGCGTTGCGTGAGGAGCGGTTCGTGGTCGGTTCGGTTCGTTTTGCATGACGAAGAAAAGTATTGCGGGCGCGCGGCGCCGATCAGGCGTTCGGGCTTTTTTCGGGCGCGGGGCACAGGCGGCCGTCGCGGTCGACGTCGAAGCTGAAGCCGCGCCAGATCACGCGCGACGACGAGAAGCTCGCGACGAAGATGCCGAATGCGATCAGATCCGCGAGCGGCAGCAGCAATAGATCGCGCACCGGCCGCTTCGTCGCGCGATCGACGATGCATTTCGCGGTGATGCGCACGGCGAGCGTGACGGGCACGAGCGGCCACGCCCACGCGGCGCCGTGCGACAGCACGACGCCCAGCAGCGCGAGCGCAAGCGGGTGCGTGAGCAGCGAGCCGAGATGTCCGCCCGGGTCGACCGCGCGGATCGTGCGGCTCCAGCGCAATTCGTGTGCGGCGAGCTGCGCGGCGCGCGTCTCGACACAGCCGTGCTCGACTGCGAACGGTGGCACGGCGACCCGCTCACCGCGCGCGCGCACGGCTTCGCCGATCGCGTGATCCTCGGCGAGATGGTGCGCGAACTGCGTGAGGCCGCCGATCGCGTCGAGCGTCGCGCGGCGCATCGCGATCGTCTGGCCGAAGCAGGGCCGCGCGAGCTTGAGCGCGAGGCCCGCGACGACGCC
The DNA here is from genome assembly GCF_001522845.1 of Burkholderia sp. BDU5. Lineage (NCBI taxonomy): Bacteria > Pseudomonadati > Pseudomonadota > Betaproteobacteria > Burkholderiales > Burkholderiaceae > Burkholderia > Burkholderia sp. BDU5. The sequence continues at coordinate 310,596 of NZ_LOWC01000109.1, read as the reverse complement.
GGGCAGGAACTGATGATTGGTGACGAGCGCCTCGACGCGCGGCCAGAAACCCGGATCGGGGCGGCCGCGATAGACGCAGGTGACGAGCCCGACGCCCGGCTCGTCGAGCTCGCCGACGATATGGCGCACGTAGTCGGGGCCGACGCTCACGTCGCTGTCCGCGAAGATCAGCACGTCGTGCGCGGCGGCGGGCAGCATGTTGACGAGATTCGCGATCTTGCGGTTCGGGCCGTACAGGCGCGCGTCGGCGACGATCGTCACGTGCGCGTCGGGAAACGCGCGGCGCAGTGCATCGACGGCATGCAGCGCGGGATCGTCGCGATCGTGCACGCCGAACAGGAACTGGATCGGACCGTCGTAGCGCTGCTCGCAAAAGCTCGAGAGGTTCGCGAACAACGCCTGCTCGGTTCCGTGCAGCGGCTTGACGATCGTCACGGGCGGGCAGTGTCGCGGTTCGTGCGGCGCGCGTGCGAAAAAGCGCTGCGTGAGCATGCCTGCGAACAGCGTGTACGCGCAGCCGAACACGGCGGCAAGCACGCACGGCGCGGCGAGCGATACGGCGAGCAGCGCGACGAAATGCCCGACGTCGCCGAACGAGATCAGCTCGGCCGCGAGCAGCGCGGCGACGGTGCCGGCGAGCCACGCCAGCGTCTTCATCGTGCGGTCTCGCGAATGCGACGGCGCATGCGAGCGGCTGCCGCGCGATCGTTCGAGCGATCGTGGCGGCGAACGGCGAGATCGAAACAGGACAAGCTGATAGCTCCGCGTGAATGCGACTCTCGTCGGGAGGCGCCAGGCCGGGCGTTCGTGTGGGGCGGACGACCGGCTCAGCATGCCGTATCCGGCCGCACTCCGCAATCGCTCGGTTACGCGGAGCACCGCTTGCGCGCGGCCGGGCGAGTCACGATAAGGCGCGGAGCCGACTTTCTGATGGCATTCCGGTGACAAATCGGTTTAAGCGATTTGACAGCGTGCGAGCGACGGGCGAATGCGCGCCGCGCCGCGGCGAACGGCGCGCGCGCAAAACCCGAAAGGCCTGCAAGATGACGGAGGCGAAACGAGTCAGAAGATGATCGTCGTGCGCACGCCGACGATCGCTTCGTTGCCGATCCGCGAGCCGGGCTCGTTCGGATTGGGAATTCCGCCGCCCGGCCGGAACGCGTACTGGAAGTCGGCCTGCAATTGCCACCACGGCGTCACCTGATATTGATACGTCGCTTCGACGAGCGTTTCCGCGCGTCGTACCGGATAACCCGGCGTCGTGAACACGCCGGTGTCGCCGTCGACGCCGCGCGCATGCGAGCCAACTTTCGCGTAGCTGACGGCGAGCCCCGCGGTGTCGTTGTCGCGTCCCGCGAAGGGCGCCTTCAGCGTGACGCCCGCGTTCAGCGCGAAGTCGACCGCGTTGCGATCGCCGGGCGCGCCCATCACGCGCGCGAACACGTTGAGCGAGCGCGGGCTGTCCGCGCTCGGGCGCCACACCATCTGGTCGGCGACCGCATAGACGCCGTAGTTGCCGCGATGCGTCGCGGCGATGCCGTTGCTCGCCGGATCGGCGAGCGATACGCCGTTCGTGTCGTAGCGCGGATCGTCGAACCGCTCGGAGTTGTACCAGACGCCGAGCTTGTACATGCCGGGCAGGCCAGCGGGCTGCGGCGCCTTCGGATCGGCTGGCGGCGCGTTGAGCGCGTACTGCAGCTCGCCGATGAAGAGCGCGCCGTTGTGCACGTTGAAGTTCGTGCCGTGGCGATTGAGTCGCTGCGCATCGCCGATGCCGCCCGCCGGATTGCCGTCGAACACGCCCGCCATCACCGTCCACGCGTCGGACGGTTTATACCGCAGCCTGACGCCGAGCGACGACAGCGGATACGCGGGGCCGCCCGCCGGCATGTCGACGGCGGGCAGCACGGGCCAGCCGAACGTTGCGTTGATGAACGTGCCCGCGTACTGGCTCACCATGAATTCCTGATCGAGGCTCTGCTGGCCGATCTTCACGTCGGCGCGGCCGCCCGCGAACGATTGCTGATACCAGAGCTCCCAGAGGCGCGTCGCTCCTTCGGCCTCGATGCCGCTCGCCGTCTGCAGCAACTGCAGGTTGCGCGACGTGAGGCTCGTGCCGTGAATCTGCAGACCCGACGCGTTGAACGTGCCGCCGGGCAGCCCGATCGCCTTTTCGGTGTCGACGCTGAAGCCGAATTGCGTGAGGCCGTCGTACGCGCCGCCGCGGTGCGTGCCGCCCGACAGGTTGCGCAGGTATTCGCTCGTCTCCTGCAGGTTCAGCGTGATCCCGTGATCGCCGAGCTTGCTGCGCAGGCCGCCCATGTCGCCGAGCAGGTTCGAACGTTCCCAGAAGCCCGTCGGTGCGGGAGCGGCCTCGGCAGCTCGTGCGGCTGGCGCGGCGGGTGGGCTTTCCGCGGCGGCCGCCGCTGGCGCTGAGTTTTCGGCCGGCGCCGGCGCGGCATCGGCCGCCTGCGCGAGCGCGGGCTGCGCGACGCCGAGCGACAGCAGCAACGGCAGGCCGGAAACGACGCCGGATTTGACGAGCATGTGATGAATGGTTTTCTTCATGACGAATCGTGGCTTGGTTGAATGCGGCCGAGGATACCGTCCGCTTGCCGCTTGAGTTTGCCCGCCGGGCACGGCGAACCGGCGGGCTCGCCGGTGCTTACGAGAACCACCAGCTGACGCGCACGGCCTGATTCAGGCTGGTGTGGTCGCCCGACGCGGACAGCAGCGCGACGAGCGCGACGGCGGCCGCGATGGCGCCGACGATCGCGCAGTTGACCGGCCGCCCGAGAATCCCCGCGCCCGGCAGCGTGCCGTTGCTCGATGCGTCTGCCGCATGCGCGAGCGGCGAGATCGGCGCGACGACGATCCGGTGGCTCGCGAGATGGGCATAGCGCCCGAGCTTAGCCTTGAAGAATTGAACAAGCATGACTCCGCTCCCGTCCGTTCCGGCATGCACCGGACGACGTAAGACATCGCTCGCGCGCCAGGAGGCGGCTTGCGACGAGACCCAAACAGAGGAAGCGTGCTGCGGACGGGCGGACGGACGCCGCCGGCGATGAAGCGCGCTAACTCGACCCAAGCGAGCTAGCGGCGAGGGAGATCCAGGCGGCTATCTCGCGATTGCGTTGCCGGTTTCGACCGGCGTCGGACTGCTACAACTGGGGGACGTGTCCACGAGGGACTCTCCTTCTGTGACGAATTGCGGCGGATTGTATGCGTGCCGTACATGGGGGCGCAAGTAAAAACCGGATAAAAATACCGAATCGGTCAGCATGCGCGGCATTCGGCGATGCGCGCGGCAAGCGCCGTGCGACGCGGTGCCAAGGTTTGCGATCCGGCTTCCGTTTTCGGCGGAACGAAAGCAAAGGGCACGGTTTCATCGCGTAAAAACTTACAGTGCCGGAAGCGCCAAAATTTTTTTCAGCGATGCTGACAATCAGCATTGACTTTCGGGTTATCACATCCATAGAATCCGCCCATCTCCACAAAAGGGGCATACGCCTTGGACACTTGCAGTAGTCGACCTTCGAGCAGTTTTTTCGCCTGAACGACAAGACGTCCGCGCCTTTTTCATTGCCGCCGTCTAGCCGATCAGGCAGACGGTGCGCGTCGCAGTTCGCAGTACCACTCCCCGTGCACCCTTGATTTGCGCCGCATGAGCGCTGCGTTTTCGCGCGCCCGTTCGGCCTTCGCCGCGAACCCGATTCGCGGCGCGCGTTCGCTTGGCGTCGCCGCGTGACGGCAGCGCCGAGCGCGCATGCACGCGTGCGTATTCGTCGCACGCGTGTGCGCGTCGCGACCCTATCTTCGACAAGGAGCCGACATGCCGGACAGTGACAGTTATCCCATATGCCGCACCCTGGATCTTTTCGATTTCGATCATCAAGGGAAGCGCGTAGGGCTCGATCGATAAGCGCATCGCGCGCATGAGCTTCGAGCACGCGGCTTCCCGCCATGCGCGAGAACCCGCGCCCGGAGAATCATCATGCAATTCGGTCTGCTTCTGTCGCAACTGCCGCACGTCGATGAGTCGCGCGTCCAGTACGACGCGATGCTGTCGCTCGAATCCACCGTCAAGCCGGCCTCCGCTTCGATCTGGCAGCGTCTGAAAAAACTGATTTCCTGACGCCAGCAGCGTGCTTCGGCATACGCAAGCGATGCCGCCGCGTGGCGGCGCTTGCGTATGCGCATGCCGGCGAAGCGCTTCGACGATCACCACACGCATTCGGAGAAACAACATGTCAACGCCAACCGACGTCTCGCCGCCCATCGCCATCGAGCGCAGCGCGGTCCTCGACCACGCGCACATCGGCGACATCCGGGGCGCGTTCGGCACGATCGCGCATCACGACACGGCGCCGCGCAGCGGCTGGTGGGCGCGCGTGCGCACGCTGCTCGCGATCCTCGGGCCGGGCCTCATCGTGATGGTCGGCGACAACGACGCCGGCGCGTTCGGCACCTACACGCAGGCGGGGCAGAACTACGGCACGACGCTACTGTGGACGCTGCTGCTGCTCGTGCCCGTGCTGTTCGTGAACCAGGAGATGGTGCTGCGTCTCGGCGCCGTCACGGGCGTCGGCCACGCGCGCCTCATCTTCGAGCGCTTCGGCAAGTTCTGGGGCGCGTTCAGCGTGGTCGATCTCTTCATCCTGAACGCGCTGACGATCGTCACCGAGTTCATCGGCATCACGTTCGTGCTCGATTTCTTCGGCGTGTCGAAGGTCGCGGGCGTGTGCATTGCCGCTGCGTTGACGATGGCGGCCGTCAGCACGGGCGACTTTCGCCGGTTCGAGCGCTTCGCGGTCGTGCTCTGCGTGTTGAGCCTGTTGCTCGTGCCGGTGCTCGTGTCGATCCATCCGCCCGTGCATCAGATGACGCGCGATCTGTTCGCGCCGACCTGGCCCGCGCACGCGAAGCTCTCCGACGTGATGCTGCTCGTGATCGGCATCGTCGGAACGACGATTGCGCCATGGCAGTTGTTCTTCCAGCAGAGCTACGTGATCGACAAGCGGATCACGCCGCGCTTCATGAAGTACGAGAAGGCGGATCTCTGGATCGGCATCGTGTTCGTAATGATCGGCGCGATCGCGATGATCTCGTTCTGCGCGGCGCTTTACGACGGTCGTCCGGAAGCCGGCAACTTCACCGACGCGGGCGGCGTGATCGCCGGCCTCGCGAAGTACGCCGGTCACACGAGCGCGACGCTCTTCGCAATCGCGCTGCTCGACGCGTGCATCATCGGCGCGGCGGCCGTGTCGCTCGCGACCGCGTACGCGATCGGCGACGTGTTCAAGATTCGCCACTCGCTGCATCGCGGCGTGTCGGATGCGAAGGGCTTCTATCTCGTCTACTTCGGCATCGTCGCCGCGGCGGCCGGGCTCGTGCTGATTCCGGGCAGTCCGCTCGGCCTGCTGACGGAAGCGGTGCAGACGCTCGCGGGCGTGCTGCTGCCGAGCGCGACGGTGTTCCTGCTCCTGCTGTGCAACGACCGCGCCGTACTCGGTCCGTGGGTCAACTCGACAAAATTGAATCTGTTTACAGGCGCGGTGATCTGGGTGCTCGTGATGTTGTCGATTATCCTGACGGCGTCCGTGATGTATCCGGACATGAGCGGCGAGACGATGCTCGAGGTGCTCGCGGGCGGCACGCTGCTCGCCATGGCGGGGCTCGTGGCGACGCTCGTGGTGCGCAAGCGTGCCGGCGGCGCGAACGAGATGGCCGACGCCGGCTTCGACCGCCGCCTGCGCGACACGTGGCGGATGCCGCCGCTCGACGCGCTGCCGGCGCCGCGGATCACGCTGTCGACGCGCATCTGGATGGGTGTGCTGCGCGGCTATCTCGTGCTCGCGGTCGGGCTCGTGATCGTGAAGGTCGTGCAGATGGCGTTTTTCAGGTAGCCGGCGCATGCAGCCGTTCGTGGCGCGCGGCCGGCCGTTTTCCGACGATTCGATTTCAAACGGAGCGACAGGATGAAGCGTTACGCGTGGGCTGCATCGATGATGGCCGTATTGCTGGTTGCCGCATGCACGAGGACGGACGACGACGAAGTGAGCAGCAAGACCAACGATGCGGCCGCCACGGCGACGGCTGCGTCCGGTGTGTCGGCAAGCACCGCAGACGCGGCCGCCGCGCCCGCATCCGGTGCGAGCGAATGAACGGAAACGCGCGCGCGATGAACGTCGCGCGCTGCGGCGCGGGCAAGAAAAGTAGAGGATTCCTGCGAATGAAAGCCAGCCGAAATCCTTCCGACATAGTTTGACAGTTGCGCAGGCGCGAGTGAGCTAAGCTGCTTGCGCGCGGCGTCGCGATCGATTTCGGTCGCGCGCCGCACGTGCGTTCCTCGTTCGGTGGAACGTGCGCATTCGCCGGCGTCATCCGCGTCGGTTCTCGCGAGCGGTCGTGCCGACGTAACGGGCGCTACCGAATGTTACAAACGCGGCGCTGCATGAATGTCCATGCAATCATGCTCGCTCACGTTCAACCTAAACGGTGATTGCGATGGGAATCTTGAATACGGTAGGTGAGATTGCAGGCGCGGTGGCGGCCGTCGAGGCGGCCGAGAAGGTCGATCCGGATGCCGGTCTGCTGACGAAGGCCGCGGCCGCGGTCGCCGGCTTCAAGGGCGCCGAGGCGCTCGAGAATCTCGTCGAAAAGAAGAACGACGACAACGAAGCGGCGGAAGGCGGCGACAGCACGGCCGCGCCGGACAGCGACGCGTCGCAGGCGTAACGCGTCGGCGCGAAGGCTTCGCGCGACACGAAGCGGAAGGCATTGCCTTCCGTTTTTTTTTGCATCGGAGAATCCGCAGATGATTGCGGTGCATGACAGTGCGCGCGCGCGGCGCCGCAAGAATGGCGAAATCTTGTTATCGTCGCCTGATCGAGACTTCGATCAGGCGACGCAATGGAATTCGACTACGATCTCTTTGTCATCGGCGCGGGCTCGGGCGGCGTGCGCTTGGGCCGAATCGCGGCATCCTACGGCGCGCGCGTCGGTATCGCGGAAGAAGAGCAGATCGGCGGCACCTGCGTGCTGCGCGGCTGCATTCCGAAAAAGCTGCTCGTCTACGCATCGCATTACAGCCATGACGTCGAGGACGCGGCGGGCTTCGGCTGGACCTTCGACATCGGCCTGTTCTCGTGGCCGGCGCTCATCGAAGCGAAGGACCGCGAGATCGGGCGCCTGAGCGGCATCTACGCCGATCTGCTGAACCAATCCGGCGTCGAGATCCATACGGGGCGCGCGACGTTCGTCGACGCGCACACGGTCGACGTCGCGGGGCGTCGCGTCACCGCGCGGCACATCGGCGTCGCGACCGGCTCGCGGCCGGTGATGCCGCCGATTCCCGGCATCGAGCACGCGATCACGTCGCGCGAGGCGCTCAGCCTGCCCGAGCTGCCCGAGCGGATCGCGATCGTCGGCGGCGGCTATATCGCGGTCGAATTCGCGGGCATCTTCAACGGGCTCGGCGTCGACGTCGACCAGTTCTATCGCGGCGAGCAGATCCTGCGCGGCTTCGACGACGACGTGCGGCGCGTGTTGCACGACGAGATGACGAAGCAGGGCATGGCGATCCATACGCGCGCGAACGTCGAGGCGATCGTGCGCGGCGCCGACGGCGCGCTGACGCTCCAGCTCGCGACGGGCGAGCATGGCCCTTACGACGCGGTGCTGTATGCGACGGGACGCGTCGCGAATTGCGACGGACTCGGGCTCGAAGCGGTCGGCGTCGCGCGCGATGCGGACGGTGCGATCGAAGTCGACGCGTATTCGACGACGACGGTGCCGTCGATCCACGCGATCGGCGACGTCACCGCGCGCCCGCAACTCACGCCCGTCGCGACGCGCGACGGCATGCTGCTCGCGGCGAACCTGTTCGGCGGCAAGCGGATCGCGGCCGACCATCGCTACATTCCTTCCGCGGTGTTCAGCCAGCCGGAGGTCGCGACGGTCGGGCTCGCCGAAGCGAATGCGCGCACCGAGTTCGGCGCTGTCGACATCTACAAGACGTCGTTCAGGGCGTTGCGGCACACGCTGTCCGGCCGCGACGAGAAGACGTTCATGAAGCTCGTTGTCGCGCGTGACAGCCAGCGCGTCGTCGGCGCGCACATGGTCGGGCGCGATGCGGCGGAAATCATCCAGGGCGTCGCGATCGCGATCCGCGCGGGCGCGACGAAGGCGCAGTTCGACGAGACGGTCGGCATCCATCCGACCGCGGCCGAGGAATTCGTCACGCTGCGGCAGAAGGAACCGGGCGACGCGTGACGTGCGATCGGACCGGCGCGTCGCGCCGGTCCGACAACGGCGACGGACGTCCGAGGCGCGAGGCGCTGCTTCGACATCTGGCCCGATCTCCGGCCCACACGAGGCTCGCGCGAGACTTGCCTCATAATCAGGCACAGCCGATACTCTCGGATTCCGCGAAATTCCCCCTTCCAACTGATTGAACGGTTTTCGTCATGACCACGATTCTTGAAAATCTCCCGGCCGGCCAGAAGGTCGGCATCGCGTTCTCCGGCGGCCTCGACACGAGCGCCGCGCTGCACTGGATGCGCATCAAGGGGGCCGTTCCTTACGCCTACACGGCCAACCTCGGCCAGCCCGACGAAGACGACTACGACGCGATCCCGAAGCGCGCGATCCAGTACGGCGCCGAAGGCGCGCGCCTGATCGACTGCCGCGCGCAGCTCGTCGCCGAAGGGATTGCTGCGCTCCAATGCGGTGCATTCCACATCTCGACGGCCGGCGTCACGTATTTCAATACGACCCCGATTGGCCGCGCCGTGACGGGCACGATGCTCGTCGCCGCGATGAAGGAAGACGGCGTCAACATCTGGGGCGACGGCAGCACGTATAAGGGCAACGACATCGAGCGTTTCTACCGCTACGGCCTGCTCGTGAACCCGGACCTGAAAATCTACAAGCCCTGGCTCGACCAGCAGTTCATCGACGAACTCGGCGGCCGCACGGAAATGTCCGAATTCATGCGTCAGGCAGGCTTCGAGTACAAGATGTCGGCGGAGAAGGCGTATTCGACCGACTCGAACCTGCTCGGCGCGACGCACGAGGCGAAGGATCTCGAGAGCCTCGAGAGCGGCATCAAGATCGTCAATCCGATCATGGGCGTCGCGTTCTGGCGCGACGACGTGAAGATCGACAAGGAAGAAGTGACGATCCGCTTCGAGGAGGGCCGCCCGGTCGCGCTGAACGGCGTCGAATTCAAGGATGCGGTCGAGCTGCTGCTCGAAGCGAACCGGATCGGCGGCCGTCACGGCCTCGGCATGAGCGATCAGATCGAGAACCGGATCATCGAGGCGAAGAGCCGCGGCATCTATGAAGCCCCGGGGCTCGCGCTGCTGTATATCGCGTACGAGCGCCTCGTCACCGGCATCCACAACGAGGACACGATCGAGCAGTATCGCGAGAACGGCCGCCGTCTCGGCCGCCTGCTGTATCAGGGCCGCTGGTTCGATCCGCAGGCGATCATGCTGCGCGAAACCGCGCAGCACTGGGTCGCGCGCGCGGTCACGGGCGAAGTGACGGTCGAGCTGCGTCGCGGCAACGATTACTCGATCCTCGGCACGCGCTCGCCGAACCTGACGTACCAGCCGGAACGCCTGTCGATGGAGAAGGTGCAGTCGACGTTCTCGCCGCGCGACCGGATCGGCCAGCTGACGATGCGCAATCTCGACATCACCGACACGCGCGAGAAGCTGCGCATCTACTCGCAGGTCGGCCTGCTGGCGGCGGGCGAGTCGTCGGCGCTGCCGCAACTGAAGGAAGACCAGGGCGGCAACTGACGCCCGCGCCGCGCCGCCGCGCGCGGCCGGCAGCGAACCGATGTGTTCGCCTCCGCCGCGGGAAAGCGGTGCGGCCGATTCGAACGAAAACGCCCGCGCGGCGATCGCGCGGGCCGCGCGCGGCCAAGCGCGAAACGGCGGGCAGCTCGCGTGCCCGCGCCGCAAGGCCGGGAATGAAGCCTCCGGCCGTGCGATAAGCATCAACCGTTGGACGCCGCCGCATTCGCGCGTTCGCAGAATAGATCACAAGAATGGAGGTTGATATGTTCCAGATGCTTCCGTCGATGACGTTCGGCCGACGCTTGTCGGTGTGGTGGTCCTGCATGTGGCGTCAGATGGTCGCGAACGTGCCGGTGTGGATCGCCGGCGTCGCGGTCGTCGCTTTTGGGGCGTGGCAAACCCGTTCCGTGTCCGGTCATCGGCCGCCGTCCGCTCTGCTCATCGCGGTCGGCATCGCCGCCGTCGTCGTCTGCTTCCTGGTTTGCGTGCCGATTACCGGATACATGGTGCGCAAGGGTTTCGCCGTGCACGAGTTGAGCGCGCCCGACCGGCTGACGGTCCAGCAAGCGGTGCTGGTCGGCTTGACGACGGTGGGTTGGAGCGTGCTCGTGTCGCTGCCGATCGATGCGCTGACGTGGCCGCTGCGCCGTGATGGCCATCAGTTGCTCGGTCAGGCGATCCGGCTGGTGTGGTATTTCGCAGGCGGAATGTACGTCGTGCTGCCGCGGCAGGCGCGGCGGCTGCGGCTGCTTGCGGGCGGTTCGGCGTGATGCCGCGCGCGTGGCGATCGGCGATGCGACCGGTTGCGGCGCACGCGCATTGCGCCGTACGTCGACGAGGGGGGAGCGAATGAACTGGGGAATCCGCATGCGAACGGCGGTCGTGGCGGCCGCGTTGTCGGCGAGCGCATCGGCGATCGCCGCCGGCTCCGCAGTGGAGCCGGGCCGATATCTGTACGTCGAAGGCGGCAGCGCGCACGGCGTGCTGACCGTCAAGGGCAGCGCCTTCACCCTCGATACGATCGGCGGCAACTGCCATACCTGCTCGCTGAGCGGCACGTTCAGAGGGCGCGTCGGCGTGGTGGGCGATCGCGACAAGGCATGCCGCATCGCCGTGTCCGGCGGGCAAGGCGTCGTCAAGCTGGACGCGTCCGGCTCGGAACCGTGCCGCGACTATTGCGGCATGCGCGCGTCGTTCGACGGCGAATATCGCCGCCCGCCTGCCGCGTGCACCGACCAGTCGCGGGCCGTGCGCACCGAGCAATCGCACAAGCAGTACGCGGCGCGGGACTACGATGCGGCGCGCGCGACGCTGACCTCGCTGCTTGCCGAGTGCAACGGCTTCATGGACTGGATCGAGCAGGACCGGGCGAAGAGCGACCTGGCGCTGACGGAATACCATCGCGGCGACCCTGCGCGATGCGTGGCCGTGCTGTCCGATACGGTCGCCGTTCGCGCGCAGCGGGAGCACAGCGATTCGTTCGGCCTTCCACCGTGCGATGCCGACAACTATCGATCGACGGGCGACGCGATCCTGCACAATCTCGCACTCTGCCAGACGCCGGCAAAGCGCTGACGCGCGAGTCCCGCATATCGATCGCGGCGAACGCGCGTTGCTCGGTGGAAGGCGGCGTGCGGATCGCCCGTCGCGATCGCAATGACTGCCACGACCGCCACGGCCGCAACGATCGCATCGCGCGATCTCGCGGCGCTCGCGCTCGAATCCGCGTTCGACACGCGGCTCCGCTCGCTCGTTGATCGCCTGCCTGAGCGCTCGCCTGAGCGCTCGCCTGAGCGCTCGCCTGAGCGCTCGCCTGAGCGCTCGCCTGAGCGCTCGCCTGAGCGCCGACGCTTGACCTTTCCACTGTGGGAAGGTTCATTCTTCGGTCATCTCACATCTCTCGGAGAAGCAACATGAAGTTCGAAGTGAAAGACATGTCGTGCGGCGGCTGCGCGAACGCGATCACGCAGGCGATCACGGCGGTCGATCCGTCGGCGACCGTTTCGGTCGACGTCGCGTCGAAGGTCGTCGAAGTCGGCTCGACGCTCGGCGCCGAGCGTGTGGCGGCCGTCATCGAAGCCGCGGGCTTTCATCCGGCCGTCGTGACGGCGTGAGATCGCGGGGCCGGCGGCCGCCATCCTGCGTGGCTCGTCACTCCGCAGGATGGCGCGCGAAGCCCGCTGCGCGCCGCGCGGGCTCCGTCAGGTTTTCACGGTACGCAGCCGCAGCGCGTTGCCGATGACCGACACCGAGCTCGCCGCCATCGCGGCGCTCGCGATGATCGGACTCAGCGTGATGCCGAACCACGGATACAGCACGCCCGCCGCGACCGGAATGCCGACCGCGTTGTAGACGAACGCGAAGAACAGGTTCTGGCGGATGTTCTTCATCGTCGCGACGCTGAGCGCCCGCGCCCGCGCGATGCCGCGCAAATCTCCCTTCACGAGCACGATCCGCGCGCTGTTCATCGCGACGTCAGTGCCCGTGCCCATCGCGATGCCGACATTCGCCTGCGCGAGCGCCGGCGCATCGTTGACGCCGTCGCCCGCCATCGCGACGACGTGCCCCTGCTGCTGCAGCGCCTGCACGTGCCGGTACTTGTCCTCGGGCAGCACGCCCGCCTTGACGCCGTCGAGCGACAGCGCCTTCGCGACCGCGTTCGCGGTGACCGGGTTGTCGCCCGTCAGCATCACGATGCTCGCGCCCGATGCCTTGAGTAGCTGCACGGCGTCCGGCGTCGTTTCCTTGATCGGGTCCGCGACGCCGACGTAGCCCGCGAGCCGCCCGTCGATCGCGACGTACATCACCGTCTGGCCGGCTTCGCGCAGGCGATCGGCCTCCGCTTCGACGGACGCGCAGTCGACTACGAGATCCGCCATCAGGCGCGCGTTGCCGAGCGCGACTGCGTGTTCGTCGATCACGCCTTTCACGCCTTTTCCCGGCACGGAATCGAACGATTCGACCGGCGTGCGCGCGGCGCCCGCCTGCTTCGCCTGTTCGATGATCGCCTGCGCGAGCGGATGTTCGCTCGCGTCTTCGAGGCTCGCCGCATAGCCGAGCAAGTCGCGCTCGTCGCGCGCCTCTAGCGCGACGAGTGTCTGCACGCGCGGGCGGCCCTCCGTCAGCGTGCCCGTCTTGTCGACGACGACCGTATCGACCTTTTCCATCAGCTCCAATGCTTCGGCATCCTTGATGAGCACGCCTTCGCGCGCGCCGCGGCCGACGCCGACGATGATCGACACGGGCGTCGCTAGGCCGAGCGCGCACGGGCACGCGATGATGAGCACGCTGATCGCGATGACGAGCGCGTTCGCGAGCGCGGGCGCCGGCCCGAACGTCGCCCACGCGACGAACGCGATCGCGGCAAGCGCGATGACGGCGAGCACGAACCAGCCGGATACCTGATCGGCGAGCTTCTGGATCGGTGCGCGCGAGCGGCTCGCGTCGGCGACCATCTGTACGATCCGCGCGAGCAGCGTGTCGGTGCCGACTTTCTCCGCGCGCATCACGAACGTGCCCGTCTGGTTGACGGTCGCGCCCGTCACCTTGCTGCCTTCCGTCTTTTCGGCCGGCATCGATTCGCCGGTGATCATCGATTCGTCGACGCTCGAGTGTCCTTCGACGACGACGCCGTCGACCGGAATCTTCGAGCCGGGCTTCACGCGCAGCGTATCGCCGGCGATGACCGCTTCGAGCGGCACGGTCTCCTCGGCGCCGTCCGGCTTCACGCGCACCGCCGTATGCGGCGCGAGCTGCAGCAGATCGCGGATCGCGCTCGACGTGCGCGAGCGCGCGCGCAATTCGAGCACCTGGCCGAGCAGCACGAGCGTCACGATCACCGCTGCCGCCTCGAAATAGAGCGGGATCTCGCGGCCGCTGCGGAACGCCTGCGGGAGCGCATCGGGAAAGAGCAGCGCGAACATGCTGAACGCGTATGCGGCCGCGACGCCGAGCGCGATCAGGCTGAACATGTTGAGCCGCCGCGTCACGAACGACTTCCAGCCGCGCGTGAGAAACGGCCAGCCGCCCCACAGCACGACGGGCGTTGCGAGCGCCGCCTGCACGCATTGCGACCACGACGCGGCTATCCCGGGCGGCAGCGGCCAGCGCGCGAGGCGCGCGTCGATGTCCATGCCGATGTCGAACGGCAACACCATCCGGCCCATCGTCATCAGCACGAGCGGCGCCGACAGCGCGAGCCCGACCCAGAAGCGTTTCGTCATCGATTCGAGCTCGGGATTCCTCTCTTCGACGGCGCCGGGCGCGAGCGGCTCGAGCGCCATGCCGCAGATCGGACAGTTGCCCGGCGCATTCGCACGTATCTGCGGATGCATCGGGCACGTATAGATCTCGCCAGGCTTGGTCGCGGATTCGCCGGCTGCCTGGTTCGGCATCCCGACGAATTTCTGCGGCGACGCGCGAAACGTCGCCAGGCATGTTTCGCTGCAGAAGCGATACGTCCGGCCTTGATAGTCGTGCCTGAGTTTCGTGTCGACCGGCACGTTCATTTCGCAAACAGGATCGACGACGGTTTCGCCGGGCTTCGCCGCATCGTGCGTGACATGCGTGACGTGCGCGCGATGCGGATCGCGCGGTTCGTTCGTGTCGTGATGGTGATCGTGATGGGCATGTGCGTCGTGCATGGCAAGCGCTCCAGTCGCGTCGGTGAGTGTCGGTTTCTCCCGCGTCGGCGAGCTCCGGCGAGACGCGCTGCGTCATCGCGGCGCCGCGCCGTGTGGCGGCTTCGAATCGTCTTTCGATGTTGCGCTTCTCCAGCCGGCTTCGTGAGCGCGGGAGACGGAAGCTCGCGGGCCGGTGTCGCTAGCGGTGCCGCTCATGGCCGTCTTCGGAATTGAGACGCGCATCGTTCCCGGATGCGCGCCGGTGTCGATGTCCGCGACGCATGACGAGATGGGCGAGCGGACATGCGAGCAACAACAGATACGGCAGGAAGCCAAGAACATGGTAACGGCGGCGAGGCAGCAGCACGAACGCAGCGACCGCGCCGACCGCGATGCTCGATCGCGCGGCCGGGCGTGATCATCGTCCTGCTCCGCGCGGCGTGTCGTCGTCAGGCGGCACGCGCCTCGCGAGCGGCCAGCCGACACCTATTGCCGTCGATGCGCGGGCTGCCCGGTTGTATCCGCCGATGCTCGCGCACGGCAAGCAATTCCGAATCGCATCGTGATGCGACGCGGCGACCGTTGCAATCGCGAATCGATCGAACGCTTTCATTCCGGGAGCCTGAGCATCGTTCGAAGGCGGGTAATCATTCCACTGTAGTGCCGGTTGCAAGGTGCGAATTGATATACCTCAATCGAGCCCCGTTGCTTGCCGGCCGCCGCGCGGTTCGAACGGGCATCGTGCAACGATTCGAAATAGCGGCAGCGCGCGCGGTGCTAGTTGCCCGCTCGCGCTTGTCGACTGTTGACGCAAATCAAGTTGATCCGGAACCGCATACGTAGCATCGATTCGACGCCTACGCGGCGATCCGATACCGGCGATCCGATACCGGCGATCCGATACCGGCGATCCGATACCGGCGATCCGATACCGGCCGTCCGATACCGGCCGTCCGCGATCGGTGCGACGCCTTCCCGGTGAACAGCAACGGAGGTAGCAGATGCGACATCACTCATCGATCCCGCGCGCCGCGGTGGCGTGGACACGTCTGGTCCGGGCCGCGATGCTGGCCGTGCTCGCATTCGCGTTGTCCGGCTGCGGCTACAACGCGATCCAGGTGCAGGACGAGCAGGTGAAGGCGAGCTGGTCGGAAGTGCTGAATCAGTATCAGCGCCGCGCGGACCTCGTGCCGAATCTCGTCAACACGGTGAAGGGCTACGCGAATCAAGAGCGCGACGTGCTCACGCGCGTCACCGAGGCGCGCGCGCAGGTCGGCTCGATTCGCGCGACGCCCGAATTGCTGTCCGATCCGCAGGCATTCGCGAAATTCGAGGCCGCGCAAGGGCAACTGACGTCGTCGCTGTCGCGGCTCCTCGCCGTGTCGGAGAACTATCCGCAACTGAAGTCCGATGCGAACTTCCGCGATTTGCAAGCGCAGCTCGAAGGCACCGAAAACCGCATCACGGTCGCGCGCAACCGCTACATCCGCTCGGTGCAGGCCTACAACACGACGATCCGCTCGTTCCCGAGCAACCTGACCGCGATGGCGTTCGGCTACCGGGAAAAGCCGAACTTCTCGGTCGCGAACGAGGCGGAGATCTCGAAGCCGCCACGCGTCGATTTCGGATCTGCGCCCGCGCCGGCCGCCGGAGCCTCGAATTGAAGTGCTTTCGTGCGGCGTGCCTCGCCATCCTCGCGTTCGCGTCGCTCGGCGGCGGCGTCTGCCGCGCAGAGCAGCCGGTGCCGCCGCTCGCCGCGCGCGTGACGGACGAGACGGGCACGCTGACGGACGCCCAGCGCGCGACGCTCGAACAGTCGCTGAAGGACTTCGAAACGCACAAGGGCAGCCAGATCGCCGTCCTGATCGTGCCGACGACGCAGCCCGAGACGATCGAGCAGTATTCGATTCACGTCGTCGAGCAGTGGAAGCTCGGCCGCGCGAACGTCGACGACGGCGCGCTCCTCATCGTCGCGAAGAACGATCGCGCGCTGCGCATCGAAGTCGGCTACGGCCTCGAGGGCGTGCTGACCGACGCGACGAGCCATCGCATCATCGACGAGGTCATCGCGCCGAGCTTTCGGCGCGGCGACTTTTACGGCGGGATCTCGGCGGGCGTCGGCAGCATGATGCGCGTGATCGAAGGCGAGCCGCTGCCGCCGCCGCGCGTGCGGCACGGCGAAGACGGCGGGCTCGGCCGCTTGCTGCCGGTGCTGTTCGTGATGACGATCGTCGCGGGCGGCGTGCTGCGCGCGGTGTTTGGCCGGCTCGCGGGCTCGGTCGTCACGGGCGGGGCGGTCGGTTTCGTCGCATGGCTGTTGTCCGGCGCGCTGCTCGTCGCGGTCGCGGCGTCCGTGATCGCGCTCTTCTTCACGCTGTTCGGCGGCGGGATGGGCGCGCGCGTCGGTGGCCCGTTCATCGGCGGCCGCGGCGGCGGCTGGGGCGGCGGACAGGACGGTTTCCGCGGCGGCGGCGGCGGGTTCGGCGGCGGCGGCGCGTCCGGGAGGTGGTGATGGATATCGGACGCATCGCGAGACATCTGCTAATGACGCGCTGGCGCGTCGGCGCCGCGTTTCCGAAGCGCACGCTCGGCAAGATCGAGCAGGCGGTCAGGGCGAGCCACGGGAAGCACGTTGGTCAATTGCGCTTCGCGGTCGAGGGCGCGCTGCACGCATCGACGCTCTTCAAGGGGGTGACCGCACGCGAGCGGGCGATCGACGTGTTCTCCGAACTGCGCGTCTGGGACACCGAGCACAACAACGGCGTGCTCATCTATCTGTTGTTCGCCGATCACGACGTCGAGATCGTCGCCGATCGCGGCATACATGCGCGCGTCGACAGCGACGACTGGGAAGAGATTTGCCGCGCGATGGAAGCCGAGTTCCGGCGCGGCCGCTTCGAGGCGGGCTCGATCCATGGAATCGAGCGCGTGACCGCGCTGCTCGCGCGGCACTATCCGTCACGCCGGGCGCCGGGCGACGAGCTGTCGAGCGCGCCGGTCGTGTTGTAGGCAACGCGCTTTGCGCGCGGTCCTTCGAGATCGGGCGGCTTGCCGTTTCGCGCTCGCATCGAATCGGACGAGTCGAGCCCGTTGCATCGCGCGCGTCGCGAAACCTGCTCGCGTATCGGTCATGGCGCGACGAAATTCCGCCTCATCGCCGGGCGCGATGCACTACTGTTTCTTTATGTCCGTGCCCCATGCGATCCGATAGAAAGCGAGAGCCTTGGCGCGACCTGCGCCCCGCCGGCGGCCGGCTGCCGTCGACTCGTAAATTAAGGAGGCGAAAGATGCAGCGATTGGAACATGCGCTCAAGCGCGTCAAGGTCGGCACCGGCACGCCGATCGATTTCTCCGGCACGTGGAAGAACGAGCTCGGCTCGACGATGCAGATCGAGCAATCGGGCGACAGCGTGACGGGCACGTACAGGAGCGCGGTCAGCGAAAAGGGCGGCTCGACGAGCGGCGATCTGATCGGCTACGTCGACGGCGACTTGATTGCGTTCGTCGTTCACTGGGATCAGTTTCAGGCGATCACAGCGTGGGTCGGACAGTGCGAGCCCGGCACGTCGAACGACAGGATCAACACGCTGTGGCAGATGACGCAACAGGTGGAGGCGGGCGAGGAGTGGGCGTCGATCAACGCGGGGGCCGATACGTTCGTTCGGGTTTGATGAGGGCGTGAAGCTCGGGGTTTGGTGCGAACGATCCGCGGCGTTGCGCAGCGGATCGCTCGCCCGGCGGCGCGCGATTATTCCACCGTCACCGATTTCGCGAGATTGCGCGGCTTGTCGACGTCGGTGCCGCGCGCGCAAGCGGTGTGATACGCGAGCAGTTGCAGCGGCACGACGTGCAGGATCGGCGACAGCGGCCCGTAATGCTCGGGCATCCGGATCACGTGCAGCCCTTCGTCGTTGACGATGTGCGTGTCGGCGTCGGCGAACACGTACAGCTCGCCGCCGCGCGCGCGCACTTCCTGCATGTTCGATTTCAGCTTTTCGAGCAGCGTGTCGTTCGGCGCGACCGTCACGACCGGCATCGCTTCCGTCACGAGCGCGAGCGGCCCGTGCTTCAGCTCGCCCGCGGGATACGCTTCCGCGTGGATGTACGAGATTTCCTTCAGCTTCAGCGCGCCTTCGAGCGAGATCGGATAGTGCAGCCCGCGGCCGAGGAACAGCGCATTCTCCTTGCGCGCGAACTCGTCGGACCACGCAATGATCTGCGGCTCGAGCGCGAGCACGCTGTTCAGCGCGGCGGGCAGGTGGCGCAGCTGCTTGAAGTAGTCGGCTTCGCGCGCCGCGTCGACGTGGCCGCGCAGCTTGCCGAGCGTCGCCGCGAGCACGAACAGCGCGACGAGCTGCGTCGTGAACGCCTTCGTCGACGCGACGCCGATCTCGGTGCCCGCGTGCGTGAGGAATTGCAGCTCGGTCTGGCGGACCATCGCGCTCGTCGCGACGTTGCAGATCGCGAGCGTGTGCGCGTGGCCGAGCGCCTGCGCGTGCTTGAGCGCGGCGAGCGTGTCGGCCGTCTCGCCCGATTGCGAGATCACGACGACGAGCGAGCGCGGGTTCGGCACCGATTCGCGATAGCGGTACTCGCTTGCGATCTCGACTTGCGTCGGGATCTTCGCGATCGATTCGAGCCAGTACTTCGCGGCCAGACCCGAGTAGTAGCTCGTGCCGCAGGCGAGGATCAGCAGGCTGTCGATGTCGGCGAACACGCCGGCCGCCTTGTCGCCGAACAGCGACGGATCGAACGCGTCGGCGGCTTGCGGAATCGTGTCGGCGATCGCGCGCGGCTGCTCGAAGATCTCCTTCTGCATGAAGTGCCGGTACGGGCCGAGCTCGACCGCGCCGCCGTATGCGTTGACCACGCGCACTTCGCGCTCGGCGCGCGCGCCGCTGCGATCGACGATCCGCACGCCGTCGAGCGTCAGCTCGCAGACGTCGCCTTCCTCGAGGAACGTGAAGTGATCGGTGCTGCCGGCGAGCGCGAGCGCGTCGGACGCGAGGAAGTTCTCGCCCTGGCCGAAGCCCACGACGAGGGGCGACCCCTGGCGCGCGCCGACGACGGTGTGCGGCTCGTCCTTGTGGATCACCGCGATCGCGTACGCGCCGTGGAGCTGCTTGACGGCTTCCTGGACGGCGGCGAACAGGTTGCCGCGATAGAGGCTGTGGACCAGGTGCGCGACGACTTCGGTGTCGGTCTGCGACACGAACGCGTAGCCCTTGCCGCGCAGCGTCTCGCGCAGCGTCTCGAAGTTCTCGATGATGCCGTTGTGCACGAGCGCGAGCGCGTTCGACGAGAAGATCGGGTGCGCGTTGTGCGTGACGGGCGCGCCGTGCGTCGCCCAGCGCGTGTGCGCGATGCCCGTCGCGCCATCGAGATGCGACTCGCGCACCTGCGCATCGAGATCGGCGACGCGCGCGACGCTGCGCGCGCGCTTCGGCGCACCCGGCGTAGGGGCGTTGGCGTTGAGCACCGCGACGCCGCACGAGTCGTAGCCGCGATACTCGAGACGGCGCAGTCCTTCGATCAGCACCGGAACGATGTTACGTTGCGCAACTGCGCCGACAATTCCGCACATGAAAATCTATCCTCGAAATTCGACAATGATGCGGGCGCATCCGTGCGCGCCCGAAAAACGGTTCAGCTCTTCTTCTTGACGGGGCGCACGTAGCCGCTCTTCGCGGTCTGCGTCTTGTCGTTCAGCACGAGCATGCCTTCGGCGACGTCCTTCCAGACCGTCGTGCCCGCCGCGATCGTCACGCCGCGGCCGACGCGCACCGGCGCGACGAGCTGCGTGTCCGAGCCGACGAATACGTCGTCCTCGATGATCGTGCGGAACTTGTTTGCGCCGTCGTAGTTGCAGGTGATCGTGCCCGCGCCGATGTTCACGCGCGCGCCGATGTCGGCGTCGCCGAGATAGGTCAGATGATTCGCCTTCGAGCCGTGGCCGAGCGTCGCGTTCTTCATCTCGACGAAGTTGCCGACGTGCGCTTCGTCGGCGAGCACCGCGCCCGGCCGCAGCCGCGCATACGGGCCGACGACGGTGTGCGCGCCGAGCGTCGCGCCGTCGAGATGCGAGAACGCGTCGATGCGCGCGCCCGAGGCGATCGTCGCGTTGCGGATCACGCAGTTCGCGCCGATCGTCACGTTGTCGGCGAGCGTCACGTCGCCTTCGAACACGCAGTTCACGTCGATCGACACGTCGCGGCCGCACGTGAGCGTGCCGCGCACGTCGATGCGTGCCGGATCGGCGAGCGTCACGCCGCCGGCGAGCAGCGCGTCCGCGAGATTGCGCTGGTGAATGCGTTCGAGCTCGGCGAGCTGCGCCTTGCTGTTGACGCCAAGCGTTTCCCATTCGTCGTCCGGCTGCGTCGTGACGATCTCGAAGCCCGCTTCGATCGCCCGCTCGACGACGTCGGTCAGGTAATACTCGCCCTGCGCGTTGTCGTTGCCGAGCGCGCCGAGCCACATCGACAACTGCGCGGTCGGCGTGACGACGATGCCCGTGTTGATCTCGGCGATCTTCAGTTCGTCGGCCGTCGCGTCCTTCTGTTCGACGATGCGCGTCACGCAGCCCGCCTGATCGCGCACGATGCGCCCGTAGCCGGTCGGATCGTCGAGCATGACGGTCAGCACGCCGTAGCGCGCGTCGGTCGCAGCGTCGACGAGGCGCTTGAGCGTCGCCGTGCGCGTGAGCGGCACGTCGCCGTACAGCACGAGCGTCGGCTGCGACGGTTCGAGGAGCGGCAGCGCCTGGCGCACCGCGTGCCCGGTGCCGAGCTGCTGCTCCTGCACCGCGAACTGCACGTCGGGCGCGGCGACGGCCGCCTGCACCTGCTCGGCGCCATGGCCGACCACGACGACGAGCCGGGACGGCGCGAGCGCGCGGGCGGTATCGATCACGTGGGAGAGAAGGGGCCTGCCGGCCAGAGGATGAAGCACTTTCGGCAGCGCCGAACGCATGCGCTTGCCAGTGCCTGCCGCCAAAATCACGATATTCATGGCGCCAGTTTCGTAGGGAGAGTTCGAAGCTGGCCATTCTAGCATGCAGGGCCCCGCCGGCGCGGGGGGCGCGGCGGGCCGGGAGGGGCGCGTAGGCCGCCGGCGGCCGGGGCGGCGGACGGGCAGCCCGGCTTGCGCGGATGTCGGGTCGGAGCGGGGCTGTGGGCAGGCGATCGCGCTGGAAATCGGGGCGCCGCGCTGCCGGAGTGGGCGGGCAATGAGCGCCGGGCGACGCGCATCGAGGCGCGGCAGGCGTCGCGCACGCCGCATGGATTGGGGCGGCGGCCGGCTTGCCGCGCAAGCGCGTGTCGTGCGGATCAGGCCGAGGCTGGCCGCGTGCGCTGCGTGCGTGCTCGCTCGGCGAGATCGTGCCGCGCTATGCGTCGTTAGTCGGCATTGGTCATTGGTAATACGAGATTCGCGTCGCGTGCGAGCTGCCGGCGGCCGTCGGCCTCCTTGCGCGGGATCGTCAGCGTGCGTCCGCTGCATCGCGCGGGCGGCGCGCCGTTCGGGCCGCACACCATCCGATCGAGACGGTTGTGCAGATACGCCCCGTCGCCGAGCACGCAAAGCGCCTCGATGTCACCATCGATGCCGGGTTCGACGCCCTCCGCCGCCCTCCGTCGCGTCGGCCGACGCCCCACATGCGCACTTGCCGAACGGCTCCTGGCACGGGATCAGGAGGAGCGCGTCGTCCGCCATCAGGCTCGGCGTCGTTGCGACGTCGCCGGTTCGGCTCGCAGCGAGCCAAGTGTCGATCCGCTCGCGAATTGCACGCTTGTCATCGCTCGTCTCGTTCGCTCCTTCGGCGTGGCGCGTTCGATTCCATTGCGCGCGCCGCACGTCACGCACGTCGCTTCGCCGCACACGATTCGCGGCGCGCAGCGGAATCGGATTTTTTTTGCACGGACCGCATTCGCCCGATGTTTTACAGTCCTGAGCGAATGATGTTCGGATGTCTGAATAAAAGAGAGTTTCCCCTCGAATCGTTTTCATCGTCAGCGGCGTGTCACAGACGAAACGCGAGACTCCGGCTCGCATCACGCGGCGGCAGCTCGGCGACATGGATCGATCGCGCCGCACGCGGCTTCTCAGGGGAAGGGCAGTGAGTCATGATCAAAACAATTCGTCGGCGCGTTTCCACGCGCGCCGGCGTATTGTCAGCGCGGCCGCCGCAGCGCTCGCAAGCACGGTCGGCCTCGCGAGCGGCGGCGACAGCGTCGGCGGTTCGGGCGGCGCGCAAGCCTGCGCGCCGCCGTTCGATTCCATGCTCGGGCGAGCGCGCCGAAAAAGCGCGAGGACGATGCCGCCGGTCTTGGCGGCCCGATGTCGCACCGCGCACGAGCGACGGTGCATCGTCATGATGCATGCACGGTGCCCGACGAACAGCCGCATCGCGTGCGCGGAAAGCCGCTCGCCGTGCGTCGGGCGCCGCGTTTTACAGATCGTCGAACTGCACGATCGACACGGATTTCGCACCGTCCGGCGCGCCCGCGTCGGTGCCGCACGGCTCTTCGTCGAACGCGATGTCGCCGTCGGGATCGGCGCGGCCCGTTGCGCGCAAGTCCGCGAACGGGAACAGCTTCGCGTCCATCAGGTGCGACGGCACGACGTTCGCGAGCGCGTTGAACATGTTCTCGACGCGGCCCGGGAAGCGCTTGTCCCACTCGCGGATCAGCGCCTTCATCTCCGCGCGCTTCAGGTTCGGCTGGCTGCCGCACAGGTTGCACGGGATGATCGGGAATTCGCGCAGCTCCGCGTACTTCTCGAGATCGGTTTCCTTCACGTACGCGAGCGGGCGGATCACGACGTTCTTGCCGTCGTCCGACTGCAGCTTCGGCGGCATCCCCTTCAGCTTGCCGCCGTAGAAGAGATTGAGGAGCAGCGTCTGAAGGATGTCGTCGCGATGGTGGCCGAGCGCGATCTTCGTCGCGCCGAGCTCGCCCGCGACGCGGTACAGAATGCCGCGGCGCAGCCGCGAGCACAGCGAGCAGGTGGTCTTGCCTTCCGGCACGAGGCGCTTGACGATGCTGTACGTGTCCTGGTTCTCGATATGGAACGGCACGCCGACAGTCGCCAGATACTCGGGCAGCACGTGCTCCGGAAAGCCCGGCTGTTTCTGATCGAGGTTCACGGCGACGATGTCGAAATCGATCGGCGCGCGCTCGCGCAGGCGCAGCAGGACGTCGAGCAGCGCGTAGCTGTCCTTGCCGCCCGACAGGCAGACCATCACCTTGTCGCCGTGCTCGATCATGTTGTAGTCGCCGATCGCCTGGCCGACCTGGCGCGCGAGCCGCTTGAACAGCTTGTTGTTTTCGTACGCTTCCTTCTGCTCGCGGCGCGTGAGCGCGCGGCGGCCGATCTCGGCGGCGTTCGCCTCGACGGCGGTGGCCGCGTCGGCTTCGTTCAGATGCGGGGTGTGGGGCGCATTCATGCTCGCTCCTCGTCCTTGATGCGAAATACTTCGACGCCGACGGCGTCGCAATCGGAATAGGCGTCCGGCTTTTCGGTGGAGACGCGCACCGCGCGCACCGCGTCGTGCGCGAGCAGGTTCGCCGCGATCGCGTCGCAGAGCGTTTCCTGCAGATGGATATGGCCGCGCGCGACGCACTGCGCGACGCTTTGCTTCATCAGATCATAGTCGACGACTTCGCGCAGCTTGTCCTCGACGGGCGTCGTCAGCGCGAGCGGCACGAACAGGTCGACGTTGATGACGACGCGCTGTTCGCCGCGCTTCTCGTGCTCGAAGGCGCCGATGTTCATGTACACCTCGTAGTCGCGCAGGTAGAGCCTGCGGCAATCGGCGAGCCTGGGGTGCAGGAGGACGGCAAACATGGTCGTTCCAGTCAAAGGGTAATGCATGCAAAGGGGCGCGGCCCGGCGCGGCGTCGATACGTCCGTACGTCCGCGCGCGGCCGCGCCCGTCAGTTCTCCTCGTCTGCGGGCGGCGCGAGATGCTCGCCGCCGTCGACGGTCAGCGTCGCGCCGGCGACGCCCGGCGCGTCCGCGAGATAGCAGGCGGCATCGGCGATGTCGTCCGCGCGCGGCGCGCGCCCCCGCACGAGGCCGACGACCCGCACCTTCGGCGCGAGCGCGAGCGCCTGCGCGGTCGTCGCGCGATGCAGCGCGGCTTGCGCGAGCGAGTGCGACAAGCGCTCGGGCGCCGGATGAAACAGCGTTTCATCCAGCAGGTGAATCACGACCGCGCGCGCGCGCTCGTCGTCGCGCGCGGCGTCGGGCGTCGCGTCGGCGAGCGTGCGGGCGAGCACGAGCGGCGCGGCGACGCTGCGCGCCATCGCGCCCGCGAGCGACGCGTAGCCGACGTCGTGCGCGTTGTCCGCGACGGGTGCGGCTTGCGCGACGACACACGTCGGCCGGCCGAGCGCCGCACCGCAGGCGGCGACGAGCCGCGCGACGTCGTCCTCGACCGACAGGTCGGCGACGAGCACTGCCGCGCGGCGGCCGAGCGCCTCGACTTCGGCGGCGAGCGCGGCGGCTGCGCGGGCTTCGTCACCCGCGGCGGCCGCGAGCGCGACGTCCCAGCCGCGCCGCGCGAAGCCGATCGCGAGCGCGCGGCCGACGGCCGCGGTGTCGAGCGCGGGCGGCTTGGCGGCGGGCGAACGGCCCGCGCCGGTCGTGCCGGTCGTGCCGGACGCGCCGGTCGCGCCGGTCGCGCCGGTCGCGGCGGCGGTGCCGGACGCGCCGCTCGAGCCGGACGCGGCAGGCGCCCCGGGCATGCTGCCGGAACGTGCGGCGTCCGACGCGACGTTCGCTCGCTCGGCGCGCGCTCGCAGGGCGTTCGCCGGCGCTGTGTCCGCCCGTGCGGCGCCGGATCGCGCGTCGTCTGCCCGGGAAGCGGCATCCGCCGCACGCAAGGCGTCCGTCCGCAAGGCATCGGTTTGCACGGCGCCCGTGATCAGCACGACCCGTGCGGCGCTTGCCGCGGATGTGTCGCAGGTGTCGGCTAAGACGGTCATTTACAATGCCGGGATGAATCCGAAAGCTCACGAACCCGCTAGTTTACCCGTTCCCGGCCCCGACGCGCTCGCGCAGTCCGAATCGCTCGCCGCTTCGCTGCGCGCCGAAATCGCCGCGGCGGGCGGCTGGATCCCGTTTTCGCGCTATATGGAACGCGCGCTGTATGCACCGGGCGCGGGCTACTACAGCGGCGGTGCGCAGAAATTCGGCCGGCGCGCCGAAGACGGCAGCGATTTCGTGACCGCGCCGGAGCTGTCGCCGCTCTTCGCGCAGACGCTCGCGCGTCCCGTTGCGCAGGCGCTCGAAGCGAGCGGCACGCGGCGCGTGATGGAATTTGGCGCGGGCACGGGCCGGCTCGCGGCGGGGCTCCTGGACGCGCTCGCCGCGCTCGGCGTCGAGCTCGACGAATACGCGATCGTCGATTTGTCCGGCGAGCTGCGCGCGCGCCAGCGCGAGACGCTCGAAGCGGAAGCACCCGGACTCGCCGCGCGCGTGCGCTGGCTCGATGCGTTGCCCGAGCGTTTCGAAGGCGTCGTCGTCGGCAACGAAGTGCTCGACGCGATGCCGGTGCAGCTCGTCGTCAAATATGCGGACGGCTGGCGCGAGCGCGGCGTCGCGATCGACGACGCGGGCGCGTTCGCGTTCGCCGACCGGCCGCGCGCGCGCGCCGAAGACGCGGCGCGGCTGGTGGAGATCGACGCCGACGAGGGCTACGTGACCGAGACGCACGACGCGGCGGCGGCCTTCGTTCGCACGGTCTGCACGATGCTCGCGCGCGGCGCGGCGTTCTTCATCGACTACGGCTTTCCGAGCCACGAGTACTACCACCGGCAGCGCGCGCAGGGCACGCTGATGTGTCACTACCGGCACCGCGCGCACGGCGACCCTTTCCTTTATCCGGGGTTGCAGGACATCACCTCGCACGTCGAGTTCAGCGCGATCTACGAAGCGGGCGTCGGCGCGGGCGCGGATCTGCTCGGCTACACGTCGCAGGCGCGCTTCCTGCTGAACGCGGGCATCACCGACGTGCTCGCCGAGATCGACCCGTCCGACGTCCAGCACTTCCTGCCCGCCGCGAACGCAGTGCAGAAGCTGATTTCCGAAGCGGAGATGGGCGAGCTCTTCAAGGTGATCGCGTTCTCGCGCGGCATCGACGGCACGCTCGACGCGTTTGCGCGCGGCGACCGCTCGCACACGCTGTAGCCGACGGGAGGCGACGCGATGCTGCGCTGGCTGCTCACCACGTTCATCGCCGTGATGGTGCTGACGCGCGCGTGGCCGTGGCTGTCGAAGCTCGGGGTCGGGCGCTTGCCGGGCGACGTGACGCTGCGGTTCGGCTCGCGCGTCTATCCGTTTCCGTTCATGTCGACGCTCGTGATCATGGGCGTCGTGTCGGTGATCGCGCGGCTCTGGTGACGCCGACGTGCGGCGAGTCGCGGTGGCCGTGCTCGATGCGGCATGCCGCGTCTCGCCCGGCGCCGGCGAATGCGCGACGGTGCGGCCGCGAGCCGCTGCGTTCGGTGCAGGCTGGCTATCTCCGAACCACGGAGACTCACGCCGACGGCTCGTCTAGGCCGTTATCGGCGCGATCGGGCCGGATGGCGGCGCCGACCGCGACCGTCTCACAGCTCAAGCTCGCCGAGAATCCGGTGCGCGAGCGCCTTCGCTTCGTCGAACGCTTCCGCTTCGTTCGCGCTCGTCGCGTCGACCTCGTAGACCGTGTTGTCTGGCGTGCCGCCTTCGTCCCGGGACAGGATCACGTACCCCTGAAAGCGTCCGTCATCCGTCTTGCGGGTGTGCGCCTTGGCTGTATAAAGGCCCTTCGTGTAGGTGTTGCCGCCGTCCATGTTGCCTCTCCCGAGAAAGGACGCCTCATCGTAACATCCCGACGCCGCGCTTTCAGCGGCGGCAAAAGGGCACGGCTGGTTCAGGCGCGGCCGGTCAGGTACTGGGCGGATTCGACTGGGCCGGTCAGGCACACGGCCGGCTGGGCGCGGCAAGCCAACGCATGTCAGGCCATGGCCCGGTCGGTCGGAGAGGGCGGGGCCGCCCGGCTCGGGCATGGCCGGTCGAGGCACGGCCGGTCACGTGCACGTACGACCGGCCCGCGCGCGGCAGGCCGAGGCACCCGGCCTGCGGCTCGCCGTTCGCGGCGCGGCCGGCCCGTCCGCGCGCGACTGCTCACGCGCGACCGGCCGGCAAGAACGTCACGTCACGACGCGACGAGCGCGACGACCTCGTCGAGCGTTGGCGCGTGCGCGCCCGTGTGGCGGCACGCCGCCGCGCCCGCCGCGAGCGCGAACGACAGATGCTCGCGCCAGCCGCGCGCCGGCACCGCCATCAGGCTGAACAGCAGGCCGCCGATGGTCGCGTCGCCCGCGCCGACCGTGTCCGCGACCTCGATGCGAGGCGGCTGCGCGTCGAGCGTCTCGCCGTTCGCATAGAGCGTCGCCATGCCCGGCCCGCGCGTGACGAGGAGCGCCGCATGCGGATTGAACGCGCGCAGCCGCGCGATCGCACTCGCTTCGTCGACGCCCGCGAACAGATGGCGCAAGTCTTCGTCGGACACCTTGATCAGGTCGGCGAGCTCGGCCATCTTCGCGAGCGTCGGCCGGTAGCCGTCCGTCATCAGATTGCGGTAGTTCGGATCGAAGCTGATCTTCACGCCCGCTTCGCGCAGTTCGGCGGCGAGCGCGACGAGCGTCGCGGCAAGCGGCTCGCGCACGAGACTGATGCAGCCGAAATGCGCCCACTTGACGTGCTCGCGCCAGCCGTCGGGCAGCCGCTTCGGCTCGAATGCGAGATCGGCGCTGTTTTCGCCGATGAAGAAATACGCGGGCGGCTGCGTCTCGTGGACGATCGCGAGGAGCGGCGCGCGCTCGACCCGCTGCAGGAAGCGCAGATCGAGGCCGGCCGCCTCGCTCTCGCGCCACAGCTCGTCGGAGAAGCAGTCGCGGCCCACCGCGCCCGCGCATGCGCTCGGCGCGCCGAGCCGCGCGACGGCGCGCGCAACGTTCCAGCCGGCGCCGCCCGGGCGCGACGTCCAGTGCGCGCCGCCCGTGCGGACCATGTCGGTGAGGATGTCGCCCGCCGACACGAATTGCGGAAACCCTGCGCTCATCGAGCTCCTCCGCTGTGGCGGCGCGCGGCGCCGTTGCCTTTGTCCTCGCCGTTGCCGCGGTTGCTGCCGCGTCGGTTGCCGCGCTTCGCGGGCGCGGCTTCGCCGTTGCCGCCGCGTGCGCCGCGGCCGCCGTCGTCGCGCTTCTCGGCGAGCGCGTGCAGCGCCTCGTAGCACGCGCCCATCGTGTGATAGTCGGTCTTGCCGGCCGGGCTCTTCTCGTCGCTGTACTTGCGGTTGTCGCAGGTGAGGATCCGGTACCACGCGCCGAAGCGATGATCGACGAAGTGCGTCCAGCTATAGCGCCAGATCTCGTCGTACCAGTCCCAGAAGCGCTCGCTGCCGGTGCGCTGCGCGAGGAGCGCGGCGGCCGCGAAGCTCTCCGCCTGCACCCAGAAGTACTTGTCGTGGTCGCACACCTTGTAGTCGGGGCCGAAGCCGTAGCAGAGGCCGCCGTGGTCGCTGTCCCACGCGTGCGCGAACGCCGCGTCGAACAGCTCGATCGCGCGCGGCAGCAGCCAGTCGAGCGGACGGTGGCGTTCCAGGATCAGCAAGAGCTTCGCCCATTCGGTCTGATGGCCGGGCTGGAAGCCCCATGGGCGGAAGATGTTCGAGCTGTCTTCCCTGTTGTATTCCCAATCGACCGACCAGTCCGCATGGAAGTGCTCCCACACGAGCCCCTGCGACAGCGCGGCCTGCCGCTGCACGATGTTCGTCGCGACCTTCTCCGCGCGGTCGAGGTAGGTCAGGTGGCCCGTCGCCTCGTACGCGGCGAGGAGCGCTTCCGTCGCGTGCATGTTCGCGTTCTGGCCCCGGTAGCTCGACACGGTCCAGTTCGCCGTCGCGTCGTCCGCGTAGAGGCCCGCCGCCCGATCCCAGAAACGATGCTCCATCAGCTCGAACGTGTGCGCGATGAGCGGCTTCGCCTCTTCGACGCCCGCCATCGCCGCGTGCGCGGCCGCGAGCAGCACGAACGCGAGCCCGTAGCAGTGGCGCGTGCCGTCGCGCGTCGCGCGCTTTTCGCCGTCGCGCCACTCGATCTCCCAGTCGTAGCCTTCGAGTTCGGCGTTCCAGTGCGCGTCGCGCAGGAAGCGCAGCCCGTGGCGCACGCGGTCGAGATTGCGCGGATCGCCGAAGTGGCGATACGCCATCGCGTAGTTGAAGACGAAGCGGCAACTGCTGACGAGATGGCGCGTCGTGCGGTCGTAGATGCTGCCGTCGTCGCGGAAGAAGTGGTAGAAGCCGCCCGTCGGATCGAACACGTTCGGCGCGTAGAAGCGCAGCGTTTCCTCGACGTGCGAAAGCAGGAACTGCGGGTCGCGGAAGCTCGCGACGTACGGCGCGGAGGCGTGCGGCGCGTCGGGCGCCGGACGGGGAGCGGGCGTGGCTGAGGTCGTCATGATCCGAGTACCGAGGTGAGGGCGCGCGGCGCGCGGGCGGCGCCTGCGCTGCTGGCCCGCGCGATCAGCTGCACCGGGAGGCTGAGTTCGGCCTGCGCGGGCAAATCGGCGAGCAGCAGCTCGACGCCTTGTCGGCCGAGCGCTTCCTTGTCGATCGCGAGCGTCGTGAGGGGCGGCGCCGCGTGCGCGGCGGCCGGAATGTCGTCGAAGCCGACGAACGCGATGTCGTCCGGCACGCGCATGCCGCGCTCGACGCACACGCGCATCGCGGCGAGCGCGGCCGCGTCGTTGTACGCGAACACGGCGTCGGGCAGCGGGCCGCCTGCGTCGAGCAGTTGCCGCATCGCGTTCGCCGCGCCGGCATCGGGGCCGAGGCTCGTGTCGATCGACAGCTCGAGCGACGGATCGAACAGCATGCCCGCGTCGAAGAACGCGCGGCGATAGCCGAGCGCGCGCTGCGCGATGCTGTAGTGCGCGAGCGAGCCGCCGATGAACGCGACGCGCCGGCGGCCCGATGCGAACAGATGATGCATCGCGAGCGCCGCGCCGCCCGCGTTGTCGACGTTGATCGAGCGCAGCCCGGGCGCGCGGATGTCGATGAGGACGAGCGGCCTGCCCGTCGCGGCGAGCGCTTCGAGCGTTTCCGGCTCCATGAAGCCCGCGACCGCGATCGCGTCGGGCGCGTGCGGGCGCATCTGACGGATCACGTCGTCGGTCGGGCCCGTCGTCAGCAGCGACGGCACGATTCCCCGTTCGCGGCACGCGTCCTCGACGCCGTGCAGCACGTGCGAGAAGAACGGCGTCGTCGCGAAGTTGTTGTGCTGGCGATGCAGCAGGAACGTGAGCCGCTTGATCCGCGGGCGTAGCTGCGTCGGATCGTAGTTCAGGCGGTGCGCGATCTCGACGATGCGAGCGCGGGTCGCTTCGGACAGGCCTGGCTGATGCTTGAGCGCGCGCGACACGGTGCCGATCGACACGTTGGCCGCCTGTGCGACGTCGCGAATGGTGGTGCCCATCGGGTTGAGCCGGGATGTTTAGGGTGTTCGCGATTGTATAGTAAAAATCGCCGCGCAACGCCCCAGGATTGCACCGATCCGACTCATAAGTGCTTATATATGAATGGTTAATCGGATCATAATTGTTTACTAAAAATACTAAACAAGTTGCTTTGCGTGCGTTTTCGCGACGCTCACGCCGCGACCCGGAAGATGGCGGCCGCCTCGCGCAGCGCGGCGGCCTCGTCGGCGAGCGCGCCCGCGGCGCTCGCGGCCTTCTGCACGAGCAGCGCGTTGTGCTGGGTCATCTCGTCCATTTGCGCGACCGCGTGATTCACTTGGTCGATGCCGGAGCGCTGCTCGTCGGACGCGTGCGAGATTTCGTCGACGAGCGTCGCGACCTGCCGCACCGATGCGAGCATGCCGACGATCGTGCTGCCTGCCGCCTTCACCGTGTCCGTGCCGAGCTCGACTTCGCCCGTCACGCCGGCGATCAGCGCCGAGATCTCCTTCGCCGCCTGCGCGCTGCGATGCGCGAGGCCGCGCACCTCCTGCGCGACGACCGCGAAGCCGCGGCCCGCCTGGCCGGCGCGCGCCGCCTCGACGGCCGCGTTCAGCGCGAGCAGGTTGGTCTGGAAAGCGATCCCCTCGATCGTCGACGAGATGCTGCGGATCTGCTGCGAGCGCACCGACAGCGCCTCCATCCGCGCGATCGCGTCGCGCGCGGCGGCGTCGCCCTGCTCGGCCTGCGTCGACGCCGCGAGCGCGAGCGAGCTCGCCTGCCGTGCGTGATCGGCGTTCGTGCGCACCGTCGCGGCGAGCTGTTCCATGCTGCTCGCCGTCTGCTGCAGGCCGGCCGCGTGTTCGTCGGTGCGGCGCGACAGGTCGTGGTTGCCGTGCGCGATGTCGGTCGTCGCGTGCGCGATCGCGTCGGCCGCGCGCTGCAGCGTGCCGATCGTTCCGGCAAGCCGCGCGCGCATCGCGTGCATTGCGTGCAGCACGCTGCCGGATGCGGCTGCGCCGGCATGCACGTCGAGCGCGAGATTGCCGGACGCGATTTCGTTCGCGACGGTCGCCGCGTAGTCCGGCTCGCCGCCGAGCTGCCGCGCGAGCGCGCGCGCCATCGCCGCGCACAGCATCGCGACGGCGGCGACGCCCGCGACCACGCAGCCCGCGACCGCCCACTGCACGAGCCGCGCGTCGCCGCGTGCGCGGTCGTACGCGTGCTGCGCCGCTTCGAGCTGCCACTGGCGCAACTGCGCGGTTTCGCCTTTGACGCGCTGCGCAATGGGGTCGAGCGTCTGCGTGACGACCCATTGCGCTTCGGACAGGTTGTTCACCTTCAGCAGATCGACGGCGGGCCTGATGCCCGTGTCGCGCAGCATCGCCCAGTCGGCGGTGAGACGCTCGGCCTGCGCGCGTTCGGTGTCGGCGCGCGGCGTCGTGCGATAGTCGGCGAGCAGGCGATCGATCGCGGCAATGTCGCGCGCCGATGCGGCCGCGACCGATTCGGTTTTCGCGGCGGACGGATCGAGCACCGCGTCGCCGACCGCGTAGCGCGTTTGCGTGACGAGTTCGTCGATCGACGAGATTCGCTGCAGCGTCTTCGCGCGATCTTCGAAGACGTGCGCGAGCGCATCGCCGACGCGTGCGACGCCAGTGAGGCCGATGCCGCCGACAGCGGCCAGCACGAGGACGACGACCGCGACGAGGGCGCGCAGCCGGGTTTTGACGGTGAGGCGGGTGGTGTTCATCAGGGGCGATTCCGGAAGCGGAGCGTCGCGCTCGTGACGCGTCGAGCCGTGACGAGAAGCCGGCTTAACGGCGTCGGGGAACCGAGATTGAATGAATTTTTTGTGAAGCGACGCCCTGTTTTGGCGCGTCGGGTTTGTGAAGCGCGTTGCGCGGAGTTCGGGCTGACGCAGGGGAAAGCGGCGGGACTGAGCGGAGCTTGACGGGATCAGCGAGCCGGGCTGGACTGCGGGCGCGAAGCGCCCGAAGGATCGAAGGATCGAAGGATCGAAGGATCGAAGGATCGAAGGATCGAAGGATCGAAGGCGCGGACGGGGGAGCGTCGGGCGAGTCGCGAGCGTCCGGATGAACGAATGGCGGGAGGATGAAAAAAGGCGAAAGAACGACGAGGAGAGAAATGGGGAAACGGAAAGGCGGAAAGGCGGAAAGGCGGAAAGGCGGAAAGGCGGAAAGGCGGAAAGGCGGAAAGGCGGAAAGGCGGAAAGGCGGAAAGGCGGGGGAGGCTGCGAAGGCTGCGAAGCCAAACAAGCGCGGCGCCGCGGCCGAAGCAACTCGCTTCGCCGCGCGCGCCCCGTCGCGCTCAGCGCTTCGCCGCCCCGGCGCTCGCGCCCGGGCCGATCGACCCGCCGCCGTGCGCGCCCGTCTCCCGCTCGCGGCTCGTGTCGCGAGCGCCCCAGCGCTGCGCGAGCGCCGCGCAGGTCATCAACTGGATCTGATGGAACAGCATCAGCGGCAGCACGACCGCGCCGACCGCGTGCGCGGCGAAGATCACCTTCGCCATCGGCACGCCGGCCGCGAGGCTCTTCTTCGATCCGCAGAAGATGATCGTGATCTGGTCCGCGCGATTGAAGCCGAGCCGCTTGCTGACGAGCGCTGTGACCGCGAGCGCGATCGCGAGCAGCACGACGTTGACGACGATGAGGCCCGCGAGCGCGATCGGCGGAATCTGGTGCCAGAGCCCTTCGTTCACTGCTTCGCTGAACGCGACGTAGACGACGAGCAGGATCGAGCCTTGATCGACGAAGCGCAGCACGCCGCGGTTGCGCTCGATCCAGCGGCCGATCACGGGGCGCAGCAGCTGGCCGGCGATGAACGGCACGAGCAGTTGCATCACGATCGCGCCGATCGTGCTCCACGGCGACGCCGTCGCGCCCGTGCCCTGTGACGTGATCATCAGGCCGACGAGCGCGGGCGTGACGAAGATGCCGAGCAGGCTCGATGCGGACGCCGAGCAGACGGCGGCGGGCACGTTGCCTTTCGCGATCGACGTGAACGCGATCGACGACTGGACGGTCGACGGCAGTGTGCAGAGGAACAGCACGCCGGCGTAGAGCGCGGGCGTGACGAGCGGCGTGAGGACGGGCTTGAGCGCGAGCCCGAGAAGCGGGAAGAGCGCGAACGTGCTGAGCAGCACGACGGCGTGCAGCCGCCAGTGCGTCGCGCCCGCGATGATCGCCTCGCGCGACAGCTTCGCGCCGTGCAGGAAGAAGAGGAGGCCGACCGCGATGTTGGTCGCCCAGTTGAATACATGCGCGGCCTCGCCGCGGCACGGCAGGAAGCTCGCGAGCACGACGGTGCCGACGAGCGCGAGCGTGAAGTTGTCGGGAATGAAGCGGGAGCGCGCCATTTCGGATCTCGGGCGAATGCGGTGAAAGCGCCGGCGGCCTGCGGGCGGACAGCGCAGCGATTGTCGGCTTGATATTGTCGCGGCCGGCGATTGAATAGGCAAATTCATTCGAAGAATCGATTAATGATTCGAATGCATGTCGATGCACGTTGCCGGCGCGTCGCTACCTTACGGCGGAAACGTCAAAAACGGGCGGCGCGCGACGGGTGCAAAACGGCGCGGAATTCCCGAAAAGCCGTGCAGTAACACGGTGTTACACCGATGCTTTTGGTCTAACACTTTTGCGCTCGACACGATTTCGCCCCGCCCATAAATTACCGCTGAAAGCCTTTCGCGCGCGATTCGGGTGCGCGCGGGGCAGAAAAGCAAGCGGTAGACCAATCATGACGACGGAACGGGCAATACGGAAGATCGGGCAATGGGCGGCGAGCGTGATGTGCGCGCTCGCGGCAACGCTCGTCTTCGCGCAGCCGCCGCATGGCGGCGGGCCCGGCTTCGGCGGCGGTCGCGGCGGCGCACCGTACGCGGCGGGCGGCGCGGGCGGCTGGCGCGGCGCGCCCGGCTCCATGCACGCGGCGCCGCAAGGCCGCGAAGCGCGGATCGGCGTGAACGGCTACCGCCAGCGCTGGGGGCTGCGTCCGACGCCGTCGTACGGCCGCTACGCGGCGCAAAACCCGTACCGGCCGATCAGTGCCGAAGCGCGCCAGGCCCCGCACGGGCCCGGCTCGGGCAACGTGCCGATGCGCACCGGCTCGATCCGCGCCGACGTCGCGCGCTATAACGAGGAACGCGGCGGCCGCCCGGCGCCTCCGCCGCGCCAGGACGAAGCGCCGCATTTGCCGTTCTTCGCGCCGTTCTACCGCAACTGAGCCTCGATTCGGCCGGGGTGTGCGCCGCCGGCTGACGCAAATTCGCGACACTCGCGCGAAATCCTCCCGCGCATTTCCTTGGTTACGCTATCTTTCGCGCCTCGTTGCGAGGACGACGCGCGCAAGCCGGCGTTTTCGCCGCGTTCGAATTGCCGCTGGCCATCGTTGCCGGCGCTCGATCGTCGCGCGCAGGAGCGCCGTTCGTCAGTTTGAAACCGGCGCGCCCGTCGCCGACGCCCGACAAATCGCCGGGAAGTTAACGCTGACGCTATATCCGCAATAAGTCCCTCCTTTTTTGACCGGAAAAATGGCTCGGGAAGATGGCGACGCCCCCGAACGGCGTCGTGTCTTCCGGACGTCGCCCGCCCGTTCGCCTCGCTTCCGTTAGACGACAATCTGGAGATCACAATGAAGTCATCCGTCAGCCGCGCGCTGAAAACCACTTTCGCGTGCGCCGCCGTCGCGGCGCTGGCCGCGGGCGCGTCGGGCGTTCGCGCGCAGTCGAGCGTTCAACTCTACGGGCAGGTCGACGAATGGATCGGTGCGCAGAAATTCCCGGGCGGGCAACGCGCATGGGGCGTGCAGGGCGGCGGGATGTCGACGTCGTACTGGGGCCTGCGCGGCTCCGAGGATCTCGGCGGCGGCTATCAGGCGATCTTCACGCTCGAGGATTTCTTCCGCGCGCAGAACGGGCGCTACGGCCGCTTCGACGGCGACACGTTCTTCGGCCGCAACGCGTACGTCGGACTCGCGACGCCGTACGGCACGGTGCGCGCGGGTCGCCTGACGACGGAACTCTTCATCTCGACGATCCTCTTCAATCCGTTCATCGATTCGTACGTGTTCTCGCCGATGGTCTATCACGTGTTCCTCGGCCTCGGCACGTTCCCGACGTACGCGACCGATCAGGGCGCCGTCGGCGATTCGGGCTGGAACAACGCGATAGACTACACGAGCCCGACCTTCGGCGGCCTCAACGCGGCCGCGATGTACGCGTTCGGCAACACGGCGGGCGACAACCGCTCGAAGAAATGGAGCGGCCAGGTGAACTATTCGAACGGCCCGTTCGCCGCGACGGCCGTCTATCAGTACGTGAACTTCAACGGCGGCCCGGGCGATCTCGGCGCGCTCGTGTCCGGCATGAAGAGCCAGGGTGTCGCGCAGGTCGGTCTGTCGTACGACTTCAAGGTCGCGAAGGTCTACGCGCAATACATGTACACGAAGAACGAGCAAAACACCGGCAGCTGGCACGTAAACACCGCGCAAGGCGGCGTGTCGGTGCCGCTCGGGCCAGGCAGCGCGCTCGCATCGTATGCGTATTCGCGCGACTCGGGCGGACTCGACCAGACGCATCGCACGTGGGCGCTCGGCTACGACTATCCGCTGTCGAAGCGCACCGACGTGTATGCCGCATACATGAACGATCGCTACTCGGGCATGTCGAGCGGCGACACGTTCGGCGCGGGAATTCGTGCGAAGTTCTAACGATTCGGAACCCGGGCGCGCGTCGCTCGGGCAATGCACGAAAAAGTGAGCGGCGTCACACTAAATGGCGCCGTTTTGCCTTTTTTGACGTTTTCAATTCTCCAGCTTTGTTACAGTTGCTTGCGATTGCATAATTCCCCTCGATTGTGAGCATTCTGGATGGATACCCTCGTCAGCATGAATGTGTTTCGCTACGTCGTCGAAGTCGGCAGCTTCGTCGGCGCGGCTGAGCGCATGGAGATGTCGGCGGCGATGGCGAGCAAGCACGTGATGCATCTCGAGCACCAGCTCGGCGCACGTCTCTTGCATCGCACGACGCGCCGCGTCGCGCCGACGGAGGCGGGGCGCGAATACTACGAGCGGCTCGTGCAGGCGCTCACCGAACTCGACGAGGCCGGGCAGGCAGTGGGCGCCGCGAGCGTCGTGCCGCAAGGGCGGCTGCGCGTGACGTCGCTGTCCGCGTTCGGGCTGCGGCACGTGATGGACGCGGTGACGTCGTACGCGGAGCGCTACCCGGACGTGACGGTCGAGATCACGCTGTCCGATCGCGTCGTCGAACTGATCGACGAAGGCTACGACGTCGCGGTGCGCGCGGCGCCCGCCGGCATGAAGTCGTCGTCGCTCGTCGCGCGGCAGATCGCGACCGCGCACATCCTGCTCGTCGCGTCGCCCGAGTATCTCGCGAAGCACGGCACGCCGACGACGATCGCCGATCTCCAGCAGCACAACATCATTCGCCGCGAGCCGAACGAGACGCTGCTCGACGCGACGATCGCCGATGTCGCGGCCGCGTCGCGCATGCCGCTGTCGGGCAACGTGATCGTCAATCATCTCGAGGGACTGCGCGTCGCCGTGCTGGGCGGCTCGGGCGTCGCGCTCCTCGGCACCGAAGTGGTCGGCGAGGACATCGAGTCCGGCCGCCTCGTGCCGCTGTTGCTCGACGCGCTGCCGCCGCGCGAGCTGCCGATCTATGCGGTGTATGCGAGCCGTCGCCACGTGTCGGCGAAGGTGCGCTCGTTCGTCGATTTCCTCGCGGACCGCTTCGCCGGCCAGTCGCTGTGCCCGTCGATCGACGAGCGGCTGCGGCAGCTCACGATGCCGCGGATGAAGCGGCTCGGGTAACGCGAGCGTGGTACGAGCGCCGCGCATCGACAAAAAACGCGGACCGGCGGGGCCGCGCTCAGACTGAAGACGAACCCTCGCGTGGCGAGGGTTTTGTTGTTTACCGCTTGTTGATTCGCGTTCGACGCCGGGGCGATTCGATTCGATTTGATTTAATGCTTCGATGCGGCGCATCGCCCGTCGCCTGTGCTTCGCATGCGCATCATGCATGCCTCGCGCCTGCGGCGCCGCGTGAATCGCGCGCCGCCCGACACGCACGCCGCCCGACACGCACGCCGCCCGACACGCACGCCGCCCGACACGCACGCCGCCCGACACGCACGGCGACGACCGAGCACGGCGGCGACGATTACGCGCGAATCCCGAGCCGCGTCTTCGCGTCGTCGTATTCGCGCTTGAGCCGCGCGACGAGCTCCGCGACGGACGGAACGTCGTCCATCAGCCCGACGCCCTGTCCCGCGCCCCAGATGTCCTTCCATGCCTTCGCCTTGTCGCTGCCGAAGTTCATCTTCGACTTGTCGGCGACGGGCAGCGCGTCCGGATCGAGGCCCGCGTTCACGATGCTCTCGCGGATGTAGTTGCCGTGCACACCGGTGAAGAGATTGGTGTAGATGATGTCGGCCGACTTCGCGTCGAGGATCGCGTGCTTGTAGCCGTCGACCGCGTGCGCTTCCTGCGTCGCGATGAAGCGCGTGCCCATGTAGGCGAGATCGGCGCCCATCGCCTGCGCGGCGAGGATCGAGCCGCCGTTCGCGATCGAGCCGGACAGCACGATCGGGCCGTCGAAGATCTTGCGGACTTCGCCGACGAGCGCGAACGGCGACGTCGTGCCCGCGTGGCCGCCCGCGCCCGCCGCGACGAGGATCAGGCCGTCCACGCCCGCTTCGAGCGCCTTCTGCGCATGCCGCAGGTTGATCACGTCGTGCAGCACGATGCCGCCATAGCTGTGCACGGCGTCGACGATCTCGCGCGCGGGCGCGCGCAGGCTCGTGATGAAGATCGGCACCTTGTGCTCGACGCACACGCGGATGTCGTGCTCGAGCCGCACGTTCGACTGATGGACGATCTGGTTTACGGCGATCGGCCCGATCACGGCGTCCGGGGTCGCGGCCCGGTGCTCGGCGAGCTGCGCCTGGATCTGCGTGAGCCATTCGTCGAGCAATTCGGCCGGGCGCGCGTTGAGCGCCGGGAACGAGCCGACGATGCCCGCCTTGCATTGCGCGAGCACGAGTTCCGGATAGCTGACGATGAACATCGGCGACGCGATGACGGGCAGCGCGAGGTTTTGCAGGATGGCGGGCAGGGCCATGCGGTGTCTCCTGAATCGTCGCCGCGCGTGCGGCAAATGCGTGAAGTTCGTCGTCGCGTTGCGTCGTCCTCGCCGGGGCCGTC
The DNA here is from genome assembly GCF_001522845.1 of Burkholderia sp. BDU5. Classification (NCBI taxonomy): domain Bacteria; kingdom Pseudomonadati; phylum Pseudomonadota; class Betaproteobacteria; order Burkholderiales; family Burkholderiaceae; genus Burkholderia; species Burkholderia sp. BDU5. The sequence continues at coordinate 271,419 of NZ_LOWC01000109.1, read as the reverse complement.
GCGCGCGGTCGATATGTTATGTGAGTGTCGTGCCGACTGCGCGCTCGCGATGAATTAATACGAACGGTCGTGCCATTATAGACGCGCTTCGACGAACGCGCTGCGGCCGGGCTGTCGAATGAGTGCTCTGTTTCTATGCTTTGCGCGGGCATGCCGGCGATGACGCGACGATCGCGCTCCTACAATAACGATCACAACAATCCGAGAGAACAAGACCATGTCGTTTGAGGAGTTCGCGCCGTTTCGCGTGACGGCGCAGGACGTCGACATCTTCGGCGTCAAAGGAGGCTCGGGACCGCCGCTTCTGTTGCTGCACGGCCACCCGCAGACGCACGTGATCTGGCATCGCGTCGCTGCGACGCTCGCCAGGCATTTCACTGTGATCGCCACCGATCTGCGCGGCTACGGCGCATCGGGCAAGCCGGCGAGCGATGCGCGGCACGCGCCGTATTCGAAGCGTGCGATGGCGGCCGATCAGGTCGCGGTGATGCGTCACTTCGGCTTCCCGCGCTTCCATGTGTGCGCGCACGATCGCGGTGCGCGCGTCGCGCATCGGATGGCGCTCGACCATCCGGACGCGGTCGAGCGGATGCTGCTCCTCGACATCGCGCCGACGCTCGCGATGTACGAGCGCACCGATCGCGCGTTCGCGACCGCGTACTTCCACTGGTTCTTCCTGATCCAGCCCGAGCCGCTGCCGGAGACGCTGATCGGCGGCAACTCCGATGCGTACGTCGAATCGGTGATGGGCAATCGGTCGGCCGGCCTCACGCCGTTCTCGCCGGAGGCGCTGCACGCGTATCGCGAAGCGCTGCGGCAGCCGGGCGCCGTGCATGCGATGTGCGAGGACTATCGCGCGTCGGCGACGATCGACCTCGATCACGATCGCGCGGATCTCGAACGCGGCAACAAGGTTGCGTGTCCGTTGCGCGTGCTGTGGGGAGAGAACGGCGTCGTCGGGCGCTGCTTCGAGCCGCTCGACGAATGGCGGCGCGTCGCGCGCGACGTGAGCGGCCGCGCGCTTGCCTGCGGACACTACATCCCGGAAGAGGCGCCCGTCGTGCTGATCGACGAGATCGTCGCGTTCTTCGAGGCGCGCGAGGTGGCGTGACGCCGCGGCGCGGGCTTCGTTACCCGAAGCCCTCGTTTCTCCGATGCGAGCGCCGCGCCGCTTTCGCGCGCACGGTGCTTCCGTCGATTTCACACGGAGTGGCGCTGCGCTTCGCGTCCGCTCCACGCTTGCGTCAATCCTCTTCGATCACGAGTGGTGGCAAGCGCCGCGCGACGGGCGTCGATTTGACGATCGCCGTGCTCGTCTCCGCGCGCTCGGTCACCTTCGCGAGTATCCCGTCGAGCTGCTCGATCGAGCGTAGATAGAGCCGGCAGACGAAGCAATCGTCGCCCGTCACCTTGTCGCATTCGACGAATTCGGGAATCCGCCGCAGCAATTCCTCGACGAGATGCAACTGGCCGGGCAGCGGCTTCACGCGCACGATCGCCTGCAGCGTGTAGCCGAGCGCGCGCGGATCGAGCTCGACCGTGAAGCGCGCGATCACGCCTTGCGCTTCGAGCCGGCGCAGGCGGTCCGCGGTGCTCGGCGCGGACAACCCGACGCGCCGCGCGAGTTCGCTGACAGGTTGGCGCGCGTCGTCGGCGAGCGCGCGCAGCAGTTCGCGGTCGATCGAATCGAGTGTGCTCGCCGCAGGCGGCGGCGAAAGGCGTTTTTGCATGGAAGCCTTCTTTTCAAAGGTGGATAGACGCATCTCACTCAGTTTAGCGATGGAGAGAGGCCAATCAAGTGCCTAGAATCGAAGTCAGGCTTTCCTCTCGCGAGAATTCACATGGCTTCGAACGATATGCGCCGCGGGGCGCTCGAAATGGTGATCGCGATGCTGATGTCCGGGACGATCGGCTGGCTCGTCGTGTCGTCGCGGCAGCATCCGATGAACGTCGTGTTTTTTCGCTGCCTGTTCGGCGGCGCGACGATGCTGATCATCTGCGCGGCGCTCGGCTTCCTGCGCCGCGATCTGCTGTCGAAGCGCGTCGTCGCGCTCGCCGCGCTCGGCAGCGTCGCGATCGTCGCGAACTGGGTGCTGCTGTTCGCCGCGTACTCGCGCGCGTCGATCTCGATGGCGACGGCCGTCTACAACACGCAGCCGTTCATGCTGGTCGCGCTCGGCGCGATCGTGTTCCGCGAACGGCTCACCGCGTCGGCCGTCGCGTGGCTCGTGCTCGCGTTCACGGGGCTCGCGCTCGTCGTGCGCGTCGAGCCCGCGGTGCTCGCGGTGCCCGGTCAGTATCTCGAAGGCGTCGTGCTCGCGCTCGGTGCGGCGTTCCTGTACGCGGTGTCGTCGATCGTCACGAAGCATCTGAAGGGCACGCCGCCGCATCTGCTGGCGCTGTTCCAGACGGGCGTCGGCGTGCTCGCGCTCGCGCCGTTCGTCCACTACGACGCGCTGCCCGCGACGCCGAGCCAGTGGCTCGACCTCGTCGTGCTCGGCGTCGTCAACACGGGGATCATGTACGTGTTGCTGTACGGCGCGATCCAGAAGCTGCCGACCGCGACGATCGGCGCGCTTTCGTTCGTCTATCCGGTCGTCGCGATCGTCGTCGATCGGATCGCGTTCGGGCAGACGCTCGCGTGGAGTCAGGTGTTCGGCGCGGCGTTGATCCTGCTCGCGGCGGCCGGCGTGAATCTCGGCTGGCGGATCGTGCCGGCGCGGCGGGTCGAGGCGCGGGGCTGAGTGTGCCGGGCGGAGTGCGCGGCGGTTCGTGGCGGTGCGCGGCGCGGTGGATGCGTGGCGGTGCGCGGGCGATCGGCGCTTCGCTTCAGTGCGCATCGAATGGCGCGGGCGCAGTCCGATCGAGCGGCGAGCATCGTCTGGCGGAAAGGCGATGCGCGCAGCGCGTCACGGCGGGCGGCGGCGATGAGCGCGGATAAAGCATCGGCTGGTCGAGCGGCGTGCGGCGGCTTATCGGGAGGCGAGGCGCGCCGTGCAAGCGCGGCGCGTCAGCAATGACGGAGGCGCACGACGTGTCGTCCGATCGATCGGCGCGCGTCGGTTGACAGGGATCGCACGCGACGCATGCGCGGTGCGCCGGCGGCGCTCCGGACAGACGGACGCAGCGCCGCGATCGGGCGATGCACGCTGATTCGCGTAGACGACATCGCGCGCGACGCGAAGCCAGACCGAGACATTCCGACACGCGCAAAAAAGTTGTAGGGAAACTCCTGATGCGATGCAGCGAGGGCGCTCGTATGATGCGCAGTGACGTTGATCACGTCCAAAGAATTCTCATTACGCTCGCCGTTCGCCAATCTGGCTGAACGGCATTTTTTTGCGCCGTGCCTGCCGCTTGCGGCAACGCGCGCGGGCGCGGCCCGCTGCCGGCGCCGCATCACGCGCAGGCCGTCTGCCGCGCCGCCAGCCGCGCGAGCACTGCGCGCTTCGCGTCGTCGTCGAACTTGCGCCAGCCGGCGATCTCGTCGCGCGTGCGACGGCAGCCTTCGCACCAGCCGGTTTTCGCATCGATCCTGCAGACGTTCGTGCATGGCGACGGCACGTTCGTGCCCGGCGCAGCCGTCGTCTCGCTCGCGGCGACCGCGCTCACCGCCGCCTCGCTCGCCGCTGCATGCGTTGCCGCCGCATCGGCCGCTGCCGCGCCCGGCGTCCCCTCGACCTTCGCCATGCCGCCGATCTCCGTCTTGTCGCTCATGCGTCGCTGCGCTCCGCGACGTCGGCCACCGGCGCGCCCGTCAACGTCACCAGCTCCTGCGGAGACAGATTGAACACTGCGTGCGGGTGGCCGGCCGCTGCCCACAGGTTGTCGAGCTTGAGCAGGTCGCGATCGATCAGCATGACGGGCTCGACGAGATGACCGATCGGACACACGCCGCCGATCGCGTAGCCGGTGTTGTCGCGCACGAACTTCGCGTCCGCACGGCCGACTTCGCCGACGTGTTCGGCGACCTTCTTCTCATCGACGCGATTCGCGCCGCTCGCGACGACGAGCACGGGCGCGCCGTCGGCGCGGCGGCGGAACAGGATCGACTTCGCGATCTGCGCGACCGAGCAGCCGAGACCCGCGGCGGCTTCGGCCGACGTCTTGCCGGTTTCCTCGAGCATCACGATGCCCTTCGCATGGCCGCGCTCGCGCAGCAGCAACGCGACGCGACGGGCGGAATCCGGAAGCTTGTCGATGGGGGCGGGGGTAGCCATGGGTGCGCTTCGTATCCTCGTGGAGTAGTGGTGTGATGGGCGCCGCGCGGATCACGCGCAGGCGGACGGTTCGGCGGCCGCACGCTGCTTCGCGAGCAGCGCGCGCCCCGCGCGCGACACATTCGCGCGGCCGATCGCGGTCGAGATGAAATCGCCGGCGGCGACGACCTGGCCGAGATCGACGCCCGTATCGATGTTCAGGCCGCGCATCATGTACAGCACGTCCTCCGTCGCGACGTTGCCGGTCGCGCCCTTCGCGTACGGGCAGCCGCCGAGGCCCGCGACCGACGCGTGGAAGATCCCGATGCCTTCGAGCAGCGCCGCGTAGATGTTCGCGAGCGCCTGCCCGTAGGTGTCGTGGAAGTGCCCCGACAGCCGTTCGCGCGGGAACGCCTTCGCGACCGCGTCGAGCACCGCGCGCGTGCGGCCCGGCGTGCCGACGCCGATCGTGTCGGCGATGTCGATCTCGTCGCAGCCGAGCGCGGCGAGGCGCTTCACGACGTCGACGACGGCGTCGACCGGCACGTCGCCCTGATACGGGCAGCCGAGCGCGCACGACACACTCGCGCGCAGCCGCACGCCCGCGTCCTTCGCCGCGCGCGCGACGGGCTCGAAGCGCGCGATGCTCTCCGCGATGCTGCAGTTGATGTTGCGCTGCGAGAACGCCTCGCTCGCCGCGCCGAAGATCACGACTTCGTCGGCGCGCGCGGCGAGCGCGTTCTCGACGCCCTTCAGGTTTGGCGTGAGCGCCGAGTAGATCGTGCCCGCGCGGCGCTCGATGCCGGCCATCACGTCGGCGCCGTCGGCCATCTGCGGCACCCATTTCGGCGACACGAACGACGCCGCCTCGATGTTGCGGAAACCGGCGCGCGACAGCCGGTTCACAAGATCGATCTTGACGTCGGTCGGCACGAACGCCTGCTCGTTCTGCAGCCCGTCGCGCGGGCCGACTTCGACGATCTTCACGGATTGGGGGAGCGTCATCCGAGTCTCCTGATTCCTGTCTTCTGATGAATGGATCGCTGCATGGGATTTTCCTGCGAGCGTATTCGCGGGCCGCCGCGGTCAATAGCCGAGTGCGCGGTCGACGACGCCGCCGATCGGCTCGCCGCGCTCGAGCGCGCCGATCTTCGCGGCGATCTGCTCGACCGCTTCGGCGCGCAGTGTATCCGCCGAGCAGTGCGGCGTGATCACGATTCGCGGCTCGCGCCAGAACGGGTGATCTTCAGGCAGCGGCTCGGTCGCGAACACGTCGAGCGTCGCCGCGGCGATGCGGCCGCTCGAGAGCGCGTCGAGCAAATCCGCTTCGACGAGATGCGCGCCGCGCGCAATGTTCACGAGATACGCGCCGTGCGCGAGCTTCGCGAACGCGCGTGCGTTCAGGATGCCGTCGGTGTCGGCGGTGCTCGGCAGCAGGTTCACGAGCAGCTTCACGCCGTCGAGGAACGCGTCGAGCTGCGCGACGCCCGCGAACGTCGCGATGCCGCCGAGCGTCTTCGCCGCGCGGCTGTAGCCGCGCACCGGCAGCCCGAGCGCCGCGAGCGCGCGCGCGACTTCGGCGCCCAACGCGCCGAGCCCCAGCACGCCGACGACGAACGTGTCGCGCGGATGCGGCGCGAGCGCCTGCCAGCGGCGCTCGCGCTGCAACAGCGCATATTCGTCGAAGCGGCGCAGATAGCGCAGCGCCGCGTGCGTCGTGTATTCGACCATCTGCCGCGCCATCCCGGCGTCCTCGAGGCGCACGAGCGGCACGTCGCGCGGCAGCATGCCCGGATGCGCGCGTTCGAGCGCGAGCACCGCGTCGACGCCCGCGCCGAGATTGAACACGGCCTTCAGATCCGCGCGAGGCGCGAAGAACGCGCGCGGCGCGCGCCAGACGAGCGCGTAATCGGCAGGCGCGTCGTCGCCGGGCGTCCACGCGCGCAATTGCGCGCCGGGCAGCGCGCGCTCGATGTCGCGCTTCCAGTCTTGCGCGTCCTGATGCGGCGTATAAAGCAGTATTCGCATGCGTCTACTTCGCGAACAATTGACCGATGTCGGCGAATGCCTTGAATTCCAGCGCGTTGCCGCACGGATCGAAGAAGAACATCGTCGCCTGCTCGCCGGCCTCGCCCTTGAAGCGGATGTGCGGCTCGATCACGAAAGCCGTGCCGGCCGCCTTCAGTTTGCCGGCGAGCGCGTGCCATTCGTCCATCGACAATACGACGCCGAAATGGCGCACCGGCACGTCGTCGCCGTCCACCGGGTTGACGGCCGGGCGGCCCGTCTCGTCGGGCGCGAGGTGCGCGACGAGCTGGTGTCCGAAGAAATCGAAATCGACCCAGCGATCGGAGCTGCGGCCTTCCGGGCAGCCGAGCAGGCCGCCGTAGAAGCGGCGCGCGCGCTCGAGGCTCGTGACCGGAAACGCGAGATGAAACGGGCGCAACGCGCCTGACGGCGTGGCGGACATGCATCGTCTCCTCAAATGAAGCCCTCATTCTACGGTTTTGCCGCGCTTTGCGTCGCCATGCGCGGAAATGCAAAGCACAAAAAATTGGTTCGCCGCGCATCGCGCGCACGCGACAATCGACGCCAGGCTCCTAGCTTCGCGAGGGACACATGCGCTCATGCAGCAAATCGACGTGGCCGCCGCGGCTCGTCACGGTGCCCGGTCTGCACGGCAGCGAAGGCGCGCACTGGCAGACCTGGCTCGAGAGACAGTTCGCGCGCGCGCTGCGCGTCGAACAGGACGACTGGGACGCACCGCATCTCGCGCGCTGGGCGCAGAAAGTGCGGGATCTGCTCGCGCGCGAGCGCGGGCCGTTCGTGCTCGCCGCGCACAGCTTCGGCTGTCTCGCGGCCGCGCATGCGCTCGCACAGCACGCATCGGTCGCGGACGCGCCGGCGGCGAACGTCGTCGGCGCGCTGTTCGTCGCGCCCGCGAATCCGAGCAAGTTCGCGTTCGCGGGCGACTTCGATCCGCACCGCCTGGCCGCGCCGTCGATCGTGATCGGCAGCGAAAGCGACCCGTGGATGACGCTCGCCGAAGCGCGCGAGCTCGCACACCGGCTCGGCAGCGCGTTCGTCAATCTCGGCGACGCCGGCCACATCAATACCGCAGCGGGCTACGGGCCGTGGCCGCGCGCGAAATATCTCGTCGATGCGCTCGTGCATTGCGCGGCGCCGCTGCGGTTTCGGGACGACTCGCCGGTAATCGGCGCGATCGCGCGCGATGTGCTCGTGACGGCGGCTTGATGCGCTTGCCGCAATCGCCGGGCTCGACATTTCAGGCCGCCGTCACGAGCTGCGCGACGGCAACGCGCGTCGCGTGTGTGAGCGGCTGCGGCAAATCGCTCAGCGCGAACCAGCCGAATGCGTCGTGCTCGTCCGGCTCGACGATGCGCGGCTCGCCCGCGAACGCGCGCGCAAGATAGACGGGCGCGACCCAGTGCGCTCGATTGGCGGCGTCGATGTGATCGACGACGCACAGCAGCGTGACGCGTTCGAGCGCGATCGCCAGTGCCTCTTGTGCGATGTGCGTCACGTCGTGTCTTCGGAAACGATGTTCGGCACACGCAACACGCATCCGGGTTTCACTTCGACGCTTGTCGTCGCGCGCATTTCTTTCCGCATCGAACTGCATCGATCGCGCGACGGCGTCCATCAAGCACGCCGTCGCGCGTGCACCTTCAGGCCGTGACGGGCGCGACCGCCGCCGGATCGGAATAGCTCGTCTTGCCGTTCTCGACGTGGCCCGCGAAGCGGCGCAGGAACGTGCCCGCCGCGCCGTCCGACACCGTCACGTCGTACCAGTGATGGCTCGGCGCGAGCGCCCATTGCTCGATCCGCTCGTCGCCGCCGCGCAGCGTGATCTGACGCGACTGCGCGCCGTACGCGTTGTCGGTCAGCGTCAGCGGCACGCTCTGGCCGCCGTGATTCTGCAGCTTCAGATACAGGTTGCCGTTCGCGATGTCGTAGCCCGCCTTCACTTCCGGATGCGCGGCTGCGTGCCGGCCATGGCCCTCGGCGGCGGCGACGCCTTCGAACACGCGCACGAAGCCATTCGGGCCGTACACCGAGAACGCATACGCGCCGTTCGTCGCGCCGAGATCGAACTCGTCGTGCAGCGAACGATGCGCGCCGACCGTGTAGCGCCACGGGCCGTCGCTGCGGTTCGACGCATACACATAGAAGTGCGCGCCTTGCTCGCCGCGATTCGCGAACTCGATCCGCAAGTGTGTGCCGCCGCGCACCGACGCGTTCACGTGCAGTTCGTACGGCAGCGCGCGCGCCGGACGCACGCCGGGTTCCTGCGGATCGACGGGGCTCGGCGCGGCGGGCACGGTCGGCGCGGGCTTCGTCGAGCAAAGCTGATCGGCGATCGACCGATAGTTGCTCGTGTCGGGCAACGGCGGCAGCGTCGCGTCCGGCGTGCGGAAGTCGAACGCGGACGTGAGATCGCCGCACACGGCGCGGCGCCACGGCGTGATGTTCGGCTCGTCGATCCCGAAGCGCGCGGCGATGAAGCGGATCACCGACGTGTGGTCGAACACCTGTGAGCAGACGAAGCCGCCCTTCGTCCACGGCGACACGACCGTCATCGGCACGCGCGGGCCGAGGCCGTACGGCAGGCCGTCGGCGGTGTAGCTGCCGCCGCGGCCCGGATTCACGACGTTGTGGATCTCGCCGTCGACGGCGACGGTGGACAGGCCCTGCGCGCGCGTCGTCGCCGGCTGCGGCGGCACGACGTGATCGAAGAAGCCGTCGTTCTCGTCGTACATGATGAAGAGCACGGTCTTGCGCCATACGTCGGGGTTCGACGTCAGCGCGTCGAGGATCTGCGATGTGTAGTTCGCGCCGTAAGCGGGCGTGTACTTCGGATGCTCGGAGAACGCGGCGGGCGGCAGCAGCCACGACACTTGCGGCAGCCTGTTCGCGAGCACGTCGGCCTTCAGGTCGTCGAGCGTGCGCACCGCCTGCGCGCGCTGATACAGCGACGAGCCCGGCTTCGCGTTGATGAAGTTCGCGAAGTTCTGCAGGACGTTCGTCCCGTAGTTGCCGTTCAGCGGATCGCTGCCTGTCGTGCCTTGCTGGTAGATCTGCCACGAGATGCCGTTCGCTTCGAGACGCTCGGGATACGTCGTCCACGTGAGCAGGTCGTACTTCGGCGGCACGTCGCCGTCGACGTAGTCGTTGTTGTCGAGGAGCGGGCCGCCGTATTTGCCGGTCGGGTCGACGGTGCCCGTCATCAGATACGAGCGGTTCGGATGCGTCGGGCCGGGCAGCGAGCAGAAGTAGTTGTCGCAGACGGTGAACGCATCGGCGAGCGCGTAGTGGAACGGGATGTCCTCGCGCACGTGATAGCCCATCGTCATGTCGGTCTTGTTCGCGGGCCACTGATCGTAGCGGCCGCCGTCGATCGCCGCGTGCGTCTTGTACCACGAGTGATCGAGGTCGCCGATGCATTGCGCGCTCGTCGTCAGCGTGTTGAGGCGAAACGGCAGCACGGGTCTCGACGGATTCGCCTTCGACGGTTGATACCAGACCGGTTTGCCGTTCGGCAGTGCGATCGGGAAGCGGTCGTTGTAGCCGCGCACGCCGCGCAGGTGTCCGAAGTAATGGTCGAACGAGCGGTTTTCCTGCATGAACACGACGATGTGCTCGACATCGCGGATCGTGCCCGTGCGCGACGCGGCGGGGATCGCGAGCGCGCGGCGGATCGATTCGGGGAACACGGTGAGCGCGGCGGCGGCGCTCGCGGATTGCGCAACGGTCTGCAGGAAACGGCGGCGGCTTTCTGACGTCATGTTTTCACCTTTGGCTCTGCGGGGAAGAGGGCGCGGCGGAACGCGATCAGCCAGGATTTGATGCGGGATGCGCGGATGCCGCCGTCGTGCCGGATGCGTCGCCGGCTTCGTCTTCGGGCGGGTAGTGGATCACGGGCGTTGCGAGCGGCGCACTCGCCGGCGCGGTGTGGCTGGCCACGGCGCCGCCGTTGAACGAATTGGCGGCGGTGTCCGGCGGCGATGCCGTTTGCGCGCCGGCGTTCGTCTCCGCGCGAGCGTGAGACGCATCGTCGCCGCACGCGGCGGCGAGCGGCACGACGCAAAGTGCGGTGACGAGGGCGGCGAGACGCTGGCGCATCGGGGAGCCTCCTGAGAATCGATCGCGTGTCTTGGACGTCCGCTAGTTTGAGGAAACGATGCGTCGGTTACGTGAACCGTTTGCGACGGCCATATTATGACGATTTGCTTTCGGTCGGCTGGCGGCGGTGGGCAGGCGGCGCGTCGGCGGTGAGCTTGCGGCGCGGCGTCTTGCGGCGCACCTCGTCGCGCAGCCAGTCGAGCCACGCGGCGATCGCGCGCTCCTTCGGATGTCCGGGCCGCCAGACCAGATAGTGAGCGTAGACGTCGGCGATGCTCGCCTTCGACACGCGCACGAGCGCGCCCGACGCGAGCTCCGGCGCGATCAGCGAGCGGCGCGCGAGCGCGACGCCACGGCCTTTCAGCACGGCTTCGATCAGCGCTTCGGCATCGTCGAATTGCGGCGCGCGGCGCGATTCGACGAGATCGAGCCGCGCCGCCTGAAACCACGGCTCCCACGGCTGCGCGGGATGACGCAGCAGCGTCGAGCGTGCGAGGTCGACGGCCTCGCGCGGCGCAACGCCGTCGCGGTTTCGATAGGTCGGACTCGCGACCGGAAACACCGCCTCGTTCATCAGCTTTTCCGCGACGACGCCGGGCCACGTGCCGGGGCCGTAACGCAATGCGACGTCGATGCGGCTGCGCTTGTTGAGCGGCGCGAGCGCGACGTCCGGATGAAGCGTGACGTCGATTGCCGGATGCGCGGCGCGAAAACGCGGCAGACGCGGCGCGAGCCAGCGCGTCGCGAAACTCGGCAGCACGCTCACGTGCAGCGTCGTGCTCGCCGCGCGGGAGAAGCGGGGTGCGCGCGTCGCTTCGAATGCGCGCGCGAGCACGCTCAGGCCTTGCCGCACTTGCAGCGCGAGCGCGTGCGCGGCTTGCGTCGGCGTCGCGCCGTTGCGCTCGCGCGTGAAGAGCGGACGGCCGAGCTGCGCTTCGAGCGCGCGCACGTGCTGGCTGACGGCGCCTTGCGTGAGCGCGAGCTCGTCGGCTGCGCGCGTGAAGCTCTGCAGCCGCACGGCAGCTTCGAATGCACGCAGCGTCTGCAACGGGGGGATGCGGGGTCGTGTCATCCGTGTATTAGTAACACTAATGCCTGAGCACGACAATTCATCGTTTGCCGCGTGCCTGGCCGGTTCCTACACTCGCTGTCATTGCCATTCGATGGAGGGGGGACGGGAACCATGAGCGCTTATCGACTCTACTATTCGCCGGACGCGTGCTCGCTCGCCGCGCACATCGCGCTCGAAGAAACCGGCGCGCCGTTCGACGCCGAGCCGGTGCTCGTATCGCGCCGCGAGCACCTCGGCGAGCGCTATCTCGCGATCAATCCGAAGGCGCGCGTGCCCGCACTCGCGATTCCCGGCGAGACGCGCGTGCTGACCGAGACGCCCGCAGTTCTCACGTATCTCGCGCGCAAGCATCCGGAAGCGGGTCTGCTGCCGATCGACGATCCGTTGCGTGAGGCGCGGTGTCACGAGTGGCTCGCGTGGCTCGTCGGGTGGGTGCATGGCGTCGGATACGGCGCGCTGTGGCGGCCGGGACGGTTCATCGACGACGCGTCGACTCATTCGGCGATCTCCGCGCATGGCCGGCGCGTGATCGAAGCGGCGAACGGCGAGATCGAGGCGGCGCTGCGCGACGGGCGGCAATGGGCCGAGCCGGACGGATATTCGATCGTCGATCCGTTCTTGCTCGTGCTGTATCGATGGGGGCGCGCGGTCGGTCTCGATATGGACCGCTGCGAAGCATGGGGTGCGCACGCGGCGCGGGTCGCGGAGCGTGACGCGGCGAAGCGGGCGTTGGAGCGGGAGGGGCGGTGAGGCGCTCAGCGATGCAGGCGCGCCGTCGTCGGCCCGAATTCGCTCGTCGGCGTGCTCAATCTTGCGCGCGCCCGATGGTGTCGGGTCCGGGCCGACGACGGCGCCGTTTCATGGGCAAGGCGGAGCCGCCGCGACCGTGACCGGCGAGGTCGATATGCCGTTGGCGTCCTCATGCAATTGCCGCACCCGGATGCGCGCGGGACCGACGTCGCCTTCGGCGGAGACTTCGAATCCTGCCCGGGCTTCGGCGTGAACGTGCCCGCTCCGCGCTGCGGCGTTTCGATATACGTCGTCGCGCCTCGCAAGATCCGACGCGAAATCCGGGCGCTGATGGTCAGGGGCCGGTCGGCGGCTACGATGTACTCGTGGTAATAACGGGCGGCGTCGGGCGGCACCGGCATGCCGACGGTCTCGTTCGTCAAGCTGGTCAGTCCGCACGACGACGGCAACGCCCGCTGGTGCGCAGCCGGCCCATTTTCGGTTGGTCCTCCGCGGGCGTGCGCAAAGTCAAACCGGCACCTCCGAAGTCAACTTCACCTTCTGCAGCGGGATCTCGGTCTTCACGCTCTGCACGCCCTTGATCCGCGTCAGATGATGCATCTGGAATTGCCGGTAGTCGTCGATGTCGGCGGCGACGACTCGCAGCAGAAAATCGCAGTCGCCCGCCATCAGGTGGCACTCGACGACCTGCGGCAGTTGCCGGACCGCTTCGGCGAAGTGATCGACCGTGTCGGCGTCCTGCTCTTTCAGCCAGACACGCGTGAACACGGTCAACCCCTTGCCGACCTTCGCGGGATTGAGCACCGCGACGTACCGTTCGATCACGCCGGCTTTCTCGAGCAGCCGGACTCGTCTGAGGCACGGCGAAGGCGACAGGCTGACTTCTTTCGCGAGCTCGACGTTCTGCAGCCGGCCGTCGCGTTGCAGGGCTTGCAGGATGCGTCGATCGATGGCGTCGAATTTCATTGGAATCCAATTCCAGGAAGATTAAAAAAATGGGTTGTTCATACTAATTCGATACCGAAATATAGCAACAACGCAACCCGATTTCATCAAATTTGGCAGACAATATTGCCCCTCGAAGGAGGTGTAATGAACAGTTTGCCGACGTCAACCGTCATTTCCGAGGAATCCACCGCAAAATCCGAAGCCTGGCGCGGCTTGCGCGCATCGCTGCCCGTGATGCTCGGCTTCATTCCGTTCGCGCTCGTGCTGGGCGCGCAGGCGACGCAAAAAGGCTTGAGCGTCGTCGAAGTGCCGCTGATGACCGGCCTGAATTTCGGCGGCGGCTCCGAATTCACCGCGATCCGGTTATGGACGTCGCCGCCGCACATCCTGCTCATCGTCGCGATGTCGTTTCTGGTGAACTGCCGGCACATCCTGATGGGCGCGGCGTTCGCGCCGTATCTCCGGCACCTGTCGCGCAAGCGGACTTTTCCGGCGCTCTTCTTCATGTGCGACGAGAGCTGGGCGATGGCGCTCGCCGACGCGCGGCAGCAATCGCGCAGCCGCATCAGCTTTCCGTATTACCTGGGCGTGTCGGCAGGGCTGTACCTCACGTGGATCGCGTGCACCGCGCTCGGCGCGGCATTGGGGCCCACGATCGGCGACGTCGAGCAATACGGCTTCGACATGGCGTTCACCGCGGTTTTCCTCGTGCTGCTCCGGGGCATGTGGAAAGGCGCGCGCGCGTGCCGTCCGTGGCTCGTCAGCCTCGTCGTCGCGGCGGCGACTTACCTGCTCGTGCCGGGCGCCTGGTACGTCGCGGCGGGCGCGCTCGCCGGCCTCGTCGCCGCCGTCGCCTGGGGAGAGCCGTCATGATCGATGTATCGACGCTGCTGACGATCGCGCTGATGGCCTCGTCCACTTACCTGAGCCGGATTCTCGGCTACGTCGTGCTGCGTAATCGCACGCTGAGCCCGCGCATGCTGTCGGTGATGGAAAATGTGCCGGGATGCGTGCTGGTGTCGGTGATCGCGCCGGCGTTCGTCTCGGACAAGCCGGCCAATTTGCTCGCGCTGGCGATTACGCTGCTCGCGGCCACCCGACTGTCGATTTTGCCGACCGTGATCATCGGCGTCGTGTCGACCGGCTTGTTGCGGCATCTGCTCGGTCAGTAGCGGAACATGGACAACCGCCGAAACGCGACGAAAGACTGCTGGGTCGACACCGGAAGGGGGCGCTTGTTCGTGCGGTGCTGGCCCGCGCCGCATCATGCGGACGCGCCCGACAGCCTGCCGCCCATCGTCCTGCTTCACGATTCGCTCGGCTGCGTTCACCTGTGGCGGACGTTTCCGAACGCGCTGGCCGAATGCACGGGGCGGCGGGTGATCGTCTACGATCGCCTCGGCTTCGGGCAGTCCGATCCCCGCACGGACGCGCTCGGCGCCGACTTCGTTCGCGACGAGGCCCGGCGATTTTTCCCGATGCTGCGCGAACAGCTCGGCTTCGATCGTTTCGTCGCGTTCGGCCATAGCGTCGGCGGCGGCATGGCGGTGCACTGCGCGGCGGCGTATCCGTCGGCGTGCGAAGCGTTGATCACCGAATCCGCCCTGGCGTTCGTCGAAGGCAGGACGCGCGCCGGCATCGTCGACGCGCGCGAACAGTTCAAGCAGCGCGAGACCTTCGAACGTCTGCAGGTGTATCACGGCGAGAAGACGCGCTGGGTGCTGGACGCGTGGATCGAGACGTGGCTGTCGCCGGCGTTTTCCGATTGGTCGTTGAACGATGTCCTGCCGCAGGTGACGTGCCCGACGCTCGCGATCCACGGCAGCGACGACGAATACGGGTCGAACCTTCATCCCGAGACGATCGTGCGCTCGGTCGGCGGACCGGCGCAGATCGAAATCGTGCGCGGCGTGCGGCATGTGCCGCATCGCGAGCGCGAGCGTTGGGTGGCCGAGCGCGTCGCCGGATTCATCGGCGCGAATCGACGCGGCGTCGACGAATAGGCCGTATGCCGGTCGGCGGTGCCGGCCGGGCTTTCCGGGGCGAGCGCCAGCGGAGGCCAACTGCCGCGTTTGCGGGGCTGCAAATCGGCAAATCGGCAAATCGGCAAATCGGCAAATCGGCAAATCGGCAAATCGGCAAATCGGCAAATCGGCAAATCGGCGCATCGCGCGATGAGGCGGCGCTCGAATCGGTGGACTCGAGCCGTCGCCGCATGACGAATCCGCCGGCGATCGACGGATGTCCGCGCGCTCAGACTTCGGCCGTCTCGCTCCGCCGCAGCGCTTCCCAATGCCTGACCAGCCGCGCCGCGAGCGCGTCGCTCACCGGCAGGAACGGCAGCCGCAGCGCGTTGTCGCACCAGCCCTGCGCGGCGAGCAGCGCTTTCACGGGCGCAGGATTCGGTTCCGCGAACAGATCGGCGACGAGCGGCTGCAGCGCGACCGCGACCCGTCGCGCGTCGTCGAGCCTGCCTTCGCGCAGGAGCGCATGGATGCGCACGTGCCACGCGGGCAGTACGTGCGCGGCGCTCGCGATCACACCGTGCGCGCCCGCGCACAGCGCCGCGAAATTCTGGTTGTCGTCGCCGGAGAAGATGCGTAGCGGCGTTTCGTGCACGAGACGCAGCATGCGCTCGAGGGTCCCGCCGCATTCCTTCACGCCGACGACGCGCGCATCGCGCGAGAGCGCCTGCAGTGTGTCGAGTTCGACGTTTACGCCGGTCCGATACGGAATGTTGTAGACGAGCACGGGCAGATCCGCCGCTTCGACGATCGCTTCGATGTGCCGCTGCACGCCGGCTTGCGTCGGCCTCATGTAGACGGGCGGCGTCGCGAGCAGCCCGTCCGGGCGCAGCGACGCGAGTTCCCGCGCGCGCTCGGCGGCCGCGTGCGTTGCGCTCGCCGTCAAGCCGAGCACGATCGGAAGATTCGGCGCGGCGTCGCGCAGCGTCGCGAAAATCGCTTCCTGTTCGCCCGCGTGCAGGAGCGCGCCTTCGCCCGTCGTCGCGCCGGCGACGAAGCCCGCGATCCTTTCGGCTGCGTAGTGACGCGCCAGGCGCGCGAGCGCCGGATAGTCGATCTCGCCATCGTGGAACGGCGTGATGATCGGAAGCCAGATACCTTCGAAACGTGATTGCATGTGCATCCTCTGGTATTACTGTGTCACAAAAATATATAACAAGAGCACTTTAGCACTGTTCATGAGAAGCGATGAGACGGTGCAACGCCGCGTGATACGCACAACTACCTTCAATGGCAATGGAGCCGTTGTCGTGCGTGGCTGCATCGCCAGCAGGTCTGCTGCTATGGGATGAGAACGATCGAAGCGCATCAGGATGGTCCGCTGCACTGGAGCCTCATGGTGTTCGTCCGCGACTCTGCGCACGTGAAGCTCTCGCGCGCGGCCATTAATCGCCATTTCCTGTTGAACGACTTGTCTGACGAACCTGACACGTGGATTCACCGTATTCGTTTCGAGCACGTCAAGTCGGCGAAAGGCGGTGCCACGGATTACATTGCCAAGTCCATCTCCAAGCATATCGATGAAAAGGGAATTGAACATGATCTCCCCGCAGTTCCCGTTTGCTGTCGTGACATAGCTGCGTTATTTGGATGCGAACGAGCACGTGAGGCGCGCGTCAGCCGAGCGGCGCGAACGAAATGAAGGGGCGGATAGTTGGAGCTATCCGCCCTTCATTTTCGGACGAGCACCGAAGCGGATGGCCGGGGACGTTGACATGGCGCGCGCAGCGGCGCAAGCGGGTTCGATCGGGCAAGCGACGGCGACCGGACGAGGCACGTCGAGCCGGCGCCTGCGGTTGGGTGAGCGCTGGCGACGCTTCCCGTCAGTGCGCTGCGTCGGCAAAACGCCTATAATGAACGGGCAAATTGCCACGGAGATGACGATGACCACCATCGCATTCAAGCCGACCGGCACCGCCGATCCCCGCCGCACCGAATTCGGCGTGCTCGAGCGCTTGCTGGAGGCTCGCGTCCGATCCGGCGCCGATCTGGCCGAGCTTGCCAGCGCGCGAGTCGAGGTCAGCGTGATTGACCGGTTCTCGGAGCTGGGGCTGAAGAACGACGAATTGGCGTTCATCATTCCGCGTCGTACGCTGACCCATCGTCGCCAGCATCACGAGCGTTTGTCGACCGATGAGTCGGACAAGGCGATTCGGCTCGCGAAGATCCTCGCGCAGGCGACCGCGACCTTCGGCTCGCCGGACAAGGCGATGACGTGGTTGCGCGAAGGCCTGACGCGCTTCGGTGGCAGATCGGCCCTCGATATGGCGAGTACCGAGCATGGCGCACGGCTGGTCGAAGAGGCGTTGATCCAGATCGACGAAGGGTACTTTGCCTGATGCTGCTATGGCGAATCAGTAACTATGCCGATCTGAAAGGCATCGGCGGGCTGCGCGCGGCGGGGCGATGGCACTACGCGGGCCAGCCCGTCGTCTATCTCGCCGAGCATCCGGCGCTCGCCTTGCTCGAGACGCTGGTGCATCTGGAGATTCGCAGCGTCGACCAACTGCCGGACGGCTATCAGCTGCTGCGCGTCGAGATCCCCGACGCGGTGACGGTGGCGGAGATTGCCGAGGCCGACACGCCCGTCGACTGGCGGCAGAATCCCGGCTGGACCCGCGGCGCGGGCACCGAATGGCTGGGCGCGCAACCGAGCGCCCTGCTGCGCGTGCCGAGCGCGGTCGTGCCGTTCGCGCATAACTGCCTGCTGAATCCTGCCCATCCTGACGCCGGTGTCGTGCGAATTGTCGAAATCGTGCAAGCGCCGCACGATAGCCGCATTCTGAAATTGCTCGCGGGAGGCGGGTAAGAAACGGTTTCATCAAGACTGCGAATCACACTTGAGCGTATTCCAGCAGATCAAACAGCAGCCGAGCTTCAAGGGGTAATCGTCCGATTCGTGCAATTTCTGGCGGTTTTGTCCAGAAAGGCGTTATCTCAATGGACTGCTGTCTTTAGCGGGGCGGGCGATCAACAAGACCCGCGAGCCTTGCCGGCCGCGGTCCGGCGCTAGGTAGCCGCAGATTTCGCGCGAATCGGACGATTACCCCTATCGGGACACGCGTGCGCCCGCGCGAGCCTCAGCCTGGCGAATGTTCGAAATGTCGATCGGTCAGAGTGAGCTGGTTGATTTCATATTTGTAATCGAGGAACGCCCGGAAGCTGCTGAAATGCTCGTCGACGAGCGCGATCGCTTCGGCCCGCTTTTCATTGGATAACGGCTGTTCGAGGAAGACCGATGAATCAATCGGGTGATCCATCTCGCTGTCGATGTGCTCGGCCCCCAGATAACACAGCCTGTCGCCCGTATCCGCCTCGTAAGCGGCCGCAATCCTGCGGGATGTGGTGAAGAAGATCTTCGAGGTCGCTTCGCCGGCCTCCATCGCGGCCATTCGCAACAGCGGGCAGTCGCCGCAGCGCCGCGCGCGAGCCATGACCGAATACATGTACTCGCGAACTGGTTCGCCGGTATCGTCCCAGATCAGTTTGATCGCGCTTTCGCAATCGAAGGCCTTGTCGTTCGCATCCAGGGTCTTGAGATCGGCCACCATCAGCTGCCAATGCGAGCTGTCGACGTCGACATGCTCGTTGATTGCCCGCTGCAGCTTGTCCGCCGGCGTCTTGTAGTGGTAGTACATCCGGTTGATGTCCCTGAACGTCATCGCAAAATGAATGAGAAGCGGCGCCCATGTCCGCATCAATTCCTTGATTTCCGGAACTGTGACGTTGGCGAGCTGCGGGAAGAACGGATGATCGGCAAGGGATTCTTTTTTTACGCGGATTCTATCGAGAACTTTCCTCATGATGAAAACTCCTATTTGATTTAATTGACCAATCAATTTATTAAATTGAGGGCGGTATCGCATCCGGGCATAAACCGCAAACCTCAATGCCCATTCTATAATTCCAGCATGAATTTAAAAGGCGCAATGCAAGTAAAAACAACCGCAAATCAATATCGACCAGACCCGATCAAATTGACTCGTAAGGATTTGAATCTTAATTTTGATATTCGCAAAACTTAAAATATTGAAATTTATTTTTTCGATATTGAAATCGTTCGCGCCAATTCCTGAGCGTGCTACCGTTTCACGAATCCCATAGCCGAGGCTATCAGGCCGCTTGCCCCTGTTGAGGGGCAGCCCAATTCTTCTCGAACGTCATGGGGCTGACGTAGTTCAATGTCGAATGTAGTCGGCGAGCATTGTAGAAGCCGGGCCAGTCGACGATTTCATCCATCGCGGCACGCCGCGTCGCGAAGTGCCGACCGTGCAGTCGTGCGACCTTCAGCGAACCCCACAGGCTTTCGGTTGGCGCATCGACGCTCCTATGTCAAGTTGTGTGCGTCGAATCAGCCAGATCGGCCAAGATCGGGTGGGGGGAGCAACGGAACAGCGAACCGATTTAAACCGCATCGGCACACCGCAGCGATCTGTCGCGGCCAGGACGCTTGACTATCCGACTGTCCGAATTTTCGCGGGCACCTCTCCGTTGCCGTCGCTCAATACGCTGCGTGCGCGGCTCGTTGTACTGGCCCGGTGGTATCAGGTTCGAGCGTCGTGCGCGGCGCTTCCACCGGTGCGCGGTGCGATGGGGCGTCGCGGCTCGGCGCACACCGTCGAATCGCCAAGCTGCCGAGTCGCCCGACCATCGAGCTGCCGAACCTTCCCCGCCTGTCCCGCCAAATCAGCTTTCGCGCATCGCTATCCACGACAGATTGGCTCGTATCGCAGCATTCGCCGCTAAAATCGTCGCTTACCAAAACCTGACGAATCACCCCGAACCACCAGCGGAGCACCAACGATGAAGCACACCCAAGGAATCGGCCGCCGGCTCTTCGCCGGCATCGCCGCGGCGATGCTCGTGACGGCCGCGCACGCCGACACGTCGCTGCTGAACGTGTCCTACGACGTCACGCGCGAGCTGTACAAGGACATCAACGCGAGCTTCACTGCCGCGTACAAGCAGAAGACGGGCGAGGCGGTGTCGATCCGTCAGTCGCACGGCGCGTCGAGCGCGCAGGCGCTGTCGGTGCTGCAAGGGCTGCAGGCGGATGTCGTGACGATGAACCAGCCGAACGACATCGATCTCCTCGCCGAGCGCGGCCAGCTGCTGCCGAAGGACTGGCGCACGCGCTTGCCGAACAACAGCTCGCCGTACTCGACGACGATGGTGTTCCTCGTGCGCCACGGCAATCCGAAGCAGATCAGGGACTGGAGTGATCTCGCGAAACCGGGCGTGCAGGTGATCATCGCGAATCCGAAGACGTCGGGCAACGGCCGCTACGCGTATCTCGCCGCGTGGGGCTATCAGAAGCTGAAGGGCGCGACCGATCAGCAGGCGCTCGATTTCGAGAAGGCGATCTTCCGCAACGTGCCGGTGCTCGACTCCGGCGGCCGCGGCGCGACGACGACGTTCACGCAGCGCGGGATCGGCGACGTGCTCGTCACGTTCGAGAACGAGGTCGCGCTGATCGACACGGGCGCGGCGGGCGCGAGCTTCGACGCGGTCTATCCGTCGGCGAGCATCCTCGCGGAGCCGCCCGTCGCGATCGTCGACAAGGTCGTCGACAAGAAGGGCACGCGCAAAGAGGCGCAGGCGTATCTCGAGTATCTGTACTCGCCCGCCGCGCAGGAGATCGTCGCGCGGCACCATCTGCGTCCGCGCGATCCGAACGTGCTGAAGAAGTACGCGAGCGAGTTCAAGCCGCTCAAGACGTTCAGCGTCGAGCAGATCTTCGGCAACTGGGCGAACGCGCAGAAGACGCATTTCGCCGATGGCGGCACGTTCGACAAGATCATCGTCGATCGCAAGTAAGCGTCGGCCAGTCGACGGTTCGCGCGCACCGCTCGGCATCCGCCCGGATCGGAATTGCCGCGCGACCGTTTCATTGTTTTCCGCTGGTTGATGCTTGCATTATTCTTTCGGAAATTCACGGGCGCATTCCATTCAATCGGAATGTGCCCGTTTTGTTTTCATTCTCCGGTTTGGATGCCGATTCCGTCCGCGCGCTTTGGCATTTCCCGATAAGTGTCTTGTTGCGGCGGAATCGCGGTTTATCGCAACTCGCCGAGCTGCGGCTCTTCGATGTTCGCCGATTCTCTGTTGGCGCGACAGATGTCCATATATCGAGATGCGCGTCGTGTGCATCGCATCTCGCTCGTCGCACGAGATTGCGTTCCAGCAAGAGGCAAATGCGGCCGGATTTATCCTTTTGCCATCGAATAATCAACGGTGGAAATGGTGGTTGACGAGCCATTTTTTCATAATTACGATGCGAAAAATTGAGTAAATCAATTGAGATAATACCGAGGAAGGCATTGCGTCGTCATGCCTTACGTATTGAAATAAATAGAAAGCGAAAATGAAAAGATCGATGGATGGAGGGCGCGCCGGATCGGCGGGATGGCGTCGCCGGATGTCGGCGGCGGCGGTTGTTTCGACGATGCTGCTGGCACTGGGAGGGTGTGGCGACGATCTGCAGAGCAGCACGACGCCCGCGCAGCTCAATCAACCGTACACCGACACGACCGCTTACTCGCCGAAGGCGGGTGACGGGCTCCCCGCGTCGCAGGCATCCGAGCGCGCCGCGGTGATGAGCCATCAATGGTCGTCGAACGGCGCGTCGGTCGACTACCTGACCACGACAGGACATTTGACGGCCTGCGATCCGAACGGCAACGCGGAAGCGACGATGTCGTATGTCGCTTATACCGCCCCGAGCCAGAACGGTTCGCCGCGGCCCGTCACCTTCTTCTACAACGGCGGGCCCGGTTCGTCGTCGGTGTGGCTGCGGCTCGGTTCGTTCGCGCCGACGCGCGTCGCGACGCCCGATCCGCTGATGACCAACTGGCCGAATTTCCCGCTCGTCGACAATCCGGAAAGCCTGATCGCGACCACCGACATGGTGTTCATCGATCCGCCCGGCACCGGCCTGTCGGAGGCCATCCAGCCGAACACGAACCAGACGTTCTGGGGCGCGGACGCCGACGTCAAGGTGATGCGCGATTTCATTCGCCGCTATCTGTCCGTCAACGGCCGCAGCGGATCGCCGATCTACCTGTACGGCGAATCGTACGGCACGCCGCGCACGGACATGCTCGCGCTTGCGCTCGAATCGGCGGGCGTGCAGCTGACGGGCATCGTGTTGCAGTCGTCGATCCTGAACTACATGGCGGCGACCGGGGATCAGGCGGTCGGCGCCTTCCCGTCGTATGCGCAGGTGGCGGCGTACTTCAACCAGGTGTCGCCGTCGCCGACGAATCTGGGCGCGTATGCGCAGCGCATTCAGGATTTCGCAACCGCGCAGTACACGCCGATCGTGCATTACGCGACGGCCTCGACGGCGGTGTCTCCGGACGGCGGCACGCTCGCGGTATGGTCGACGCAAACGAGCATGACGACCGCATCGCTCAACGCGTACTTCCTGTATTTTTATGACACCGAGGCTTCGCCCGGTCAGACGACGCTCGTGCCGGGCTACACGATCGGCCGCTACGATGGCCGCGTGTCGCTGCCGAACGGCGATCCGCGTCTTGCGAGCGACGACGACCCGTCAGACATCCTGATCTCGAAGCCGTTCACGACGGCGCTGGCGTCGCAGATGCCGAACGACCTCGGCTACACCGCGCCGAACGCGACGTATCAGACGCTGAATCCCGACATCATCGGCGCGTGGAATTTCAGCCATGCGGGGCAGCCGTATCCGGACACGATCCCGGATCTGCTCGCCGCGCTGCAACTGAATCCGAAGCTGAAGGTGCTGGCGTCGAACGGCTATCATGATCTCGCGACGCCGTATTTCAAAACGGAAAAGGAGCTCGCGCGGCTGCAGACGGTGTCCGGTCTCGATCCGAATCTGCAGGTCACGTTCTATCAGGGCGGCCACATGATCTACCTCGACGATGCCGCGAGGCCGCAGATGAAGTCGGATCTCGTCGCGTTCTACCAGAACCAGCCCGTGGCGAACGCGCTGACGCTCGCGGCGCTGCCGTCGCCGTGGCCCGACGAGAGCCCGGCCAATACGCCGACGGCGAAAATCGCGCGGGCCGCCGCGGCCCGCTGAGTTTGCGGCGAGCGGACCGCGCCATCGGCGGCCCGCTCCTTGAAACCCGATATTGCGAGTCACGTCATGTTCCAGATTCTTCAGTTGCAGCGCGTGTTCCCGGCTATCGCACTCATTGTCGCCGCGACGTTCGCGTTGAGCGCATCCGCTGAAACCTTGCAGGCCGTCTCGTCCGTTCCGCCGCTGCACGGCGGCGTCGACGGTCCGTTCTTCCCGAAGGACGCTTCCGCCGTGCCGGCGTCGGCTTCCGCGACGACGGGCGCGCAGTTGCAGCAGCAGGCGCAAAGCCGGCTCGCGGCGAGCCTCGGCGCGAGCGGCGCGCTCGGCAACGGCGCGGCGGTCACGAAGGCGCAGGCGCAAGCAAGCGGCCTCGGCTACGTCGCGAAGCATTTCGATGAAATCGACGCCGCGCATACCGGCAAGGTCACGCTCAAGCAGGTTCAGCAATTCATCGAGCAGCCGCGCCAGTGACGGGCGGCGGGGCCCGGCACCTGCCCGCGGAAGGCCGGGCGCGTCGCGCGCATCGAGCGAGCCGGGCGGCGTGACGACCGCATCGTAAGCGCTGCATGCTACGCTCGCCGCACCCGACCCCGGCGAGACTGCGATGAACGTCGATTCCTCTTCCCCGCACCCCCCCGAGCATCCCGCCGGCAGCGGCTCAGGCGCGCGCAAGCCGCCGCGCGGCGGCCGCAGGCTCTGGTCCGGCACGCGCGACGTGATCGCGTACGGCATGCCGGCCTCGGTCTGGCGCGATCTCTACTACTGGGCGCTCAAGGTGAGCTGGCCCGTGTTCTTCGCGTCGCTCGCCGCGCTGTTCGTCGTGAACAACACGCTGTTCGCGCTGCTGTATCTGCTCGGCGACGCGCCGATCGCGAACCAGTCGCCACCCGGCTTCGCGGGCGCGTTCTTCTTCAGCGTCGAGACGCTCGCGACGGTCGGCTACGGCGACATGCATCCGCAAACCGTCTACGCGCACGTCGTCGCGACGCTCGAGATCTTCGTCGGGATGTCGGGGATCGCGTTGTCGACGGGGCTCGTGTTCGCGCGCTTCGCACGGCCGCGCGCGAAGATCATGTTCGCGCGCCATGCGATCGTGCGTCCGCTCAACGGCCGGATGACGCTGATGGTGCGCGCGGCGAACGCGCGGCAGAACGTGATCGCCGAGGCGCGCGCGAAGCCCAGGCTGATGCGGCGCGAGCTATCGTCCGAGGGCTATTCGCTGCTGAAGATCCACGATCTGACGCTCGTGCGCAGCGAGCATCCGATCTTCCTGCTCGGCTGGAACCTGATGCACGTGATCGACGAATCGAGCCCGCTGTTCGGCGAGACGGCCGAATCGCTCGCCGCTCGCCGCGCGCTGCTGCTCGTGATGATCGAGGGCTCCGACGAAACCACCACGCAGATGATGCAGGCGCGCCACGCGTGGGAGCACGGCGACATCCGCTGGCATCACCGCTATGTCGATCTGATGAGCGAGGTCGACGGCATGACGCACATCGACTACACGCGCTTCAACGACGTCGAGCCGATCGAATCGCAGCCGGCGGCCGACGTGTCGGACGTGACCGATGCGTCCGGCACGGCCGGTACGCCGACCACGCCGACTACGCCGTCCGCCGAAGGCGGCGCCCGCCTGGTCTGACCCTGCTGATTCGGCTCGAAGCGAAATCCTTCTCAAATTGCAAGCAAAGCTTCAGCCGTCTTTCTCGAAAACGCTGATCGATATCAAGATGAGCAAAGAAATTCTTCTATTGGCGTAAAAAAATAAAGTGTATTGGGTTGCGCATCGAAATGGAGAGCCACGCCTTTCCGGCGCGAGGCGATGCCGCAATCGCGAACAGCACATCGAGGAGACGACAATGAACGCTCGCCTGCCGATCGACCGCCCGCCCGCGTTGGCCGACTATCGCCTGACCGACAATCTTTCCGCGACGCGCGGCCGCATCTTCCTGACGGGCACGCAGGCGCTCGTGCGCCTGTTGCTGATGCAGCGCGCGCTCGACGCCGAGCAGGGCATGAACACGGCGGGCTTCGTCAGCGGCTATCGCGGCTCGCCGCTCGGAATGGTCGACCAGCAACTATGGAAGGCGAAGAAGCAGCTCGACGCGTGCGGCGTGCGCTTCCTGCCCGCGATCAACGAGGAACTCGGCGGCACGGCGGTGCTCGGCACGCAGCGCGTCGAGGCCGATCCGGAGCGCACCGTCGACGGCGTGTTCGCGATGTGGTACGGCAAGGGTCCGGGCGTCGACCGCGCGGGCGACGCGCTCAAGCACGGCAACGCGTACGGCTCGTCGCCGCACGGCGGCGTGCTCGTGGTGGCGGGCGACGATCACGGCTGCGTGTCGTCGTCGATGCCGCATCAGAGCGACTTCGCGATGATCGCGTGGCACATGCCGATCGTGAATCCGTCGAACATCGCCGACATGCTCGAGTTCGGCCTGTACGGCTGGGCGATGTCGCGCTACTCGGGCGCGTGGGTCGGCTTCAAGGCGATCTCGGAGACGGTCGAGTCCGGCTCGACCGTCGATCTCGACGCGCTGACGATGCGCTGGCCCGCGCCCGAAGGCTTTGCGCCGCCCGCGGGCGGCCTGCACAACCGCTGGCCCGATCTGCCGAGCCTCACGATCGAGGCGCGGCTCGCCGCGAAGCTCGACGCGGTGCGGCACTTCGCGCGCGCGAACAGCATCGACAAGTGGGTGGCGAAGAGCGCGCACGCGAATGTCGGCATCGTCACGTGCGGCAAGGCGCATCTGGATCTGATGGAGGCGCTGCGCCGGCTCGACCTGACGCTCGCCGATCTCGACGCGGCCGGCGTGCGGATCTACAAGGTCGGCCTGTCGTTCCCGCTCGAGACGTCGCGGATCGACACGTTCGTCGACGGCCTCGCCGAAGTGCTCGTGATCGAGGAGAAAGGCCCCGTGATCGAGCAGCAGATCAAGGACCATCTGTACAACCGCGCGCCACACGCGCGGCCTGTCGTGCTCGGCAAGCACGACGCGGCGGGCGCGCCGCTCCTGTCCGAGCTCGGCGAGCTGCGGCCGTCGCGGATCCTGCCCGTGTTCGCCGGCTGGCTCGCGCGCCACAAGCCCGCGCTCGATCGCCGCGCGCGCGTCGTCGATCTCGTCGCGCCGACGATCCTGTCGAACGAAGCCGATGCGGTGCGGCGCACGCCGTACTTCTGCTCGGGCTGCCCGCACAACACGTCGACGAAGGTGCCGGAGGGTTCGATCGCGCAGGCGGGGATCGGCTGCCACTTCATGGCGTCGTGGATGGAGCGCGACACGACAGGGCTGATCCAGATGGGCGGCGAGGGCGTCGACTGGGCCGCGCACGCGATGTTCACGAACACGCGCCACGTGTTCCAGAATCTCGGCGACGGCACGTATTTTCATTCAGGGATCCTAGCGATCCGGCAGGCGGTCGCCGCGCGCGCGAACATCACCTACAAGATCCTCTACAACGACGCGGTCGCAATGACGGGCGGCCAGCCCGTCGACGGCAGCATCTCGGTGCCGCAGATCGCACGGCAAGTCGAAGCGGAAGGCGTGTCGCGCTTCGTCGTCGTGTCCGACGAGCCGGAGAAGTACGACGGCCATCACGATCTGTTCCCGCAAGGCACGACATTCCACCATCGCCGCGAGCTCGACGCGGTGCAGCGCGAGCTGCGCGACACGCCGGGCGTGACCGTGCTGATCTACGACCAGACCTGCGCGGCCGAGAAGCGCCGCCGCCGCAAGAAGGGCGCGTTCCCCGATCCGGACAAGCGGCTCTTCATCAACGAAGCCGTCTGCGAAGGCTGCGGCGATTGCGGCGTGCAGTCGAACTGCCTGTCGGTCGAGTCCGTCGAGACCGTGCTCGGCCGCAAGCGGCGCATCGATCAGTCGTCGTGCAACAAGGATTTCTCGTGCGTGAACGGCTTCTGCCCGAGCTTCGTGACGGTCGAGGGCGCGAAGCTGAAGAAGGCGGCGGGCGTCGCGTTCGACGAGGCCGCGCTCGCCGCGCGCGTCGATGCGCTGCCGCGCCCCGCGACGCATCTCGACGCCGCGCCGTACGACATGCTCGTGACGGGCGTCGGCGGCACGGGCGTCGTGACGGTCGGCGCACTCGTCAGCATGGCCGCGCATCTCGAAGGCAAGAGCGCGTCGGTGCTCGACTTCATGGGCTTCGCGCAGAAGGGCGGCGCGGTGCTGTCGTTCGTGCGGATTGCGTCGTCGGACGCGTGGCTCAATCAAGTCCGGATCGACACGCAGCAGGCCGACGTGCTGCTCGCGTGCGACATGGTCGTCGGCGCGAGCGCCGACGCATTGCAGACGGTGCGCCGCGAGCGCACGCGGATCGTCGTCAACCTGCATGCGATCCCGAACGCGGCGTTCGTTCGCGATCCGGATGCGAACCTGCACGCGGATGCGCTCGTCGCGAAGATGCGGCACGCGGCGGGCGACGGCTTCCTGTCGAGCTGCGACGCGCAGGCGCTCGCGACGAAGTTCTTGGGCGACACGATCGGCGCGAACATCCTGATGCTCGGCTTCGCGTGGCAGCAGGGGCGCGTGCCGGTGTCGCTCAATGCGCTGATGCGCGCGATCGAGATGAACGACGTCGCGGTGCCGATGAACAAGCTCGCGTTCTCGATCGGCCGGATGGCGGCGGGCGATGCGGCTGGCCTCGACGCGCTGTGGGACGCGCGCCATCCGGTGCACGAACCGCTGCCGCCGCAGACGCTCGACGCGCTCGTCGCCGATCGCGAGGCGCGCTTGGCCGACTATGGCGGCGCGCGTTACGTCGAGCGCTATCGCGCGCTCGTCGGCGCAGCGCGCGCGGCAGGCGACGAGCGTATCGCGCGCGCGGTCGCGACGACGTTCCATCGGCTGCTCGCGGTGAAGGACGAGTACGAGGTCGCGCGGCTCTATGCGGACGGCGCGTTCCGCACGGCGCTCGAAGCGCAGTTCGAAGGTGCCGCGGGCAAGGACTTTCGCGTCAGGTTCAATCTTGCGCCGCCCGCGACCGCGAAGGCTGGCCGGGGCGGCGCCGCGCCGAGAAAGCAGGTGTTCGGCCAATGGCTGTGGCCGGTGCTCGGCTTGCTCGCGCGCGTGCGCAGCCTGCGCGGCACGTGGCTCGATCCGTTCGGCGGCACGGTCGAGCGCAAGATGGAGCGCGCGCTCGCCGACGACTACGAGGCGACGATGCGCCGCGCACTCGCGGCGCTCTCGCCGCAGACGGCCGATACGGTCGCGCGACTCGCCGAGCTGCACGCGAAGGCGCGCGGCTACGGGCACGTGAAGCTCGCGAACGTCGCGAGCGTGAAGCGCGCCGAGCGCGAACTGGCCGCGCGTCTTTCGATCGACGCGGCGACGGGCGCGGCCGTGCAGCGCGCGCTCGACGAGATGAAGGGCGCGGGCGCGCTGCGCGGGATTCCGGTCGTCGTCGCGAAGTCTTGAGCGCGGCGTGAGCGCCGTTTGAGCAGCGGCGGGCGGCTGCGCGGGGCATCGCGCGGCAGCCCGCCGTTTTTGCGCTGCTTCGGCTTCTTCGTTTTGCCCTTCGTCCGTCCGTTGTTTCGCCGCTCCGCCGTCCGCTCATCGAGCGACGATGACGCGCGTCGGCGCGCGCTGCGTCAGACGATCCCCTTCTTGCGCGTCGACAGCGCCGTTTCCGCCAGATCGACCTCGCGCATCAGCTTGGCGAGCGTCTCATCGTTGATCTTCTGCTCGCCGCGCAGCCGATAGAGCACCGTCCGCTCCGCGCGAATCGCCGCGATCTTCAGGTGCAATTCCATCTTCTCGGTCTGCCGCGCTTCCTCGCGCGGCGTCGCGCCGTCGTCGGCCAGGCCCGCGAGCCGGCGGCGGTACAGGTCCATCACGCGCGCCGTCACGTCCGCGCAGCGCGCGGCAGCCGTCTCGTCGAGATCGACGGCGAGCGTGTCGTGCGCCGCGTCGACCGCGCGAATCGCCGCCTGCGCGGCCGCCGCGCGCGCGGCGCGCTCTTCCTCCGCGTGCGGGTTGCGCATCGGGCGCACGCCGCGCAGCAGGAACGGCAAACCGATCACCGCGGCGACGAGCGAGCCGAGGATCACGCCCGACGCGACGAAGATCGCGATGTCGCGGCCCGCGAGCGGGGCGCCGTCGGCGAGCGCGACCGGAATCGACAGCACGCCGGCGAGCGTGATCGCGCCGCGCACGCCGCCCACCGTCATCACCGCGATCGTGCGCACGCCCGCCATCGTGCCGGCGAGGCCCTGCTTCGCCGCGCGACGGCTCGCGATCCAGCGCAGCAGCCACACCCACGCGAAGCGGATCGCGTAGAGCGCGGCGAGCATCGCGGCGACGTAGCCGATCAGCGCGCCGACGAGCGCATCGCTCGTATGGTGCGCGTCGACGAGCGCGCGGCCGATGATGTGCGGAAGCTGCAGCCCGAGCATGATGAACACCATGCCGTTGAACACGAACTCGATCATTGCCCACGTGCTCTCGGCGCGCACGCGCGCGGCGACCGTGCTGCTCTTCGAGAAGCTCGTGTAGTTCATCATCATCCCCGACGCGACGGCCGACAGGATTCCTGACAATGCGAGGTGCTCGGCGATCAGATACGACGCGAACGGCACGAGCAGCGTCATCACGATGCCGGGTGCCGGATCGCCTTCCTGCGCGGCGTTCAGGAAGCGCGTCGACAGCGCGCTGAACAGCCACGCGAGGGCCGCGCCCGTCGCGAGGCCGCCCGACGCGACGATCACGAAGCTGATCGACGCGTCGCGCAGCGAGAACATCCCGGTCAGCGCGGCCGCGATCGCGAACTTGAGCGCGACGAGGCCCGATGCGTCGTTCATCAGCGCTTCGCCTTCGAGAATATGCATCAGTTGCGGCGGGATGCGCCCCTTGCCCGCGATGCCGGACAGCGCGACCGCGTCGGTCGGCGACAGCACCGCGGCGAGCGCGAATGCGATCGGCAGCGGCAGGCCGGGAATCAACCAATGCGCGAAGTAACCGACCGCGAGTACCGTCATGAACACGAGGCCGAACGCGAGCATCAGGATCGCGCGCCGCTGCAGATACAGCTCGCGCTTCGGAATGCGCCAGCCGTCCGCGAACAGCAGCGGCGGGATGAACAGCAGCATGAAGATTTCGGGATCGAACGTGACGTGCAGGTTGAACCTCGGCCATGCCAGCACGGCGCCGATCGCGATTTGCATCAGCGGCAACGGCAGACGCAGCGGCAGCACGCGCGTCGCGACGCCCGACAGCGCGACCGCGAGCAACAAGATCAAAACAGTGAAGACGATTGCCATCGATGATTGAAACGGGGATGAAACGACGGTACGCAGTGTAGCGTGCGCACGAAATGCGCGTCGGGAAGCGAGGGTTGCGCACGGCCGCACTGTCATGGTGCGCACAATCCCCGTTCGAACGCATACGCAACGTATCGGGGGCCGACGCATCGGCGCCTGGGTTCGGACGACTGAGCACGGAGCTTGCTTGGAGCAATGCGACAACTACGATTGAACAACCGAGGATCACCGATGAAAACCCGCGAGCCGCATGTTTCGCCTGCAGACGTTTTCGTCATGAGGAGGGCCGCCGCATGACCACCACCGTCCAGCAGGAGCGTCCCGTCGCCGCGTCGCCGTATCGCTTCGAATCGGAGATGACGTCGGGTCTCGAGCGCGTCGCCGCGCACCACCACGATCTCACGCTGACGAGCGTGTTCCAGCCGATCTTCAGCCTGTCGCACATGCGCGCGGTCGGCTACGAGGCGCTGTTGCGCGCGCACGATGCGCTCGACCGGCCGGTGTCGCCGCTCGACGTGTTCGGCGAAGCCGCGCGCCACGGCGAAGCGACGCAGGTCGACCGCCTCGCGCAGGCGCTGCATCTCGAGAACTTCGCGCGCTTCGGCGCGGAGCGCGAGTGGCTGTTCCTCAATGTGCACCCCGGCGCGCTCACCGATCCGTTCCAGGCCGCCGCGCTGTTCGCGAACCTGAAACGGCTCGACATCCCGCCGCGGCGCGTCGTGCTCGAAGTGCTCGAGCAGTGCGCCGACGATCTCGAGCGGCTCGCCGACGCGTTGCGCGAGTTTCGCGAGCACGGCTTCCTGATCGCGCTCGACGATTTCGGCGCGGGTCATTCGAACATCGAACGAATCTGGCAGTTGAGTCCCGACATCGTGAAGCTCGACCGGATCATGCTGTCGCACGCGCAACATCGCACGGGGCTCACCGCGATCCTGCACGGGCTCGTCACGCTGTTGCACGAGGCGGGCAAGCTCGTGCTGATCGAAGGAATCGAGACCGAGCACGAGGCGCAAATCGCGCTGTCGTGCGAGGCGGATTTCGTGCAGGGCTATTTTTTCGCGCGTCCGGGGCCGGGGCTGCCCGACGGCGCGGCGGTGTCCGCCTGCATCGGCGAGCTGACCGAACGCTATCGCAAGCAGACCGAAGCGACCGAGCGGCGCGACGCGCAGCGGCTCGCGCCGTATCAGCGTGCGTTCGAGCGCGCGGCCGAGCGCCTCGCGGCGAGCGAGCCGCTCGACGAGGTCTGCTGGAACTTTCTCGCGCTCGATCACGCCGCGCGCTGCTTCCTGCTCGACGAACGCGGGCGGCAGGCGGGCCGCAATGTCGTGCTGCGCGCGGATCGCGCCGCGCACGAGACGCGCTTTCTGCCGCTCGCCGACGCGCAGGGCGCGAACTGGCTGAGGCGCCCGTATTTTCGGACGGCGATCGCCGAGCCGGGGCGCGTGCACGTGACGCGGCCGTATCTGTCGATCAACGAGGCGCTGCCGTGCGTGACGCTGTCGATCGCGGTCCGTGTGAACGACACGCTGTGCGTGCTCTGCGGCGATATCGACTGGATCGACGACGAGGAGCCGCTCGGCACCTGACGGCCGGCACGTCGGCGAGCCGGGCCATGCCGGCCGCCGCGCGCCGTGTGTAACGGGAGGGCGGGAATATCCGGCCGCGCGTAATGCGATTTAGATCAATGAGGGGAACCTGTTTAGCGCTTGGCTTGCCCCTCATCTCGTTATCAGAATCGACTAGGGGCGAACGCAGTGAATAATCGGATCCCAATAGTAATATCCGAATTTATCAAGTTGACCAGTCCTTCGACTAACCTCCCCAAGGAATACCGTTACGCCGTAGTACTCCTTTCCATACCCAACAACAAGAGAATTAAAGTGACAGTCCGTAACTTCTTTGGTGACATACGGCTCCTTTTTTACCGGATCATAGTCCACATAAGCTCCCGGATTGTCAAGCGGACTGAATCCATTAACAACAGGGGGGGCCATTAAAATGAATCAACTCTGCTATGCCAACACCATGATTGATATTGCCATTATAGGTAAGCGCCCGCCAATTAATCTGATCGTTGGTGAGTGCAGCAATCTCAAGATCGGGGGTAGCATTAGATTTAATATTATAAAGATACTCGTCCGGCGCAACCATATAAGCATATTTCTGAACACTGTCCCCGTGAGGAAGGCCAATCGGATTCCGCACAGTATTTTGCGTAGGCGGGAAATCGTGAAAAATTAAAGAAATGTCAAAAAGCATTACGATATCAATCGTGGCCGGCCCTCCAGCCAAAAAATCTCGACGCGGCATGGCTAACTCCTTAAATTTACGAATTACATTCAATCGATTTATCACACACCCCGATCACATCAAGGCACTTAAAGCATATATATCCATCTCATGAAAAAAAAGCCACCCATTTTGGTAGCAGTTCGCACACCACAGAAATATCAAATATAATAATTTACAAAATATGATTCCAATAAATTTGAGATAGATGCGGAAGCCTGATGATCTAAACTAATCGAATAATTTGGAGGCTCAACACTTGTCATGTTGTTGGTTTTCTTGCATCGAAGTTTGTGCAGATTGAACTGGTTGGCCTGCAACAACAGTGGCAAGTCTCGGCATCCACGTTACGGACGGCCTCAAGATATTCCAGCCGAGCCCCTATTAGCGATCACCAGCCGCCCACCAGGCCCGGTGACAACACCCCCCGGATCATGGGCGACTGGGGGCGGGAATCATGCCGGGCCTGGCTGGCCAAATCCCCAATTATCGGGGCATGAAGATAGTAACGGGGCGGCCGCCGGCGCGTGCTTCGCAGGCGCCAGGGGGCGCTGTCGCGGGCGTGGCTGCCGATTCGCGCCATCGTGCGGATCGCGCGGCGGCCGCCGCTTCTCGAAGCGCGACGAACAGTATCCCGTGTCTCGTGCGTCGGGCTTTCCGACATCGACGACGGCGGCGCTTCGTTCGCACGAAGCGGCGCGCTCCGGAGCCGCGAGCACGCGGCGTTGCTTTTTCAGAATGCGAGGCCGAGAATGCGCTGAGGATTGCGCCGGGCCGATGTCGCGCGATCCCGCCATCGGCACTACGCGGATAAAGATCATGAAAAGACCGCTTTCGCTGACAGTCCTGGGGTGGTTCGCCATCGTCTCGAACGTGATCGGGTTGATCTCGCTGCCGTTTTCGCTTCGCGATCCCGCCTCGCTCGCGGTGCTGCGCCACTCGCCGCTGCCGCTCGAGGCGACCGTCGCGCTCGCCGTCGTCAGCGAGACGCTGCATCTCGTCGCCGGGGTCGCGATCCTGAAGGGACGGATCTGGGGACGCAATCTCTATGCGCTCGTCGCGCTCGTCGGATTCGCGATCTCCGCGTTCACGACGCCGTTCAAGGGCATGCTGATCGTCGTCGCCGCGCTGATCGCGCTGTTTCTGCTCATTCTGTATCGCCCGGCCGCGACGGCCTACTTCAGGCAGGCAGCGTCATGAACGTGCTGCGCGACGTGCTCGCCGTGCTGCTGCACGTGCTCGGCAGCTTCTTCGCAATCACCGCGACGATGCTCATCGTCTGGCTGCAACCCGCGATGCCGCGGCGGCTCGTCTGGATTGCGGCGCTGCTCGTCGGCGCGGGCGCGCTGTATGCGGCCGGTGCGGCGATCGGCGCGTTCAGGCCGCGACTGCGGCCCGTCGGCATCGCGCTCGTCGTGTCGTCCGGGCTCGTGCTCCTCGACGTGCTCGCGATGGTTGGGCTGCGGCTGTCGCCGGATCTGCTCGCGATGGCGACCGCGCAGCATCCGGGGCTTGCGTTCTCGCTTCAGGATTTCGTGTGGGCGGCGCTGCTCGCGCTTGCGATCGGCGTCGCGGGCTGGCGGTTTGCTACGCGCAGCGGCGACTGACGCACGCTTGCCGGAACCTCGGCGGATTGTCTGCCGCACGACGGCGAAGCACGGCCGAGTCGGTGTGCCTGGCCGCGCCGTCCGCCGCTCAGCCCGTGACGCCGTCGATCCTTCGCGCGAAGCCTTCTGCGCTGCACAAAACCATTCAATTTCCAATCTCAGTTCTTTCAATTTCATTCATGTCGGCGTCATATCTCCCCCGTATCGTCCTTTCGTTTTTGAAAGAAACCACACCAACGGGAAGCCGAAAACATGAAGCGAGTGAGACTGGCGGCGCTCCTTTGCGCGAGCGTCTTCGGGGCGGCGGGCTGCGGCAGCGACGAGCCGAAGAGCCCAGCCGCATCGGACGACGGCGCGCAAACGACCGCCGCGCGCAATGTGATCTTCTTTCTGGGCGACGGGATGGGGATGACGACGCTGACGGCCGCGCGGATCTATGCGGTCGGCGAGGACGGCGCGCTCACGCTCGACACGCTGCCCGAGACCGCGTTCGTGAAGACCTATTCGAACGATGCGCAGGTGACGGACAGCGCGCCGTCGATGTCCGCGTACATGACGGGCGTGAAGACGAACAACGAAGTGATCTCGATGACGCCCGACACGAAGGCGATCGAGCCGACCGCGAGCCTCACCGGCAATTGCGGCGCGAACAACGGCAAATCGGTGCCGACGCTTCTCGAGATCGCGAAGGCGAAGGGACTCGCGACGGGCGTCGTGACGACGACCCGCGTCACGCACGCGACGCCCGCCGCGACCTACGCGCACGTGTGCCATCGCGACGCCGAGAACGACATCGCCGCGCAACTCGTGCCGGGCGGCGCGGGCTACAACGCGGCGCTCGGCGACGGCGTCGACGTCGTGCTGGGAGGCGGCACGCAGTTCTTCGTGCCGAAGGACGCGGGCGGCAAGCGCGCGGACGGCCGCAATCTCGTGAACGAGCTGAAGGCGAAGGGCTACGCGATCGCGCAGAACCGCGACGCGCTCCTCGCTGCCGATGCGACGAAGAGCGGCAAGCTCGCGGGCCTTTTCGCATCGAGCCACATGAGCTATGACCTCGACCGCGGCGCGACGAAGGAGCCGAGCCTCGCCGACATGGCGGCGCGCGCGCTCGACCTGCTGCAGAAGAACCCGAACGGCTACTTCCTGATGGTCGAAGGCGGGCGGATCGATCACGCGCTGCACGACACGAACGCGAAGCGCGCGCTGCAGGATACGGTCGCGTTCGACGGCGCGATCAAGGCGACGCTCGACAAGGTCCGCCAGACCGATCCGGATCTGAAGAACACGTTGATCGTCGTGACGGCCGACCATGACCACACGCTCGTGCTGAACGGCTACGCGGCGCGCACGGGCAAGACGGAAGCGGGCAAGCCGGGCGTGCTCGGCGTGCTGCGCAACTATCAGACGGGCGCGATCGCGAAGGACGCGGACGGCGCGCCGTACACGATCATCGGCTTCGGCAACGGCGAGAACCGCGTGCAGGGCAGTCGCGCGGGCACGAGCCTCACCGACGCGGTGACGGGCGCCGACGACTACCGGCAGGAAGCGGTCGTTAGGATGGCGAAGGGCGGCGAGACGCACGGCGGCACCGATGTGTTCCTCGGCGCGATCGGGCGCGGCGCCGACGGCTTCCACGGCGTGATCGAGAACAATAAGGTGTTCGAGCTCGTGCGCAGCGCGGCGCAGCTCTGAGCGCGGCTTTGACGGAACAGGGGAAAACAGGATGTCGACTATGAAGCGCATCGCGGCGGCGGCGTTCGCCGCGGCGGCCCTCGCGGGCGGTTTCGGCAACGCGGCGCATGCCGAGGGCCAGGCGAAGAACGTGATCTTCTTCCTCGGCGACGGGATGGGCCCGACGACCGTGACGGCGAGCCGCATCTACAAGGTCGGCGAGGCCGGTCAACTGACGATGGAGAAGCTGCCGCGCACCGCGCGCATCAAGACTTTCTCGAATGACGCGCAGACGACCGACAGCGCGCCGTCGATGGCCGCGTACATGACCGGCGTGAAGATGAACAACGAAGTGCTGTCGATGTCGTCCGACACGCGCGCGATCGCGCCGGGCAGCGACGCGAACGGCAACAAGACGGTGAACAACTGCGGCGCGAACAACGGCAAGGCCGCGCCGACGCTGCTCGAGCTCGCGAAGGCGCGCGGCAAGGCGGTCGGCGCGGTCACGACGACCGAGCTCACGCACGCGACGCCCGCCGCGACCTACTCGCACATCTGCCATCGCGATGCGCAGTACGACATCGCCGCGCAGGCGGTGCCGGGCGGCGCGGGCTACAACGCGGCGCTCGGCGACGGCGTCGACGTGCTGATGGGCGGCGGCCGAAATCACTGGACGCCGTTCGATCCGGTCGCGAACAAGCGCGGTCGCCCGGACGGGCGCAATCTGCTCGCCGAGCTGCAGGCGAAGGGCTACGTGGTTGCCGCGACGAAGGACCAGCTCGCGCAGGCGGGCGGCGGCAAGCTGATCGGACTCTTCAGTACGACGAGCCATCTCGAGTACGAGCTCGATCGTGTCGCGGGCAAGGGAGAAGGCCCGGCGCAGCCGAGCCTCGCGGAGATGACCGCGAAGGCGATCGACGTGCTGTCGAAGAATCCGAACGGCTATTTCCTGATGGTCGAAGGCGGCCGGATCGATCACGCGCTGCACGGCACGAACGCGAAGCGCGCGCTCGAAGACACGGTCGCGTTCGACGAGGCGATCCGCACCGCGCTCGCGAAGGTCGATCTGTCGAACACGCTGATCGTCGTAACGGCCGACCACGACCACACGATGACGATCAACGGCTATTCGAAGCGCGGCAATCCGATTCTCGACATCAGCCGCAGCTATCGCGACGGCCAGCCCAGCAAGGACGCGGACGGCAACACGTATACGACGCTCGTGTTCGGCAACGGCGCGAACCGGCCGAACCTGCGCGCGTCGGTGGATTCGGCGACCGCGACGGGCGAGGCGTACCTGCAGGAAGTCGGCGTGCGGATGGGCAGCCCCGGCTCCGAGACGCACGGCGGCGGCGACGTGATGCTGTTCGCGGACGGCGCCGATGCGAAGGCGTTCAAGGGCACGCTCGACAACACGAAGGTGTTCGGCCTCGTGAAGTCGGCGTTCGGGTTCTGAGCAAACGGGAGGCGATGCGGATGTTCGCGATGAAACGAACCGTCGCGCGGCGCGTGTGTGTTGTACTTGGTGCGGCGGTTACGCTCGCCACTGCGTCAGCGGTTGCCGCGTCTTCCGCACCCGATCTCGACGCGGTACTGCTGCACGAAAGTACATCGGTGAGCGCGGACGGCGTGACGCGCACCGTCGTCTATCGCGAGCGGATGGTGCGCCGCGACGGGCACGTGTGGATCGAGCGCGTGCTGCCTGCGGGTGTGAAGCATGCCGAAGCAAACGACGCGCACGCGCATGGCGATCACGCGCACGACGATGCGCGTGCGCAAGCACCGCGCGGCGGCGTGCGTCCCGCCGCGGCGACGACGGACGCGCACGCGGGCCACAAGCACTTCAACTTCGATGCGGCGACGCGGCACGTGACGTACGACGGCGGCCGGGTCCGCATCGAATACGTGGATGCGGCGCAGCGCACGATCGTCGCGGTGCCGTCCACCGAGTACGAGACGACGGGCTTCGACGGCTCGTGGGACAACGCGTACTACATCACGCCGCCGTCGCAATTGAAGCGCTTCGCCGCGAAGTCGAAGCCGGGGCCGACGCCCGGCACGCGCTGGTACGAGCAGACGGTCGGCGCGCCGCGCGCGCAGGGCATGAACCGCATTCTGTGGAGCGACACGCTGCAGGCGCCGCTCGCGATCGAGTATCGCAGCGCGGACGGCCACGCGGCGCGCAAGCTGACGCTCACGCCGGCGCCGCGCGCGAAGGTGCTGCCGTGGCAGCAGTTGCAGTCGTATGCGCGCAAGGAATACGCGGACTATCTCGACTGACGTGCGAAGCGCGATACGTTCGCGTGCGATGCTGCGCAAGGCAAGGCAAGGCAAGGCGCGCGTAGGTACGTTTCGTCGTGCCGCGCTGCGCCGCGCACGCGCACGCGCACGCGGGTTTTTCGTCGGTTACGATGCTGGCTGGTTCAATTCGACCCGGGCCGCTTCGATGCCAGCTTCCTCGATCCTTCTCGAAGTCATCGCGACGACGATCGGCGATGCGAAAGCCGCCGCCCGCGCGGGCGCCGATCGTCTCGAACTCGTCACCGCGATCAGCGAAGGCGGATTGACGCCGAGCATCGGCGTGATCGAGGCCGTCGCGGCCGCGGCGCCGATTCCCGTCAACGTGATCGTGCGGCCGCACAGCCGCTCGTTCCATTACGACGCGAGCGAGCTCGCGGCGATCGCGCGCGACGTGCGCGCGGCCGTCGCGGCGGGCGCGAACGGCGTCGTGTTCGGGATGCTCGATGCACACGGCGACGTCGATCTCGATGCGTTGCAGCGCATCGCCGATGCGGCCGACGGGCGCGACCTCACGTTTCATCGTGCCTTCGACGTTGCACGCGATCTGAATGCCGCGCTCGACACGCTGCTGCGCGTGCCGTCTGTCACGTCGGTTCTGACGTCGGGCGGGCATCCGTCGGTGCTCGACGCACGCGAAGTCGTCGCGCGGATGGTGCGCCGCGCCGAAGGCTCGACGTGCACGGTGCTCGCGGGGGCGGGGCTTACTGTCGATGCGGTCGGCGGCTTCGTGCGCGCGACAGGTGTGCGGGCCGTGCACTTGGGCTCGGGCGTGCGCGAGCGCGGCGAGGTGCTCGCGCCGATCGACGAGCGGCTCGTCGCGAAGGCGCGTGCGACGCTCGATGCGGCGGGGCGGGAGTAGGGCCCCGATCGAACGCGGGCACGTGTGCGTGCGAGGATTCGTCGATGCGTGACAAAAAGGACCGGGATCTCATGATCATGAAAAACACCTCAAAGATTGGATCGGCGTCCAACTTTCGGGGGGCAGTTCATCGTCCCGGCATTTTTGTATCGATCATGCTGGCGTTTGGTGTTCGGCGTTCAACTTCCGCACCGAGCACCGAGCACCGAGCGATAAGCGCCGAGCCTGCGTTGACCGGCAGCCGCATTTCCGCGCGCACCGCCGACATCGGCCCTCGTACTCAAGCCCTCAAGCCCTCAAGCCCTCAAGCCCTCAAGCCATCAAGCCATCAAGCCATCAAGCCCTCAACTGCGTCGCCTCGCTCGCCGACATCCCGAGCCGCGCGAGCAGCTTGCGGTCCGCTTCCGCGCGCGGATTGCCGGTCGTCAACAGCACGTCGCCGTAGAACATCGAGTTCGCGCCCGCGAGGAAGCACAGCGCCTGCATCGAATCGTCGAGCTGCTCGCGGCCCGCCGACAGCCGCACCATCGCCTTCGGCATCGTGATCCGCGCGACCGCGATCGTGCGCACGAACTCGAGCGGGTCGAGCGGCTCCGCGTTCTCGAGCGGCGTGCCTTCGATCGCGACGAGATTGTTGATCGGCACAGATTCCGGATACGGGCTCATGTTCGCGAGCTGCGTGAGCAGGCCCGCGCGCTCGCGGCGCGATTCGCCCATTCCGATGATCCCGCCGCAGCACACGTTGATGCCCGCGTCGCGCACGCGCTCGAGCGTGTCGAGGCGATCCTGGTAGGTGCGCGTCGAGATGACCTGGCCGTAGAACTCCGGCGACGTGTCGAGATTGTGGTTGTAATAGTCGAGGCCCGCTTCGGCGAGCGCCTTCGCCTGATGCGCCTCGAGCATGCCGAGCGTCACGCAGGTCTCGAGGCCCATCTCCTTCACGCCGCGGATCATGTCCTTGATCGGCTCGATGTGCCGATCCTTCGGATTGCGCCACGCCGCGCCCATGCAGAAGCGCGTCGCGCCGTTGTCCTTCGCGGCGCGCGCGGCGGCGAGCACCGCATCCACTTCCATCAGCTTCTCCGCCTTCAGGCCGGTGTCGTGATGCGCGGACTGCGAGCAGTAGCCGCAGTCCTCTTCGCAGCCGCCCGTCTTGATCGACAGCAGCGTCGACAGCTGGATCGCGTTCGCGTCGAAGTGCTCGCGATGCACCTGCTGCGCACGGAACAGCAGATCGTTGAACGGCAGCTCGTAGAGCGCGATCACGTCGGCGACGCGCCAACGCGGCGCGACGGGCGCGGCCACCGGCGTTTCGGTCGTCGCGGAAGCGGTTTGAGCTTGGGTCATGTCGGTCATCCTTCGGAACAGGGATCGATTCGAAAAATCATGGGCGATCGGCGATAAGCCGGCAAAAAATCAGCGCGGCGCGGCGGCGCGCAGCGCGTTCAGCAAGCGGTTCACGTCGAGCGCGTCCGACGCCGCCTCCGGCGACGGCGGGCGCATGTGCGCGACGTCGCCGACGAGCGGCGCGCAGTGCTCGCGTTCGAGCCATGCGCGCAGCGTGTCGACGTTCTCGTCGGCGAAGCGCATCGCCGGATCGACGCGGTTCGCGACCCACCCGGCGATCGCGAGGCCGCGCGCGGCGATCGCGTCGGCGGTCAACAGCGCGTGGCTGATGCAGCCGAGCCGCACGCCGACGACGAGCACGACGGGCAAGCCGAGCGCGATCGCGAGATCGGCGGTGTCGCGCGTGTCGGTCAGCGGCACGCGAAAGCCGCCGACGCCTTCGACGACGACGACATCCGCTGCTTCGCACGCGCGGCGATGCGCGGCGACGATCGTGTCGATGTCGAGCGTCACGCCTTCGCGCGCGGCGGCGATGTGCGGCGCGGCGGGCGCTTTCAGCAGGAACGGCGTGCGGATCGCGGCGGGCAGCGCGACGTTCGCGGCGGCGTCGAGCTGGTCCGCGTCTTCGTTGCGCCATACGCCGTCGCGCTCGTATGCGCCCGCGGCGATCGGCTTCAGCGCGGCCGCGCGCAGCCCGGCGCGCGCGAAGCCGTGCAGCAGCGCGGCTGACACGAAGGTCTTGCCGATCTCGGTATCGGTGCCCGTCACGAACAGCGAAAGCGGCGCGCTCATGCGGCGGCCTCGACCGGGGTGACGAGCGCCGCTTCGAGGCGCGCGAGATCGTCGAACGAATGCGCGGCCGACAGCGAGATCCGCAGCCGCGACGTGCCGGCCGGCACCGTCGGCGGCCGGATCGCGGGCACCCACAGGCCTTGCGCGTCGAGCGCGGCCATCGCGGCGAGCGTCGCTTCGTTGCTGCCGATCACGAGCGGCTGCACGGCCGTGTGCGAATCGACCGGCCGCCACGGCGTCGCGCGCAGGATCGCACGCGTGCGGTCGATCAGCGCGGCGAGATGCGCGCGCCGCGCGTCGCCTTCGTCGCTCGCGATCACCTCGAGGCTCGCGGACACCGCGCACGCGACGGACGGCGGCGCGGCCGTCGTGAAGATGTAGCTGCGCGCGCGCTGCACGAGCCATTCGATCACGGTCTCGTGCGCGACGACGAATGCGCCCGCAACGCCCGCCGCCTTGCCGAGCGTGCCGACGTAGACGAGGTTCGGCGAGCGCAGCCCGTATGCGGCGAGCGCGCCGCGCCCTTGCGGGCCGAGCACGCCGAAGCCGTGCGCGTCGTCGACGACGAGCCATGCGCCGTGCGCTTCGGCGAGCGCGACGAGGCGCGCGAGCGGCGCGACGTCGCCGTCCATGCTGAACACGGTGTCGGAGACGATCAGCTTCGTTTGCGCGTCGGATGCGGCGAGCCGCGCTTCGAGCGCGTGCATGTCGCCGTGCGAATAGACCGCTACGTCGGCGCGCGACAGCCGCGCGCCGTCGATCAGCGATGCGTGGTTCAGTTCGTCCGAGAAGATCGTCGCGCCGCGGCCCGTGAGCGCGGTCAGCGCGGCGAGGTTCGCCATGTAGCCGGTGCTGAAGTAGAGGGCGCGCGGCGCGTCGGAGAAGCCGCCCGAGAATGCGGCGAGTTCGTCTTCGAGCGCCGCGTGCGCGCGCGAGTGGCCGCCGAGCAGATGCGAGCCGCCGCTGCCCGAGCCGTAGCGGCGCGCGCCTTCGGCGAAGGCTTCGATCAGCCGGGGGTGGGCGGCGAGCCCGAGATAATCGTTGCTGGCGAAGCCGACGATCTCGCGGCCGTCGACCGTCATGTGCGCGCTGCACGCGGTGTCGGCGATGCGACGGCGGCGGCGCAGCCCTTGCGCGTCGAGATCGGCGAGGCCGCGTTCGAGCGTGGCGAGCAGATTCATGAGCGTGCCTCCGTGAGCGTTGCGTCGAGCGTCGCGCGCGTGCGCGAAGCGAGCCATTCGATTTCGCCGTCGTCGAGAATGTACGGCGGCATCAGATAAACCGTCGTGCCGATCGGGCGCAGCAGCGTCTCGCGCGCGAGCGCGTGCTCGAAGAAGCGGCGCGGGAACGTCTTTGCCGCGTCGCCTTCGAGCGCGACGTCGAACGCGAAGATCGTGCCGCGCTCGCGCAGGTGACGCACGTGCGGATGCGACGCGAGCGGCGCGAGCGCTGCGCGCATCAGCGCGGACTTGCGCGCGTTCTCGGCGAGCACGTCGTCGGCGTCGAACAGGTCGAGCGTCGCGACCGCCGCGCGGCACGCGAGCGGATTGCCGGTGTACGAATGCGAGTGCAGGAAGCCGCGCGCGACGTCGTCGTCGTAGAACGCATCGAAGATCGCGTCGCGCGACAGCACGAGCGACAGCGGCAGATAGCCGCCGCTGATGCCCTTCGACAGACACATGAAATCGGGCCACACGTTCGCCTGCTCGCACGCGAAGAATGTGCCGGTGCGCCCGCAGCCGACCGCGATCTCGTCGGCGATCAGATGCACGTCGTGCGCGTCGCACAGCGCGCGCAAGCCGCGCACGTACGACGGATCGTGCATCGCGAAGCCGGCCGCGCACTGCACGAGCGGCTCGACGATCAGCGCGGCGATCCTGTCGCCGCGCTCGGCGAAGAGGCGCTTCACGTCTTCGAGCGCGCGCGCGGCGACGTCCGCGGCCGTTTCGCCCGGCTGCGCGTTGCGCGCATCGGGCGACGCGACGACGTGCGCGGCGCGGATCAGCGGATCGTACGCGTCCTTGAACAGCGCGACGTCGGTCACGCCGAGCGCGCCGATCGTCTCGCCGTGATAACCGTTCGCGATGCAGACGAATTCGTGCTTGTCGCCGCGGCCGCGATTGCGCCACGCATGGAAGCTCATCTTCAGCGCGATCTCGACGGCCGACGCGCCGTCCGATGCGAAGAACGCATGGCCGAGCGTGTGCCGCGTGCGCGCGGCGAGACGCTCGGCGAGCTCGATCGCGCTCTCGTGCGTGCAGCCCGCGAGCATCGCGTGCTCGAGCGTGTCGAGCTGCGCTTTCAGCGCCGCGTTGATGTGCGGGTTCGCGTGGCCGAACAGGTTCACCCACCACGAGCTGATCGCGTCGAGATAGCGGTTGCCTGCGCGATCGACGAGCCACGCGCGTTCGCCGCGCGCGACCGGGATGAGCGGCAGCCGCTCGTGGTGCTTCATCTGCGTGCAAGGGTGCCAGACCGCGCGCAGGCTGCGCGCGACCCAGTCGTCGGTTGCGTGTGTGCTCAAGACTGCTCCGGGACCAAAACGCGTCGAGGGCGCGAGAGGCGCCGCTCGCTCATGCGGGATCGAACGGCGGCGAAGGCGCTCGATCGGATGGCGAAAACGCGTGTGCAATACGAAAACCGGGGCTGAGATTAGCGTGTTTTGCGCTTCGTTGCAGTACCCGTTACAAAACGCCGGCGCCTTTCTGGGGGCGGAGTTCGGCGCACTTCGCGACGGCTCGCGACGGTTCGGTCCAGATCGTTCGAATAGGGCGCAGAAGGCGACGGCAAAGAGTCGCTACCCGTCGGACGGAAACCATGCTGCGCGCGGCCGAAAAACGGTGAGCGACGGAAAAAAGCGCTTTCGCGCGCGGTCGAATGCAATCGGCGTGGACTGAGGAGCCGGTGGCGCG
Source organism: Burkholderia sp. BDU5 (assembly GCF_001522845.1). NCBI lineage: Bacteria > Pseudomonadati > Pseudomonadota > Betaproteobacteria > Burkholderiales > Burkholderiaceae > Burkholderia > Burkholderia sp. BDU5. Next base: position 227,163 of record NZ_LOWC01000109.1, on the reverse strand, counting down.
CGCGGACGACGCGCGGCATCGATGTGAGGAAAGCGGAAAAAAGCGGGGAAGGAAAGCGTCTCGCCTCGACGCCGGTAAACGTCGTGCGGCCGGTCAGCCGATCAGCGGCTCGCGAGCGCGCGCGCGGCGCTCGGCGATTCGTCTGCCGTTTGCGCGCCCGCATCGCGCCAGACGACGCGATTGTCGACCGCATAGAGCTGGCATTGTCCGGCGCCTTGCTTGCGGCAGCCTTCGAGCGCGAGCGCCATCGGATCGTCGCCGCCTTCGGCCCACGACCACGCGCCTTCGCTCGATACCGCGAACGCGCGGCTCGGATGCTGCGCGAGGAAGCGGCGATACGCGGCGCGGCCGGCGTCGTCGACGAACGGCACGGCTTCGACCGCGTCGATCGCCGCGTAGCCGGTCGCCTTCGGCTCGTGCGGATTCGCGACCGCGTAGCGGACCGAGGTCGGCAGATCGAGCTGCGCGAGGAACGACGCGACGGGCGGCCACCAGATCGGCACGCCGTCGCGATCGACGATGATCCGGTGCGCGTCGTCCTTGTAGCGGCCGAAGTCGACGAAGAGCGTGCTCGCGCCGTGCGACGTGTACGCGTCGCGCAATCGCGCGACGAGCGCGGGCGACCACACCGAGTCGTTGTCGCCGTACAGCCACAGCGATGGCACGTGCGTGCGCGAGCCGTACGTATCGAACGCGTTGACGAGGTTCTTCTGCCAGCCTTCGCAGAGATCCTGGCGCAGCCCGCCCGAGAAGTTGATGATCCCGCGCACGCCGCGCGCGGCTTCGGCGCCGTAGGCGAGCGACACGAGGCCGCCGTGCGACGTGCCCGCGACGACGACGCGCCGCGCGTCGACGTAAGGCAGCTTCGACATGTAGCCGATCGTCGCGGCGACGTCGCGCGCCTGCGCGACGCCGTTGCGCTCGACGTCGCAGCCTTCCTGGATGTACGCGCCGCCCGAGCCCGCGAAGCCTTCGCGGTTCGGCGCGACGACCGCATAGCCGCGCCGCACGAACTCGCGTGCGAACGACAGCGGCCGGCTGCGCGGCTGCGCGCGCAGATCGCCGGGATTCTTGCCGTGGTTGAAGACGACGAGCGGGAACGGGCCGGGGCCGTCCGGCTTGAACACCGTCGCCTCGAGCGTGACCGTGCCGGCGGCGTCGATCGGGATGCGGATGATCGTTTCGTTGAGATTCGCGGCGACGGGCGGCAGGCCCGAATCGCCGTAGTCGAAGCGCTCGGCGTTCGCGAGCGCGCGGGGCGCGGCGGCAGGCGCGGACGGAATGCCGGACGGCAGCGGACCGGCCTGAGCGGCCGACAGCACGCATGCCGCGATCCATCCCGTCATCACCTTGCCAAATGCCATGCCTGAGCCCACCGACGCGAATTGCACCAAATGTGGGCCATCCTAGCCTGACAAATTTCGGTTGTGCAATGCCGGAATAACCCGGCATTGCGAAATTCGTCGCAGTCCGCGGATATCGGCCGGGGCGAACTCAGCGGTCGCTTACATCGCCGTCGACATAGCGCCACGCGCCTTGCGCGTCGCGCGTGAAGCGGCTCGTTTCGTGCATCCGGTGCGCGCGTCCGCCGACTTTGTAGCGCGCGACGAATTCGACTTCGGCGTGCGTATCGTCGAGCGGCGCATGACGCCTGATCGCGAGGCCGAGCCAGCGCGGCGCGTCCGCGCGGCCGGCGTCGGCGTTTGCGTTGAGGTCGGGCGGGCAGGTGCGCGGGTCCCAGGTCGCGCGCAGGTAGTCGGTCGCGCCGAGCACGTAGGCGCTATAGCGCGAACGCATCAGCTCGAGCGCCGTCGACGCGGGGACATGCTCGTCGATCAGGCGTCCGCAGCAATCCGCGTAACGCGGCGCCCGTGCATTCGCGGACGCGCCGGGCGCGGCGCCGCCGCACGGACAGTCGAGCGGACGCTCGGAGATATTCGTCGTGGCTTGCATCGTGATTCGAGGGACGGAGCGGCCGGCTCACCAGCCGAGCTCGACGCCGTCGTATTGGAAGAAGCGGCCGTTCGCATGCTCGCGGTCGCCCGCCGCCTGCGCGATCACGCGGCGCATGCCGGCGACGCTCGCCTGCGGATCGAGCGCGGCCTGCGCGCCGCCCATGTCGGTGCGCACCCAGCCCGGATGCAGCGCGATGCAGGCCGCATGCCGCGCCTGCAGCGACGCGACCCGCAGCGCGTCGTTCACCGCCGCCTTGCTCGCGCGATACAGCCAGCCTGTCGTGCCGGTCGCCTCGCTGATGCTGCCCATCTTGCTCGACAGCACCGCGAGGACGCCGCGGCTCTCCTCGACGAGCGGCAGCAGGATCGGCAGCAGCAGCATCGGGCCGAGCACGTTCGTGTGCATCACCGCGTCGAAGTCCCCCGCGCTGACGGGCTCGACGCCCGCCGTGCGCGGACCGTACACGCCCGACACGACGACGGCCGCGTCGAGCGCGACGTCGCCCAGCCGCCCGTCGAACGCGGCGACCGCTTCGGGCTGCGCGACGTCGAGCGCGAGCGCGCGCGCGCCGATCGAATCGAGCGATGCGAGCGACGCTTCGTCGCGCGCGGTGGCGATCACGCGCCAGCCGTCGTGCAGATATTGGCGCGCGAACTCGCGGCCGATGCCGCGCGATGCGCCGACGATCAATACGGTCTTCATCGAAGGACTCCTGTTCGAGTGCGCGCCGGCTCGGTCAGATCAGCTCGATGCCCATCGCGGTCGCCTCGCCGCCGCCGATGCACAGGCTCGCGACGCCGCGCTTGGCCGCGCGCGCGCGCAGCGCGCCGATCAGCGTGACGAGGATGCGTGCGCCCGATGCGCCGATCGGATGGCCGAGCGCGCACGCGCCGCCGTTCACGTTCACCTTGCCGTGCGGCAGGTCGTGCTCCTTCATCGCCGCCATCGTGACGACCGCGAACGCCTCGTTGATCTCGTACAGATCGACTTCGGCCGCGCGCCAGCCGTTCTTGTCGAACAGGCGGCGGATCGCGCCGACGGGCGCCGTCGTGAACTTCGACGGCGCCTGCGCGAACGTCGAATGGCCGACGACGCGCGCGAGCGGCGCGACGCCCAGCCTGTCGGCCGTCGAGCGGCGCATCATCACGAGCGCGGCCGCGCCGTCGGAGATCGACGACGCATTCGCGGCGGTCACGGTGCCCGTCTTGCTGAACGCGGGCTTGAGCGTCGGAATCTTCTCGGGGCTTGCCTTGAACGGCTGCTCGTCGCGCGCGACGATCGTTTCGCCCTTCTTGCCGGCGACCGTCACGGGCGCGATTTCCCACGCGAACGAGCCGTCTTCGTTCGCCCGCTTCGCGCGCGCGAGCGATTCGATCGCGAACGCGTCCTGCGCCTCGCGCGTGAACGCGTACTCGCCCGCGCATTCATCGGCGAACGTGCCCATCAGGCGGCCCTTGTCGTACGCGTCCTCGAGGCCGTCGAGGAACATGTGGTCGAGCACCTGGCCGTGGCCCATCCGCATCCCCGCGCGCGCCTTCGGCAGCAGGTACGGCGCGTTCGTCATGCTTTCCATGCCGCCCGCGATCGCCACGTCGACCGAGCCCGCGACGAGCATGTCGTGCGCGAACATCGCCGCGCGCATGCCCGAGCCGCACATCTTGTTGACCGTCGTGCAGCCGACGGAAAGCGGCAGCTTCGCGCCGAGCGCCGCTTGCCGCGCGGGGGCCTGGCCCTGACCCGCGGGCAGCACGCAGCCCATGATTGCTTCGTCGATCTGCTCCGGTTTCAGGCCCGCGCGCTCGAGCGCCGCGGCGATCGCGGCCGCGCCCAGCTGCGGCGCGGCGAGCGAAGCGAAGTCGCCCTGAAAGCCCGCGATCGGCGTGCGTGCCGCCGAAGCGATGACGATCGGATCCTGATCAACAGCCGTCATGTTTCGTCTCCTTGATGGTTTGGGCAATGAGATCGACCGCGCCGGCGAGCTGCGCCGCGTCGGCCGCCACGACGTCATTGTCCGCCGAATGCGCGCTTTTTGCCGAGAGCGCGCCGACCGCGCGACGGTACGTCGCATCCAGTTCGTCGGGATGCGACACGGACATCCCGAGATTGCGCATCCGGCCGTCCTGCACGCCGTACACGAGCGCGTGCACGGTGAGCGGCTGGCCGCGCGCCCACGCGTCGTTGACGATCGTCGTGCGGCACACGTTGACGACCTGCTCGATCGAATTCAGTTCGATGAGGCGCCGGTAGCGCGCTTCGCCGAGCGGCCATTCGTCGAGCAGCGACGCGTGCTTCTCGCGCACGTCCTGCACGTGATGCAGCCAGTTGTCCGCGAGCCCGACGCGGCGGTTGTGCAGCGCCGCGTTCACGCCGGAGCAGCCATAGTGGCCGACGACCATGATGTGCTTGACCTTCAGCAGATCGACCGCGAACTGGATCACCGACAGGCAGTTGAGGTCGGTGTGCACGACGACGTTCGCGATGTTGCGGTGGACGAACACTTCGCCGGGCGGCAGGCCGATGATCTGGTTCGCGGGCACGCGCGAATCGGAGCAGCCGATCCACAGATACTCGGGTGCCTGCTGGTCGGCGAGGCGCGAGAAGTATTGCGGGTCGCCGGCGAGCTTGCGTTTGACCCAGGCGTCGTTGTTGTCGAACAGATGGGAGAGCGGATGGTCGTTCGTGTTCATCTCAAGTCGTTTCCGTGGGATGAAAGAGGGGCGTTCGTGCGCGGCGGGCGGCCGCGCTCATGCGGCGGCGCGCTTGCCGGCGTCGGCCGCGTCGCCTTCGGAGAAACGCGCCGGATAGCGGATGCAGAAGCGCAGCGCCGGCTCGTACGCGAAGAAATCGGGCAGCTCGCCGCGCAGCAGGCGGTCCTTGCTGTCCTGCCAGAGTTGCGGATCGAAGAAGTCGGCGTGATGCTTCATGAAGTATTCGCGCACGCGCGGATCGCCGAGCAGGAACGGCGCGTAGGTTTCCGGGAAGATGTCGTGCGGGCCGACCGTATACCACGGTTCGCCGGACATCTCGTCTTCGTCGGTGCGCGGCGGCGGCACGCGGCGGACGTTGCAGTCGGTCAGGTACTCGATCTCGTCGTAGTCGTAGAACACGACGCGCCCGTGGCGCGTGACGCCGAAGTTCTTGTACAGCATGTCGCCGGGGAAGATGTTCGCCTGGATCAGCTCCTTCACCGCGTTGCCGTACTCGCGCACGCCGTGCTCGATCTTCGCGTCGTTGCCGCTTTGCAGATACAGGTTGAGCGGCACCATCCGGCGCTCGATGTACAGGTGCTCGATGACGAGGTTGTCGCCGTCGTATTCGAGCAGCGACGGCACTTCCTTTTCGAGCTCGCGCACGAGCGCGTCGTCGAGCCGCGCGAGCGGCAGGGCGACGCTCGAGTATTCGAGCGTGTCCGCCATCCGGCCGAGACGGTCGTGGCGCTTGACGAGCAGGTACTTGTCCATGATCTGCTCGCGCGTCGTTTCCTTCGGCGGCGGGAAGCGGTCCTTGATCATCTTGAACACGTACGGAAACGACGGCAGCGTGAACACGAGCATCACGAGCCCCTTGATGCCGGGCGCGACGATGAAGCGGTCGCTCGAATGCGACAGGTGATGCAGCAGATCGCGATAGAACAGGTTTTTGCCCTGCTTCTGCAGGCCCACCGACGTGTAGATTTCGGCCTTCGGCTTGCCCGGCATGATCGAACGCAGGAACTGCACGTACGCGGACGGCACGTTCATGTCGACGAGGAAGTACGAGTGCGAGAAGCTGAAGATGATCTTCAACTGGTCGCGGCGCAGCAGCACGGTGTCGAGCGCGAGAAGGCCCGCGCGCACGTGGCGGATCGGCACCGCGAACGGCAGCACGCGGTCGCCGTTGATGATGCGGCCGATGATGTACGCGGTCTTGTTCCGGTAGAACAGCGACGACAGCACGTGGATCTGGAAATTCACCGCTTCGTCGAACGCGCCGAACTCGTCGTGGATCGCCTGCATGATGCAGGCGATGTCGCGCTCGAGATGCTCGAACGGCGGGTTCAGCTGGAAATTCGTGACGATCCGCTCGAGCGTCGCCGCGAGCCCCTCGCTGCCCGGATAGTACGCGCGGTAGGTCGGCTTCGCGGCGGGCTCGTCGTTCTCGATGTATTCGGTCGAGATCGCCGGGCGCACGAAGATGAAGTCGTTGTTGAAGTACGAGCGATGCAGGATCTTGCAGCACACCGAATTGAAGAACGTCTCCGCGCATTCGGGCTGACGGTGCGATGTCAGGAGACCGATGTAATGCAGCTTGATCTGCGGCCAGACTTCGCTGTCGATGTTCTCGGCGTCGTACTCGTCTTCGAGCAGCTCGACGCATTCGCGCACGCGGTCGTCGTACGACGTGATGCGCTCGCGCGCGAGCCGCTGCAGCCCATGCCAGTTCGCGCCCTCGAACAGATCCTTCGCTTCGACGGCCGCTTCGCGGAAGATCCGGTAGTGGCGATCGAAGTTCTCGAGGATCGTCTGCGCGACGTCGAAGCCGATCTGCGAGGACAGCAGTTTGGGAAAGTGATTCATCGTGCGCGGGCTCACAGGCGGAAAGCTCACGCCATTTTAGCGCCCGGACGGCGTGCTTTAGGCAAAGCGGGGCGATTCGGCGCAGGCGGCCCGCGCGAACGGTTCAGCGACGTTCGCCGACGTTTCGCGGATCTTCCCGCAACGCTCGGGGTTCGCGCGGGATCGTGGCGCGATCTTTTTTCAGGGGCGCGAAGGCTCGCGGCGCGCGGTTTCGCGTTGAGCGATAGAATCGGTTCCGGTTCGCGCCGCACCGCGGGCCCGACGACAACGCAACGAGACACCCCCGATGAACGCACTGGAACACCAACTCGATTACCCGTTCGCCGACACGCTGCCCGAGCCGGGCAGCTTCGTCGAGGTCGCGCCGGGCGTGCGCTGGTTGCGCATGCCGCTGCCGTTCGCGCTCGACCACATCAACCTCTGGCTGTTGCGCGACGAGATCGACGGGCAGGCGGGCTGGACGATCGTCGACTGCGGGATCGCGTCGGCGGACATCAAGGCGCATTGGGAGCGGATCTTCGATGCGCATCTGGACGGCCTGCCCGTGCTGCGCGTGATCGTCACGCACTGCCATCCGGATCATTTCGGACTCGCGAACTGGCTGTGCGAAGGCGGCGACGGCGCGCGCTGGAACGTGCGGCTGTGGATGACGCTCGGCGAATACCTGTTCGGCTGCCTGATGGCGGCCGGCAACGGCTCGAATGCGGGCGGGCCGGGCGCGGCCGAGCACTTCGCGCGCCATGGCCTGACCGACGCCGCCGCGCTCGACAAGCTGCGCAACCGCCGCAGCTACTTCTCGGATCTCGTGCCCGGCGTGCCGCCGCGCTACCGGCGGCTGCGCGAGGGCGACGCGGTCGAGATCGGCGGACGAGAATGGCGCGTCGTCACGGGCTACGGCCATTCTCCCGAACATTGCGCGCTCCACAGCGCAGCGGACGGTGTGCTGATTTCCGGCGACATGGTGCTGCCGCGGATCTCGACGAACGTGTCGGTGTTCGATCTCGAGCCGGAGGCGAATCCGCTCGCGCTCTATCTGGGCTCGCTCGGCCGCTACGAGGCGATGGCGTCCGACACGCTCGTGCTGCCGTCGCACGGCAAGCCGTTCCGCGGGCTGCACACGCGCATCGCGCAGCTGCGCGCGCATCACGACGCGCGGCTCGCCGAGGTGCGCGACGCGTGCCGCGAGCGGCCGTCGAGCGCGGCCGACATCGTGCCGATCATGTTCCGGCGGCGCGAGCTCGACATTCATCAGATGACTTTTGCGCTCGGCGAGGCGATCGCGCACCTGAACCTGCTGTGGCTCGCGGGCGAGCTCGTGCGCGAGACGGGCGCGGACGGCGTGATCCGGTTCCGGCAGGCGGGCTGATGCGGCCGGCGGCGCGGGGGCGGCTTCGGGCGATCGATTTCGGGCTGTCGATTGCGGCGCGTCGATGTCGCTTGCGGGTGGTTGATTCGATTGCCGTTCGCGTTGCGCCGATCGTCGATTGCCCGGCATCGTTCGGCGTGCGATGTTTGCCGCGCGCATGCCCTCCCCTGAGGCAGGCAGCCATCCGCCGCCTCAGCAAGCGAGCGCATCGCTTGTTGCGGGCCGTCGGCCGTCTTCAGGCCACCGGTTTCATGCCTCGGCTCGATCCCGCTCCCGACATCGAATCGCCGTCGCCGGCCCAATCTCGGATGCCCGGCGATCCGGCGTCACGCGACGGGCTCGAAGCGCCACCCATCTGCCGTCCACCGCATCGTATGCGTCGGTGCGAGCGCGTCGATGAACGCCGCGTCGTGCGACACCACGACGATCGCGCCCGGGAAATCCTCGAGCGCCGCTTCGAACGCCTGCACCGATTCGAGATCGAGGTGGTTCGTCGGCTCGTCCAGCAACAAGAGCTGCGCGGGCGTCTCGCGCCAGAGCGCACACGCGAGCGCGGCCTTCAGCCGCTCGCCGCCGCTCAGGCGCGCGGTCGGCTGAGTCGCGCGCGTCGCGTCGAGCTGTAGCAGCGCGAGGCGGCTGCGCAGCTCGCCTTCCACGAGCGGCGTGCGCAGCGCCGCGAGCTGCTCGACGACCGAGCGCTGCGGATCGAGCAGCGCGAGCCGCTGATCGAGATACGCGAGCGGCACGTGCGTGTCGCAGCGTCCCGAGCGAGGCGCGAGTTCGCCGGCGAGCACGCGCAGCAGCGTCGATTTCCCGCAGCCGTTCAGTCCCGCGAGCGCGATCCGCGCGGGCCCGTACGCGGACCACGTGACGGTCGCGGCGCGCGCGTGCGCGGGCAGCCACGGCAGGCGCGCGGCGTCGAGCGTGAAGAGCCGGCGGCGCGCGCCGACTTCGGTGCCCGGCAGCGACACCAGCACCGGCGCGTCCGGCTCGACGCGCTGCGCCGCCTCCTGCACTGCGTCGCTCATTGCGGCCTTCGCGTCGCGATGATCGCGCCGCACGCGGCCCATGATGTCGTTCGCACTGCCGATCAGCGCCATGCGCTCGGTACTCGACACGTTTGCCGTCAGCGCATAGCGGCGTGTGCCGGCCGCATGCCGCTGGATCGTGTCGTGCTCGCGCGCGAGCCGGCGGCGCTCGCGGTCGCGCTCCGCGCGTGCGTGATCGAGCGCGGCCTGCGCCGCGTGCGCTTCGGCGTCGCGCTGCGCGCGATACGCGGCGTAGTTGCCGCCGTAGACGCGCGCGCCGCGCGGCGTCAGCTCGACGATCCGCGCGACCTCGTGCAGCAGCGCGCGATCGTGGCTGACGACGATCAGGCCGCCGCGCCAGCGGGCGAGCGCGGCGCGCAGCCATGTGCGGCCGGGTGCATCGAGATGGTTCGTCGGCTCGTCGAGGACGAGCAGGTCGGCGCCCGACAGCAGCGCGCCGATCATCGCGACGCGTGCGAGCTGGCCGCCGCTCAGCGTGTGCGCGGGCGCATCGGCGTCGATCGGCAGGCCGGCATCGTCGAGCGCCGCGCGCCAGCGCTCGGCAAGATCCCAGCGCCCGTCGAGCGTGTCGAAGTCGTCTTCGAGCGCATCGCCGCGCGCGACGCGCTCGAGCGCCGCTAGCGGTGCGTCGAGATGCGCGACGGCGGCGGCCGTGCGTTGCGGGTCGTGCGTCGCGTCGGCATCGTGCTGTGCGACGAAGGCGATCGACGCATGCCGGCCGATCGCGCCCGCCGTCGGCGCGAGCCGGCCCGCGATCAGGCGCGCGAGCACGCTCTTGCCGGCGCCGTTGCGGCCGACGATCGCGGTCGGCGTGCGATCGAACGTGAGGTCGAGCGAATCGAACAGCGTGACGCCGTCGTCGAAGCGGAAGGAAACGCGATGGAGCGCGACGAGCGCGGTGGCGGATGCGGCCTGAGCCATGAGCACCTCCGAAAATGGGTTGCGACTTTCGCGCGGCGCGCACGATGTGCATCGCACGGCGGCGAAACCATTCTGGAAAGGCTCAGTTGTCCACTTGGCGGCTCGGAATTCGTCGGATGAAAGGTGCGCGCAGTATAGCAAGCGGTGCGCTCGACAGACAAGCATGGCCCGGTGCGCGGCTTGCGCCCGGGCCGTGGCGGCTCGGCTTTACTGCACCGACACCGTGTCGAAGTGCTGCCGCCCGAACGGGCTCACGCGATAGCCGGTGACGTTCGGGCGCGTGATCGCCGCCGCGGTCGGATAGCCGAGCGGAATCCACAGCGCCTCGTCGTGGATGATCTTCTGCGCGGCTTCATACAGCTTCGCGCGCTTCGCCTGGTCGGCGGTTTCCTTGCCGTCGGTGATTAGCTTGTCGAGCTTCGGATCGCAATAGCGCGCGAAGTTGAGCCCCGACTTCACCGCGTTGCAGCTGAATTGCGGCGTGAGGATGTTGTCCGGATCGCCGTTGTCGCCGGCAAAGCCCATGAACAGCAGGTCGTGCTGGCCGAGCTTCGCCTGCTTGATCAGCTCGCCCCATTCGATCACCTTCACGTCCGCCTTCACGCCGATCTTCGCGAGGTCCGCCTGCAGCAGCTCCGCGCCCGCCTTCGGGTTCGGGTTCAGCACGCTCCCCGTCGGGCGCACCCAGATCGTCGTCGCGAAGCCGTTCGGGAAGCCCGCCGACGCGAGCAGCTGCTTCGCCTTCGCCGGATCGTGCGGATACGGCGCGATCGATTTCGCATAGCTCCACGTGTTCGGCGGGTACGGGTTCGTCGCGGGCGTCGCGGTGTTGTCGAACACGACTTTCAGGTAGGTCGTGCGATCGAACGCGAGATTGATCGCCTCGCGGACCTTGTCGTTGTCGAGCGGCTTCTTCTGCGTGTTGAGCGCGACGAACGCGGTCATGAACGCGGGCGTCTCGACGACCTTCAGCGCGCGGTCGGCCTTCGCCGCCGCGACGTCCTGCGGCTTCGGCGACAGCGCGATCTGGCATTCGCCCGCCTTCACCTTCTGCGCGCGCACCGACGGATCGGGCGTGATCGCGTAGATGAGGCGCTCCACCTTCGGCTTCGGCCCCCAGTACGTCGGGTTCGCTTCGTAACGGATCACCGCGTCCTTCGTGTAGCTCTTCAGCACGAACGGGCCGGTGCCGATCGGCTTCGCGTTCAGATCGGTCTGCTTGCCCGCCTTGAGAAGCTGATCCGCGTACTCGGCCGGGTAGATCGACGCGAAGCCCATCGTCAGGATCGGCACGAACGTCGCGTTCGGCTCGTTCAGCTCGAATTTCACGGTATCGTTGTCGACCTTCGTGACCGCCTTCACGAGCTTCACGAGCCCCATCGACTGCGCATGCGGAAAGCCGCTCGCGCCCGCGACCTTGTGCCATGGATTCGCATCGTCGAGCATCCGGCTGAACGTGAAGACGACGTCGTCCGCGTCGAGCGCGCGCGTCGGCTTGAAGTAGTCGGTGGTCTGGAATGCGACGTTCGGGCGCAAGTGGAACGTGTACGTGAGGCCGTCGGCGCTGACGTCCCATTTGTCCGCGAGCGCGGGCACCACCTTCTTTGTCGCTTCGTCGTACGACACGAGCGTGTTGAAGATGACGTCGGCGGACGCATTCGTCGTGACGAGCGAGTTGTACTGCACGACGTCGAAGCCGTCCGGGCTCGATTCGGTGCAGACCGTCAGCGGTTTCGCGGCGACGACGGCGGGGGCGGCGGCGATGAGCGCAGCGGCGGCGATGAGCGTGAAGCGCATGAGATCTCCCACGTGGCGTAATTCTGATGACGGCGGGCGGCAACGCCGCAGCGGCCGCACGCCAGCGGGATAGCATACCGTCAATATGCGCTCGACGTTAATCGGCGTCGGAACGCACCGTGTCGCGACGCCGGAATCGCCGCCGCAGCGGCGCGGTGCCGCGGGGCGGCGGCGTTACGTCAGCTCGATCGCCAGCGCGGTCCCCTCGCCGCCGCCGATGCAGAGGCTCGCGACGCCGCGCCGCGCGCCGCGTGCGCGCAGCACGCCGAGCAGCGCGACGACGATGCGCGCACCCGACGCGCTGATCGGATGGCCGATCGCGCATGCGCCGCCGTGCGCGTTCACGCGTGCGCGGGGCAGGCCGAATTCGCGCATCACCGCCATCGGCACGATCGCGAACGCCTCGTTGATCTCGTAATAGTCGATGTCCGACGGCTGCCAGCCGGTGCGCGCGAACAGCTTGCACAGTGCGCCGATCGGCGCCGTCGTGAACCATTCGGGCTCCTGCGCGTGTGCGGATGGGCGCGTGTGCCGCACCGCGGCGCGCAGCATGGAGCGGTGCGCCGCGTGGGTGGAGCGTCGCCGAACGGCGGATCAGTCCGAGAGCGCCTCGGCGAGCGCGAAGATCTCGGCGTCGAGCGCTTGCATGTTCCGCTTGCCGATGCGCCGATACACGTCGCGCTGCGCCGCTTCCCAATCGACACGGGACGCCTTGTACAACGCGGCGCCCTTCGGCGTGAGGCGCCATAAGCGCACCCGCTGATCGTCGCCGGTTTCGGCGCGCACAAGCTGATTCGATTGCAGCGTCGCGAGCGTGCGGCTCAGCGTGGTCTGGTCGAGCAGCAGGCGCGTCGCGAGCTCGCCCGTCTGCAGCGTGCCGTAGCCGTGCAGCGCCGCGAGGATCGTGAACTGCGTGACGCGGATGCCGTGCTTCGCGAGATGCGTGTCATAGAGCGACGTGATGGCGCGCGTGGCCTGGCGCAACGTGCCGCAGTGGCACAGGAGTCTCATCGGAGCGTCGCTCATCGCGGGTCCTTCTGAAGGGTTCGTCGGCAACGAATATTCTATGACGTACAAAATGCATATGCATGATTTCGTGCCGATTGGCGGCGGCATATCGGGGTAATGTTTCGCTGTCTTGGCCGACGAATAAATGCATATGCATCGATTTGGCGGCGAGACGTGCGCGTCGATCTCGACGCATGCGGCTTCGTCCGGGTTGCGGCGTTGCTCGCTTGCGCATGCGGACAACGCCGTGCGAATCCGTGGTCTTGTCAGCCAGCATTGAGATGAAACTGGATGATGCTGTCGTATTGGTGACCGGCTCGAATCGCGGTCTGGGGCGCGCGTTTGTCGGAGGGCTGAAGGCCGCCGGCGCGAAGAAGATCTACGCGGCCGCACGTGATACGGCTCGTGTGACGATGACGGGACGCGAAGGTGCAGTGCGGGATGTGCGAGCGTTGACCGGCGACGGGGAGCGGGCCGCGGGCGACGGGGCGTGAAGCTCGTTGCGATTGTCGGCCGAGGCTTGTTTTTGGCACGCTACCGTTCGTCGACGTTCGTCCGACGAGCGAACGAGAGACGAGAGACGAGAGACGAGAGACGAGAGACGAGAGACGCAGCGCAAAGCGCGCCGCTCAACGGCAACGAGAAAAACGGCCAACGACGAACCGGCAAACGGCGACAGACGCCGCTCGCGGCCCTGTTCAGCCCGCCTTCGCCCGCGGCTTGCGCGGCGCTTTCTCGAAGAGGCGGTCGTACAGCCAGCGCGGCATCACGTGCAGCAGCTTCGCGACGACGCCCATCTGCCAGGGAATCACGCGAAACGCCGCCTTTTGCGCGATCGCGATCGCCGCGCGCTTCGCGAAGCGGTCCGCGTCCATCAGGAACGGCATCGGATACGGGTTGTGCTCGGTCATCGGCGTGCGGATGTAGCCGGGCGCGATCGTCACGACTGCAACCTGCGCGGGCCGCAGCTCGACCCGGAGCGCCTCGAGATACTTGATTGCTGCCGACTTCGACGCGCTGTACGCGCCCGAGCCAGGCAGCCCGCGCACGCCGGCGACGCTCGCGACGCCGACGAGCGTGCCGCGCCGCGCGGCTGTCATCGGCGCGATGAACGGCTCGAACGTCGCGACCATCCCGTAGTAGTTGACGTCCATGATCTCGCGGAACGCGGCGAGATCGCCTTCGCCCGTGATCGCACCCTTGCTGATGCCGGCGTTCGCGATCACGACGTCCGGACAGCCGTGCGCGGCAACGAAGCGCGCCGCAGCGAGCGCGAGCGCGTCGGCGTCGCGCACGTCGGCCGGGTAGATCGAGATCGCGGCTTTGGGGAAGCGTTGCGCGAATTCGGCGAGCACATCCGCGCGCCGCGCGACGAGGCCGAGCGTCGCGCCCTGCCGCGCATATTCGGCGGCGAGCGCGAGGCCGAGGCCACTGGACGCGCCGGTGATGAAGACCTTGAGGGGAAGAGGGGCGTTCATGCCGGCGCGGGGCGGGACGTTACAGCTTCTTGTCCTGCACTTGCTTGACGAGGTAGTCGAGCACTTGCGCTGTACCTTCCAGGCTGTTCGTGTATGCCGGGCCCGTCTTGTACTTGCCCTGGACGACGATCGTCGGCACGCCGTCGATGGCGTAGCTCTTCAGCAGCTCGGCCGATTGCTTCACCTGGCTCTGCACGCTGAACGAGTTGTACGCATCGAGGAACTTCTTCTTGTCGACGCCTTGCGTCGCGAGGAAGTCGGCCTGCGCCTGCGGCGTCAGCAGATAGTTCTTCTCCTTGTGGATCGCGTTGAACACGGCGGGCGTGACCTTTTCGGAGATGCCGAGCGCCGACAGCGCATAGAACAGCTTCGAGTGCGGGATGAAGTCGTCGCGGAACGCGACCGGCACGCGCTTGAATGCGATCTTGTCGCCTTGCTTCTTCACCCACGTCTCGACCGTCGGCTCGAACTCGTAGCAGTGCGGGCAGCCGTACCAGAAGAACTCGATCACCTCGACCTTGCCGGCCGGCGCGGACACCGGCTGCGGCGACTTCATCACTTCGAAGTCCTTGCCGGCCACGGGCGCGGCGGGCGACGCCTGCGCGAAACCCGCGACGAGGCTCAGGGACAGGAACAGCGTGCTAAGCAGTTTTTTCATGTTCGAACGTTCAATCGGTTGCGTGGGTAACGATGTCGGGCGGATGCCGGGCGACGGCGCAGCTTACTGCTTCGTGAAGCGGATCACGGCGGTATCGACTCCCGCATCGGACAACCGCTGACGCGCGGAGTTCATGTCCTCGAATTTCGAGAACGGCCCGATCCGCACGCGGAAGTAGGTGACGCCGCTCACGTCGCGCTTCGACACTTTCGACTCGAAGCCCTGGAAGCCCAGGCGCGCGCGCTGCTGCTCGGCGTCCGCCTCGGTCTTGTACGCGCCCACCTGCAGGAAGTAGCCGGTGTTCGCGTCGGCGCCCGGCGCCGGCTTCGCGGCGGCCGTCGTCGCCGACGACGCGCCCTTCGGCGCCTGCGCGGTCTTCGGCGGCGTCGCGGCGCTCGCCTGCGCGTTGTTGTTCGCGACGTGCGGCGCCGAGCTGCCGTTCGCGGCCGTCTGCGGCTTCTTCGCGGGCGGCGGCGTGATGTCGGCGGGCTTCGGCGCGACGGCGACGCCGTTGTCCGCGGCATTGTTCGACGCGCTCGTCGAGCCGTTGCCGTTATTCGACGACGGCACTTCGACGATCTGCGGCTCGGGCAAGAGCGGCGGCTGGCTCGGGTTCGCGGCCTGGCCGGGCGCCGTGTTGGGCGGCGCGGGCTGCGCGGCCTGCGGCGTGACCGGCTGGCCGGGCGTCTTGCCCTGCAGCGCGCGGTTCGGGTCGAACTGCTGCGGCTGGCTCGCGTTGTTGTCGGACGGCGGCGCGACCTTCGACACGAACGGCGACGGCGCGCGGGTGATATAGAGCGCCACCACTACCGCGATGGCCAGGCCGACGATGAGGCCCAGCACGATACCAAGAAATGTTCCTCCGGCTTGTTTCGATTGCTTCGACGTGCGGCGTGGTTTTGCCATTGCTTGAGTCACCTGCGAAAAATTTCGTGAAACAGCCGCGGCGCGCTGCACCGCGGCGCTTGGCCGACGGCCTCGGCTTTACATCTTGCTGGGCGCGGATACGCCGAGCATCGCGAGACCGTTTTCGAGCACCTGGCGCGTCGCCGCAAGGAGCGCGGCGCGCGCGGTGCGCGGCGCTTCTTCGTCGACGAGCACGCGCTCCGCATTGTAGAACGAGTGAAACTCGCTCGCGAGGTCGCGCAGGTAGAACGCGACCGCGTGCGGCGCGAGCTCGCTCGCCGCATGCGCGAGCACGTCCGGGTATTCGGCGAGCTTCTGCATCAGCGCCGTCGCCTGTTTGCTGTCGAGCGGCGACAGGTCCGCGTTCGCGAAGAGCGCGTCGGTCGCGCCGTAGCGCGATTTCCACTCGTTGAGCACCGAGCAGATCCGCGCATGCGCATACTGCACGTAGTAGACCGGGTTTTCGTCGTTCTGTTTCAGCGCGAGATCGATGTCGAACACGAATTCGGTGTCCGCCTTGCGGGAAATCAGGAAGAAGCGCACCGCGTCGCGGCCGCGCGTGATCGTCGCCTCGTCGAGCAGGTCGGGCGACGCCTCCGAGCCAGGCGTCGCGCCGCCCGACCATTCGATCAGGTCGCGCACCGTCACGTAGCTGCCCGCGCGCTTCGAGATCTTCACTTCCTGGCCGTCGCGCATGACCGTCACCATCTTGTGCAGCACGTAGTCGGGATAGCCCTTCGGAATCCCGATGTGCAGCCCCTGCAGGCCCGCGCGCACGCGCGCGATCGTGCCGTGGTGATCCGAGCCCTGGATGTTGATGACCTTCGTGAAGCCGCGCTCCCACTTCGTCACGTGGTATGCGACGTCCGGCACGAAGTACGTGTACGTGCCGTCCGTCTTGCGCATCACGCGATCCTTGTCGTCGCCTTCGTCGGTCGTGCGCAGCCACAGCGCGCCTTCCTGCTCGTAGGTCATGCCGGCCTCGATCAGCGCATCGACCGTTTTCTCGACGCGGCCTTCCGTGTAGAGCGACGACTCCAGATAGTACTGGTCGAACTTCACGCCGAACGCCTTCAGGTCCATGTCCTGTTCGCGGCGCAGGTACGTGACCGCGAACTTGCGGATCGCTTCGAGATCCTCGATGTCGCGCTTGCCCGTCACCGGCTCGCCGTCGCTCGCGGCGACGGTTTCGCCGTTCAGGTAGTCGCGCGCGATGTCGGCGATGTACTCGCCGTTGTACGCGGCCTCAGGCCAGCCGGCGTCGCCCGGCTTCAGGCCCCGGGCGCGCGCCTGCGTCGAGATCGCGAGATTGCCGATCTGCACGCCCGCGTCGTTGTAGTAGAACTCGCGATGCACCGCGTAGCCCTGGCTCGCGAGCACGTTCGCGAGCGCGTCGCCGAGCGCCGCCTGGCGGCCGTGGCCGACGTGCAGCGGGCCCGTCGGGTTCGCGGACACGAATTCGAGCAGCACGCGCTTGCCGTGGTCGCGGTCGGACGCGCCGAACGCGCGGCCCTCGGCGAATACCGCGCTGATCACCGCCTGCTTCGACGCGGGCGTCAAGCGCAGGTTGATGAAGCCGGGGCCGGCGATCTCGGCTGCGTCGACGAGGCCCGCCGCTTCGGGCTGCGCGGTCAGCGCGGCGACGATTTTCTCGGCGAGCTGGCGCGGATTGGCGCCGAGCGGCTTCGCGAGTTGCAGCGCGACGTTGCACGCGACGTCGCCGTGCGCGGCGACCTTCGGGCGCTCGAGGGCGATCGCGGGGAGGACGAATGTGGCGTCGGCGTCGCCTTTCGACGCCTGGACGACCTGCTTCACGCTGTTTTCGAGCAGGGTTTCGAGAGTATGTTTTTGAGCAGGCAGCATGCTGGTCGAAGATATCGTTGGCGGCGGTCCCGCCGGGCCGCCGTCGCGCCGCACGGCGCGCGTTTCAGGGATCGCTGAATTTTAACAGGTGCTAATATGCCGCTAAGGTGCCAAGCGCCCCCGACGTTTGTTCAGCGCGCCGGCCGGGCGTCCGTCGCGGACGTACGGCGAGCACGACAAGATGAAAAGGGAGTTGTCATGATTACGTTCAAAAGCAAGGCGGCACAAGATCTGGATGTGCTGAAGGATTTCGCAGTCTACGTGCTCGGCGTCGTCGGCAAGCAGCTCGGCGAGCGCGGCGTGATCACGTCCGACGAGCTCGACGACGCGATCGCGAAGCTCGAAGGCGCCGTCAACCAGGCCAGGCAGGCGCGGGCCGAGCATGCGGGCCACTTCCATGAAGACGAACCCGATCATCCGCACCACGAAGTCGCGCCGAGCCTCGCGCAACGCGTCGCGCCGTTCCTCGTGATGCTGCGCGAAGCGAAGGCGCAGAACGCCGACATCCACTGGGGCTTCTGAGCGCCGTTCGCCGGCCCTTCGCCACCCGGAAAGCCCGCCTCGTGCGGGCTTTTTGCGTTTTTGGGGCCGCGGAGGGCGGCGTGGCCGCCCTCCGGCGGCGCGACGAGGCTTGCGCGCGCCGAGGGCGGAAACGGGTTGCGGCGGCGGCGGAGACGCACTGCCGCCACTTCCCCGACTCGCCCCCCGCGCGCGGCGGCGGTAGCGGCCGTCAGAGCAGCGGCGCGAGCGCGCGCTCCGCGTCCGCCTTCGACAGCGCCATCCGGCGCGCGTAATCATCGAGCTGGTCCTGGCCGATCTTGCCGACCGAGAAGTACGTGCTGTCCGGGTGCGCGAGATAGAAGCCCGACACGCTCGCGGCAGGCAGCATCGCGAGCGAATCGGTGATGCTCATCCCGATCTCGTCCGTATGAAGCGCTTCGAACATTGCGCGTTTCACGAGGTGATCGGGGCACGCCGGGTAGCCGGGAGCCGGGCGGACGCCCGCGTACTTCTCGGCGATCAGCGCGTCGTTGTCGAGCTGCTCGCCCGCCGCGTAGCCCCACAGCTCGCGGCGCACGCGCGCGTGCATCGCCTCGGCGAACGCTTCGGCGAAGCGGTCCGCGAGCGCCTTCAGCATGATCGCGCTGTAGTCGTCGTGATCCGCCTCGTACTGCTTTTCCTTCGCATCGACGCCGATCCCGGCCGTCACCGCGAACATCCCGATGTAGTCGGCGACGCCCGAATCCTTCGGCGCGATGAAGTCGGCGAGCGACCGGTTCGGCCGCATCACGCCGTCCACCACCGGGCGCACGCTCTGCTGGCGCAGGTTGCGCCACGTGAGCAGCACTTCCGAGCGCGTGTCGTCCTTGTAGATCTCGATGTCGTCGTCGCCCACCGTATTGGCGGGCAAGAGCGCGATCACGCCGTTCGCGGTCAGCCAGCGGCCCTGGATCAGGCGCGCGAGCATCGATTTCGCGTCGGAGAACACGCGCCGCGCCGATTCGCCGACGATCTCGTCGTTCAGGATCGCCGGGTACGGGCCGGCGAGATCCCAGGTCTGGAAGAACGGGCCCCAGTCGATGTAGTTCGCGAGCTCGTTCAGGTCGTAGTTCTTGAACACGCGCCGGCCGATGAACTTCGGCTTGACGGGCGTGTAGTGCGCCCAGTCGATCTTCGTCTTGTTCGCGCGCGCCTCTGCGAGCGTGACGAGCGGCAGCGCCTTCTTGTTCGCGTGCTGGTGACGGATGCGTTCGTAATCGGACTTCAGCTCGTCGAGGTACTTCGTCGCGCCCTCGTCGGACAGCAGGCTCGACGCGACCGACACCGAACGCGACGCGTCCGGCACATAGACGACGGGGCCTTCATAGTTCGGCGCGATCTTCACGGCCGTGTGCACGCGCGAGGTGGTCGCGCCGCCGATCAAGAGCGGAATCTTCTTCACGCGGAAGTAGTTGTCGCGCTGCATTTCCGACGCGACGTACGCCATCTCCTCGAGGCTCGGCGTGATGAGGCCGGACAGCCCGATGATGTCCGCGCCCTCGACCTTCGCCTTCGCGAGGATCTCGTTGCACGGGACCATCACGCCCATGTTGACCACTTCGAAGTTGTTGCACTGGAGCACGACCGACACGATGTTCTTGCCGATGTCGTGCACGTCACCCTTCACGGTCGCGATGACGATCTTGCCCTTCGCGCGCACGTCGCCGCCCGCTTCGGCGAGGAGGCGCTTCTCTTCCTCGATGAACGGGATCAGGTGCGCGACCGCTTGCTTCATCACGCGCGCCGACTTCACGACCTGCGGCAGGAACATCTTGCCCTGGCCGAACAGGTCGCCGACGACGTTCATGCCGTCCATCAGCGGGCCTTCGATCACGTTGATCGGGCGGCCGCCGGCGGCGGCGATCTTCGCGCGCGCTTCCTCGGTGTCCTCGACGATGAAGTTCGTGATGCCGTGCACGAGCGCGTGCGCGAGACGCTTCTCGACAGGCTGGTTGCGCCACTCGAGGTTCTCTTCCTTCTTCGCCGCGCCCGTCTTGAACTTGTCGGCGATCTCGAGCAGGCGGTCGGTGGAATCCGCGCGGCGGTTCAGGATCACGTCCTCGACGCGCTCGCGCAATTCCGGATCGAGTTCCGCATACACGCCGAGCTGGCCCGCGTTGACGATGCCCATGTCCATCCCCGCCTGGATCGCGTGGTAGAGGAACACGGTGTGGATCGCCTCGCGCACCGGGTCGTTGCCGCGAAACGAGAACGACACGTTCGACACGCCGCCGCTCACCTTCGCGTACGGCAGGTTCTGCTTGATCCAGCGAGTCGCCTCGATGAAGTCGACCGCGTAGTTGTTGTGCTCCTCGATGCCCGTCGCGACCGCGAAGATGTTCGGATCGAAGATGATGTCTTCCGGCGGGAAGCCGACTTCGTTTACGAGGAAGTCATACGAGCGCTTGCAGATCTCGGTCTTGCGCTCGTAGGTATCGGCCTGGCCCGTCTCGTCGAACGCCATCACGACGGCTGCTGCGCCGTAGCGGCGGATCAGGTTCGCGTGGTGGCGGAACGCTTCCTCGCCTTCCTTCAGCGAGATCGAATTGACGATCGCCTTGCCCTGCACGCACTTGAGGCCCGCCTCGATCACGTCCCACTTCGACGAGTCGATCATGATCGGCACGCGCGCGATGTCCGGCTCCGACGCGATCAGGTTCATGAAGCGCTCCATCGCCGCCCTGGAATCGAGCATCGCCTCGTCCATGTTGACGTCGATCACCTGCGCGCCGTTCTCGACCTGCTGGCGCGCGACGGCGAGCGCCTCGTCGAACTGGCCGTTGAGGATCATTCGCGCGAACGCCTTCGAGCCGGTGACGTTGGTGCGTTCGCCGACGTTGATGAAGAGCGTCCCGGACGTGACGTTGAACGGCTCGAGGCCGGCTAGGCGCATCGTATGGTCGGTCATGGCGGTGCGTATTCGGGTTGGAGTGGGGAGGCGGCGGCTCGTGCGTGCGTCAGGCGGCTTCGCTGTACTGGTTCGGCCAGCGGCGCGGCTTGACTTCGGCGAGCGCCTTCGCGATCGCCGCGATGTGTTCGGGCGTCGTGCCGCAGCAGCCGCCTGCGATGTTCACGAGGCCCGCCTGCGCGAATTCCTTGAGGAGGCCGGACGTGACGTCGGGCGTCTCGTCGAAGCCGGTTTCGCTCATCGGGTTCGGCAGGCCCGCGTTCGGGTAGCACGACACGTAGGTGTCGCACAGCTTCGCGAGCTCGGCGATGTACGGGCGCATCAGCGCCGCGCCCAACGCGCAGTTCAGGCCGAACGTGAGCGGCTTCGCATGGCGCAGCGAATTCCAGAACGCTTCGACCGTCTGGCCGGACAGGATGCGGCCAGACGCATCGGTCACGGTGCCCGAGATCATGATCGGCAGGCGTTCGCCGGAATCTTCAAACAGTTGATCGAGCGCGAACAGCGCGGCCTTCGCGTTCAGCGTGTCGAAGATCGTCTCGACGAGGAACAGGTCGACGCTGCCGTCGAGGAGCGCCTTCGCCTGCGCGTAGTACGCGTCGCGCAGCTCGTCGAACGTGATGTTGCGCGCGCCCGGATCGTTGACGTCGGGCGAGATGCTGGCCGTCTTCGGCGTCGGCCCGATCGCGCCCGCGACGAAGCGGGGTTTGTCGGGCGTCGCGTATTTGGCGGCCGATTCGCGCGCGAGCTTGGCCGACTCGGCGTTCATCTCGACGGCGAGGTCTTCCATTCCGTAATCGGCCTGCGCGACGGCCGTCGCGCCGAACGTGTTCGTTTCGACGATGTCCGCGCCCGCGGCGAAGTACTGATCGTGGATCTCGCGGATGATCTGCGGCTGCGTGATCGACAGCAGCTCGTTGTTGCCCTTCACGTCGCGCGGGAAATCCTTGAAGCGCTCGCCGCGATACGCGGCTTCGTCGAGCTTGTAGCGCTGGATCATCGTGCCCATCGCGCCGTCGAGGATCAAGATGCGCTTCTGGAGCAGCTGCGGCAGCTCGGCGCCGCGCGTATACGACGCGGCGAGGGCGGCGGATTGGGCGGAAGACACGATCGGCGTAGGCTCGGACATGGCGGATTACCGGCAATCGGAAAGCCGTCATTGTAGCCGCTGCTTCCGTCGTACGTGAGGCGCTCGCTCGCGGGCAAACAAAGCCCCCGCGCGGCAAGCCGGGCGGGGGCGGGTTGGAGTGCGCCGGATCGCGTCGGGCGGCGGCGCTTCGGCGGACCTGCGGGTCCGGCGAGCGGCCGCGTCCGCGCGACGTCAGTGGAGGACGACGGGCTGCGTCATCAGGCTATCGAACTGTCCGAGGAATTCGTCCACCTCGTCGAGCGACGGCTCGGCCTGGATCAATTGCTTCACGTGCTCGCGAAAGCGCGCGGCGAGTTCGCCGTCGATGAAGATTTCGCGCTGCGCGTTCTTGTCGACGATTTCGTAGCCACCTGAGTTCATCGCGTGATGGCCGTCCTGCGGCGGAAATTCGACGACGCAGTAGTTGGGGCTGTTGTAGATCATTTGCATGGCGGCACTCCTCTTTGCTATGGCTTTCGGCCTCGTTGCCCCGTAAGTGGGGCAGACCGAGCCGGTTTCAAGGGGTTGGCGCTGCACGCCGGTCGTTTTTACACTGGGCGTATCGGTTGGATGCCGATGACCTTAAAACGTTTCCGATTCTCCACCCGTGGACGAAACTTGGTGTCAAAGATTGTCAAGGTTGTTGCTGCTCGTGAACAGCCGGCGAAATGGCCGGCGTAGCTTCGGTCGAATTTACCGAATTGTCTGCGCCGAGCGGTGCGCCCGATGCCGATGTGGGTGCGGCGCCCGCGTTTGCGCTTGAGCCCGCACGTGCGTTCGCGCTTATGTCTGCGCTATCGCTCGACGCGCCGCGCGTGCTCGTGCGGCGATGCAGGAGCAGTTCGATCTGCGCGCCGTTCGGTTCAGTCTGAACCATCCGCACGGGCAGCCAGCCGAGCGACGGCGCGAGCCAGATGTCGATGCGGCGCGTGTCGCCCGTGCGGCGCGGCAGGCGCATGAAATGTCTGGCGTCGAGCGAGCCCGCGCTCGTCGAGATCGTCTCGTCGCCGATCGTCGTGATCGGCCAGGTTTCGCCGCTGTCGCGATCGACGATGAAGAACTCGCGCGTGACGCCGGGGCGATACGCATCGGGATCGCCGCCGACGAGGCCCGCGAGCTGCATCAGCATGCTGAAGCGGTCCTGCGCGCCGTCCGGCAGCGCGACCGAATTCGGCGTGCTCGTGAACACGATTTGCTTCGTCTCGCGATTGAAGATCGCGAAGTCGGGCGGCCGCCTGCCGCGCGTCTCGACGTAGCGCTCCGGCGCGATGCCGAATGCGTCGACGCGGCCGCGGCTCTCGTACGTGTACGGGCCGACGAACGGCATCGGCATCGACACGTACAGCGAATAGCGGCTGCCGTCCGTCTGCCAGTGGATCGTGCCCGGCATGTTCTGCATGCCGTTGTAGAACGTGTCGTATTGCAGCTCGCCCGACGGCGGCAGCGCGAACTTCACGCCGGGCGATGCATCGTCCATCGATCCTTCACCGGGCCGCGTGGTTGCGCCGGCGCCCGACGCGGCGCTTGCCGCGCTGCCCGACGCGCTGTTGGCCGCGCCGGCCGTCGCGGTGCTGCTCGCGGGCTCGGCCGCAGGTGCCGCGGCGGGCGATTCGACGGGAGACTCGACGGCGCTCAATACGGGCTCCGAACGATGCGGCGCGCGGGCGCGCGGCGCGGGAGCCGCGCGCTTTTGCGCGGCCTGCGGCCGAGCGGCGGCGGGCTTGGCCGGCGCCGGCGCGCGCTCGATCTGCCGGGGTTTCAGCAATTCGACCTGAACCGGCACGTTCTCGGGCTCGACCGGCTTGAACGGCTCGCGAAAGCGCACGAGCCACAGCGCGGCGAGCCAGTGCAGCACGAGCACGAGCGCGAAGGCGAGCACCGCGCGCCGCACGCGGTGCGGCGCGATGCGCGGATTCGGCGAAACGGTGGACGACGGCGGCATCAAGGGCGGGCGAACATCTCGAACGGCGACGAAACGGGGCGCGCGCGAGTCGCGCGGCCGGGATGCGGCGGCGCCGGTCAGGCGTCGCGCGCCCCTTCACTATACCCAAGCTCGTACGACAGCTTCCGTGCGCATGCGCGCAGCGCGACGTCGATCTCTCCGTCCCAGCGGAGGTCGAATGCGCCTTCGTGGCCGAGCGCGATGATCGCGAGCGCGAGATCGCCGACCGCGTCGAACACGGGCATGCCGAACGCGTTGATCGTCGGCAGCAGCATCCCTTCGACGCGCGCTGCGCGATGCGCGCGCACGTCGGCGAGCACGGCATCGACTTCGGCGAGCGTGCGCGGCCCGGTGTAATGCGTTGCGCGCCGCGTGTCGGCGAGCTCGCGCTCGATCATCGCGACCGTCTTGCTGCGCGGCAGATACGCGGCGAACACGAGGCCCGTCGCCGAGCCAAGGAGCGGCATCACATCGCCGAGCTTGAGCGACGCCTTCGCCGGATGGCTCGACTCCATCCAGTGGACGATCGTCGGCCCCTGGTTGCCCCATACCGCGATGCCGACTGTCTGGTCGAGCTGATCGCGCAGCGCGGTCAGCGCGATCCGCGCGAGCTTCACGCCGTCGACGCGCGCGAGCCGCGCGAGGCCCATCTGCAGCGCGAAGCCGCCGAGCTCGTAGCGGCCCGACACCGGATCCTGCGAGACGAGCCCGAGCCGCTGGAAGCTCACGAGATAGCGGTGCGCCTTCGCCGGACTCATCTCCGCACGTTGCGCGAGGTCGCGCAGCATCATCGCGCGCGGCTCGCTCGTCAGCACGTCGAGGAGGCGAAAGCCGACCTCGATCGACTGGATGCCCGAGCGGACCTTTTCCTCGGCGGTGTCGTTGTCGTCGGCGAGATCGTCGTCGGGAGCGTTTGAGGCGAACTTGTTCACGGCGTGGCGGGAAGAAAGAGAACGGAACGTCCGCGCGGCTTGCGGCGCGCGCCGCCGAGCGGATTCACCATCGTAAAATAGATTCCTTCCATCGTCACTACAACGGCTCACTTCTCTATGAAACTTGCTTCGCTCAAGGACGGCACGCGCGACGGCCAGCTGATCGTCGTATCCCGCGATCTGCACACGGCGGCGATCGCCGACGCGATCGCGCCGACGCTGCAGCGCGTGCTCGACGACTGGGCGTTCTACGCGCCGCAGCTGCGCGACCTGTACGACGCGCTGAACCAGGGCCGCGCGCGGAATGCGTTCCCGTTCGAGCCCGCCGACTGCATGGCGCCGCTGCCGCGCGCGTTCCAATGGGCGGACGGCTCCGCTTACGTGAACCACGTCGAGCTCGTGCGCCGCGCGCGCGGCGCCGAGATGCCGCCGGAGTTCTGGACCGATCCGCTGCTCTACCAGGGCGGCAGCGACGACTTCCTCGGGCCGCGCGACGACATCGTCTGCGCGTCGGACGAGTGGGGCATCGATTTCGAGGCGGAAGTCGCGGTGATCACGGCCGACGTGCCGATGGGCGCGACGCCCGACGAAGCGCTGAAGGCCGTGCGGCTCGTCACGCTCGTCAACGACGTGTCGCTGCGCAATCTGATTCCCGCCGAGCTCGCGAAGGGCTTCGGCTTTTTCCAGAGCAAGCCGGCGTCCGCGTTCGCGCCGGTCGCCGTGACGCCGGACGAGCTCGGCGAGCACTGGCGCGACGGCCGCGTGCACCGTCCGATGATCGTCCACTGGAACGGCAAGAAGGTTGGCCAGCCGGACGCGGGCGCCGACATGGTGTTTCACTTCGGGCAACTGATCGCGCACGCGGCGAAGACGCGCAATGTGCGCGCGGGCTCGATCGTCGGCTCGGGCACGGTGTCGAACCAGGACGCGAAGCGCGGCTACTGCTGCATCGCCGAGAAGCGCTGCCTCGAGACGATCGAGCACGGCGCGCCGCAGACCGGGTTCATGCGTTACGGCGACAAGGTAAAGATCGAGATGTTCGACGAGGCGGGCAAGTCGATCTTCGGGGCGATCGAGCAGGCGGTGGCGCCGTTGGATCGATAGGGGGAAGCTCGTTTTCTTGTCGACTCGGCCCGACATGCCGGACATTGCCGGGCGCTCGCGCGACCGTGATCGGCCGACTGCAGGATGGCGGGCTGAAGCCGCCGCGATGCTGGCGGGCCGCTGAATTCCATGGCGGCGCAGATCCCGCGCGGAGCGCCAGAAACCTGGGCGGCAGCGTATCGGCGGCGGGCGCGGCGAATGGCGACCATCCGATGCCGGACGTCGTCGCGCCGCCTGCGAAGCTCACGCCGATTGATCCGGACAAAGACGGGTTCCGCGCGCGCGGCGAGAACGACGCGCATTTGGCGGGGTGGGGGCGTCGCCACGACGATACTATCCGCCGACACGTGAGAAACTCTCTCCGAGGCGCCCCGTCGCCGATTCCCGATCCCGCGCCGGGTTTCGCCCGATGCCCGTCCGAACGGGCTTCGCTACACTGAATCGAGAGACAGAAAGCCTCCCGGCCGCCCACCCTCAATCGAAGGAAGGTCCAGCATGCCCGATCTCGCCCTCTATGCCGGCTACGAAGCGCTGCGCATCCGACGCCAGCCGCACGGCATCCTCGAAATCGTGATGAGCGGCGAAGGCGCGAACCGCAGCGGTCTCGCGGTCGCGAGTGAAGCGATGCATCGCGAGCTCGCCGACATCTGGCGCGACGTCGATCGCGATCCGCACGCGCGCGTCGCGGTGATTCGCGGCGAAGGCAAGGGCTTCTCGGCGGGCGGCGATCTCGCGCTCGTCGAGCGGATGGCCGACGACCACGCGGTGCGCGAGCGCGTCTGGCGCGAGGCGCGCGATCTCGTCTACAACGTGATCAACTGCGGCAAGCCGATCGTGTCGGCGATGCACGGGCCCGCCGTCGGCGCGGGGCTCGTCGCCGGGCTGCTCGCCGACGTGTCGATCGCCGCGAAGAGCGCGCGGATCATCGACGGCCACACGCGCCTCGGCGTCGCCGCGGGCGATCATGCGGCGATCGTCTGGCCGCTCCTGTGCGGGATGGCGAAGGCGAAATACCACCTGCTGCTCTGCGAGCCCGTGAGCGGCGACGAAGCCGAGCGCATCGGGCTCGTGTCGCTCGCGGTCGACGATCACGATCTGCTGCCGAAGGCGTACGAGGTCGCCGAGCGGCTCGCGCACGGCTCGCAAAGCGCGATCCGCTGGACCAAGTACGCGCTCAACAACTGGCTGCGGCTCGCGGGGCCGACGTTCGACGCGTCGCTCGCACTCGAATTCATGGGGTTTTCCGGGCCGGACGTGCGCGAAGGGATTCGTTCGCTGCGCGAGCGCCGCACGCCGGATTTCACGGGCGACGCGCCGTCGTGAGCGCGGCGCACGCTATGATCGACCATGGACGCCGCCGCGCGGCGTTTCCCCGTGACCCGCTTCATTCGTTTCGAAGGAATCGACGATGACCGACACCAACGGCTCCAATCCGTTTTCCGGCTTTGGCGGCTTTCAGCCCGCCGGCTTCCTCGACAAGATGTGGGACATGATGCGTCTCACGCCGTTCGGCGGAATGGGCGGGTTTCCCGGCGCGTCGCAAGGGCTGCCGCCGTCGCTGTCGGCGATGTCGGACCTGATGGCGCCGCTCGCGAGCGTCGAGGAGCTCGACAAGCGGATCACCGATCTGCGCGCGGTCGAGCAGTGGCTGAAGCTCAACCTCGGCATGCTGCAGTCCGCGATCCAGGCGCTCGAGGTGCAGCGCGCGACGCTCGCGACGCTGCGCGCGTTCGGCGCGTTTGCGCAGACGTCGATGGCCGCGGCGGAAGCCGCGCTGTCGCCCGACGACTCGGCGCACGGTGAATCCTCTTCCGCCGCGCTCGCGTCGTCGCGCGAAGACGATGCGCGCGCGCGCGCCGGTGCATCCGCGAGCGCGGCAGCCGACGCCAGCGGTACCGAGCCGCCGCAAGCGGCGCCGGGCGCCGACGCGTTCGATCCGGCGGGCTGGTGGAATCTGCTGCAATCGCAGTTCAACCAGCTCGCGCGCTTCGCGATGACGCAACCGGGCATGACGCCGCCCGCCGACGCGGATGCGCTGGGCGACGAGGCGGCGAAGAAGCCGTCCGCCGCGAAGAAGCCGGCCACGCGCCGTGCGGCTTCGCCGCGCGCGAGCGGTTCGGCGGCCGAGCGTGCATCGAGCGCGGCCGGCGGCGCGAAGTCCGCCGCCGCGAAGAAGACGGCGAGGCGCAGCCCGTGATGCGCGCGCCGCCGATGAGGACACGCTGAGGCAGACATGCGGCTCGCGCTCGTGATGATGGGGGGCGGCGCGCGCGCCGCGTATCAGGTTGGCGTGCTGAAGGGGCTCGCCGAGATCGCGCGCGACGTCGATCCGAAGCGGCGCACGTCGCCGTTCACGGTGATCTGCGGTTCGTCGGCGGGCGCGATCAACGCGACGTCGCTCGCGAGTCACGCCGACGACTTCGAGCACGGCGTGCGGCGTCTCCTCGATTTCTGGGAACAATTGCGCGCCGATCACGTTTATCGAACCGACTGGCTCGGCATCGCCGCCGCGGGCGCGCGCTGGCTCGCGGCGATGAGCCTCGGCTGGGCGGCGCGCCGTTCGCCGCGCGGGCTGCTCGACAACTCGCCGCTCGCGTACTTGCTGCGGCGCGAACTCGACTTCCACCGGATCGAGCTGATGCTCGAGGCGCGCAAGCTGCATGCGCTGTCGGTAACGGCGCTCAGCTATTCGAGCGGCCGGCATCTGACGTTCTATCAGGCGAGCGAACCGATCCAGGCGTGGCGGCGCGCGGAGCGCACCGCGCGGAT
Source organism: Burkholderia sp. BDU5 (assembly GCF_001522845.1). Taxonomy (NCBI): domain Bacteria; kingdom Pseudomonadati; phylum Pseudomonadota; class Betaproteobacteria; order Burkholderiales; family Burkholderiaceae; genus Burkholderia; species Burkholderia sp. BDU5. Next base: position 198,281 of record NZ_LOWC01000109.1, on the reverse strand, counting down.
GGTCGACCTGTCGGCCGGGCATCTGCTCGCGTCGTCGGCGATCCCGTTCGTGTTTCCCGCAGTGCCGCTCGTGCTCGACGGCCAGATCGAATATTTCGGCGACGGCTCGATCCGGCAGATCGCGCCGCTGTCGCCGGCGATCCATTTCGGCAGCGATCGGATCGTCGTCGTCGGCGCCGCCGACCCGCGGCCCGAGATTCCCGCCGCGAACGGCAACGGGCGCGGCTATCCGTCGCTCGCGCAGATTGGCCAGCAGGTGCTCGCGAGTGTGTTCCTCGATTCGATCGGCGCCGACATCGAGCGGATCGACCACGTGAACCGGATGATCGAGCACCTGCCGGCCTACGTCGAGCCGACGAGCGGCTGGCGGCATGTCGACGTGCTCGCGATCGCGCCGTCCGAGCGGATCGAGCTCATCGCGTCGAAGCATCTGAAGCGGTTGCCGCTCACGGTGCGCGGGCTGCTCGGCGCGGTGGGCGGCAACAAGCCGGCGGGCGCGTCTTTCGCGAGCTATCTGCTGTTCGAGGCCGAATTCACGCGCGAGCTCGTCGAGCTCGGCTACCGTGACGCGCACGGGCAGCGCGAGCGGCTCGCGCAGTGGATCGCGTCCGCCGAGCGCAGCGGCGCGGAGGCCGAGCACGGCCCGGGCGCCGGCCGCGAAGCGAGCGCGAGCGTCGCGGGCGCGGGCGACGACACGTCGGACGGCGGCATGTCGAGCGTGTCGAGCTTGTCGGGCGCGCCCGCCCGGGCGGCGCGGCACTGACGGCCGCGTGACGATGCAGCCCGCTCGGCCCGATTCGGACGGCGACACGCATTCGGCCGCCGCATCCGCCGCTTGGGTTGCGTTTTCGCCACGCTGACAGAAAGCTTTCGCCGCGACGCTTTGCCGCATGGGCGTGGTCCCGGCGCCCGCCGCCGTCTCGGAACGGTCACAGTCGCGTGCTATCATGGCCGCCGCCGAATACATCATATCGGGCCGCTCGAGCGCAGCCGTTCTGCAAGGCGCGCGCGGGTCCCGGCAACGAAGCCGGCGGTGCGCCGGCGCCTTTCAGGCATGCGCGACGCGGCTTTCGATCTCGTCGGGAGCGCTGAGTGCGGCCTGCCCCACGGTGGTAGCGCGGCCGCCCGGCGTCCGGCGCGAAACCTGCGTCCGGGCCCGGATTAGCGCGTAAAATTATCGACTTGGTTGCGAAAACGCCCGCACTGGGCCGGTTTGCCGCAACAGTCTCGTTTAAGTTGTCGCATTGCGCAGAACAGGGGTGGGACCATGAACACCATGCTTTATCCGGAACTTTACAAGTCGCTCGAAGCCGTCCGCTGGGACATGGAGAAGGACATTCCGTGGGACAAGTTCGACGCGTCGCTCCTGACCGACGAGCAGGCGAGGACGATCAAGATGAACGCGATCACCGAGTGGTCGGCGCTGCCCGCGACGGAGATGTTCCTGCGCGACAATCATCACGACAGCGACTTCTCCGCGTTCATGAGCGTCTGGTTCTTCGAGGAGCAGAAGCACTCGCTCGTGCTGATGGAATACCTGCGCCGCTTCCGGCCGGAGCTGATGCCGACCGAAGAGGAACTGCATGCGGTGCGCTTCGAGTTCGATCCGGCGCCGCCGCTCGAGACGCTGATGCTGCACTTCTGCGGCGAGATTCGCCTGAACCACTGGTATCGCCGTGCGGCCGAGTGGCATACCGAGCCCGTCATCAAGCACATCTACGAAACGATCTCGCGCGACGAGGCGCGTCATGGCGGCGCGTACCTGCGCTACATGAAGAAGGCGCTCAACAATTGCGGCGACGTCGCGCGCGCGGCGTTCTCGAAGATCGGCGTACTGATGGCGTCGGCGCGCCGCACCGAGAAGCCGCTGCACCCGACGAACCTGCACGTGAACCAGGCGCTGTTCCCGCGCGACACCGTGCAATCGCGCCTGCCCGATCCGGAATGGCTCGAGCGCTGGCTCGACGAGCAGATCCTGTTCGACGGCGAGTGGGAAAAGAAGGTCGTCGACCGGATCCTGCACAATTTGTCGGTGCTGTTCGAGCGCACGTTCGCGACCGCGCAGGAACTGAACCGCTATCGGAAGGAAGTGACGGTGCGCCTGCAGGCGGGAAGCGGCTCGGCCGCCACGCAGCCCGCGTAACGCGCGCAGCACGCGGCGCCGCATCGCGCGAAAAGCCCGCTCGCAGGCCCGGCGGGCTTTTCTTTTGCTGCTTCGCGTCGCAGCCGGCGCGCGTCGAGCGTGATGCTCGACGTCGTTTTCCGATCATCCCGCCCAACGAGTTTTCGCACCATGCCCGCTTCGTTTGAACGCAAGCTGATCACCCGCGACGCGCTCGTCGCATTGCGCGCGTCGCTGCCCGCGCCCGTCGTGTTTACGAACGGCGTGTTCGACATCCTGCATCGCGGCCACGTCACCTATCTCGCCGATGCGAAGGCGCTCGGCGCATGTCTCGTCGTCGGCGTGAACAGCGACGCGTCGGTGCGCATGCTCGGCAAGGGCGACGATCGGCCGATCAACGCCCAGGAAGACCGGATGGCGCTCCTCGCTGCGCTCGAATGCGTCGATTGGGTCGTCGGCTTTGACGAAAAGACGCCGGTTTCGCTGATCGACGCGGTGCGTCCCGACATCCTCGTGAAGGGCGGCGATTACGACATGGACGCGCTGCCCGAATCGGCGCTCGTGCGCGGCTGGGGCGGGCGGGCGCTCGCGATTCCGTTCGAGCACGATCGCTCGACGACCGCGCTGCTGAAGAAAGTGCGGTCGCCGTCGAACTGAGCGAAGGCATACGCGGCTGTCGTCGCGGCTGCGGCTCGCCGCTGCGTCATTGCGCGGCGGAGGCGTTCGACGTGGTTTGCGCCGACGCGGGCGTCGCGGCTTTGGCGGGCGGCGCCGAGGACGCCGATGCGGGCGCCGGCGAGCCCGGCATGGCGCCGGCGGCTGAGCCGGGCGCCGAGCCCGGTGCGTTCAGCGGTGCGGTATCGAGCGGCGGCGACGTGATCGGCCCGCCGACGGTCGGCTGATCCATCGCCTCGGACACGGGCGTCACGCGCAGCGCATCCGGCCGCACCTGCAGCAGCGCGTGACCCGGCTCGCGCGCGCCCGCGGCAGGCATCGGGCCGAACAGGCCGCGTACCACGACGAACGCGAGCATGTTGGCGAGAAAGAGAATAGCGATCAGCCAGCGCAGCATCGTCAATACTCCCGAGAATCGTTCCGTTACCGTCAATCCGCCGCGCATGGCGGCGATGCGCCGCCTCGTGCGCCGAAGGCGTGCGGGCGGCGCGCTCGCGCGGCGCGCGTCACGCCGAATGCGCGATCAGCGCGAGGCCCGTCAGCACGAGCGTATCGTGCCGCGTGTGCGGGACGGTCAGCGCGCGCACGATCGCGTCCGCCGCGCCGCCCGACAGCACGAGCCGCACGGGCGCCTTCCATGCCTTTTCCAGATCGCGCCATGCGCGCTCGATGAGCCCCGCCTGCGCCTGCAGGCAGCCGGCGGACAGCGCGTGCGGCGTGTCGATCGCGAACGGCGCGTGCGCGTCGTTCATGGCGAGCTCGTCGAGCAGGTTCGTCGCCGCGTCGATCGACACCGTCGGCAGCTGCGCGGTGTGCGTGCCGAGCGAGCGCATCATCAGCGCCCAGCCGGGCGCGATCAGCCCGCCCGCGAAATGGCCGTCGGCGCGCAGCGCTTCGAGCGTCGTCGCGGTGCCGAACGTCGCGATCAGCAGATGCTCGCCCGGAAACGCCGCATGCGCGCCGATGAGGCCTGCCCAGCGGTCGCTGCCGAGACGTGCCGGCTCCGTGTAGCCGTTCGTCACGCCGCACTGCGCGGCGCTTGCGCGCACGACGGTGCGAGGCAGCGCGGGCCAGTGCGCGTCGATCAGCGCGTCGATGCGTGCGGCTGCCGCGTCGCCCGCGACGTTCGAGATCCATGCGCCGCGCGGCGCGGGCAGCGTCGACCAGTCCGGCGCGTCGTCCGCGTGCCCGAACGCGCCGATCGAGACGAAATGGCGTTCGGTGTCCGCGAGCGCCCATTTGACGCGGCTGTTGCCCGCGTCGATCAGCAAGCACAAGCCGCTCATCGGACGGCTCCCGGCGCGCGCAGCGACACGTCGCCCGCCGCGATCGCTTGCCGGCCGGCGGGCGTGTCGAGCAGCAACTGGCCGGTCGCGTCGATTCCGACGGCGACGCCGCGCATGATTTCCGCGCCGCGTTCGAGCAGCACGACGTCGCGGCCCGCATACGCGTGCAGTGCGTTCCAGCGCGCGGCGAACGGGGCGAGGCCGTCCGCTGCGAACGCGGGCAGCGCGACGGCGAGCGCGTTCAGCGCGGCGGCGAACGCGTCGGCGAGATTCGCGCCGGGCCGAACGGCGGATAGCGCGACGGGCGGCAGGCCGCTCGCGAGCGTCGCGTCGCGCTCGCGCAGCGCGTCGACTTCGGCTGCGGCGGCGTCGGCCGTGCGCACATTGACGCCGAAGCCGATCACGACCGCGGTCGCATCGTTCGTGTTCCAGACGGTTTCGATCAGGATGCCGGCGAGCTTGCCGGCGATCGCGGTTTCACCGTCGCGCGTTGTCGTGACGAGCAGATCGTTCGGCCATTTGAGCGCGATGCGATGGGCGTCGGCAGCAGCGTTCGCGCGTTGGCCCGCAAGCGGCGCGCCGTCCGTCCCGGCAAGCGCTTCGGCGAGCGCGACGCCGACGGCGAGGCTCAGGCCCGCGAGCTCGCCGACCGGACACGGCAATACGCACGCGATCGAGCAAAGCAGCGCGTCGCCCGGCCTGGCGAACCACGGGCGGCCTTGCCGGCCGCGTCCGGCCGTCTGCTCGTACGCGACGCGCGCGATCGGCGCGGCGAGCGCGTCGCGGTTGCGACGCAGCGTCTTCAGGTGCGCGGCGAGGTCAGCGTTGGTCGAACCCGTCGTGTCGACGATCTCGATCGACCATTCGCGGGCTGCGGGAACAAGGCGTGCATCGACGCGTGCGCGATCGATGAGCGGCCCGTCGTCTGCGGGCGTTGAAGGGAGGGTGGCGACATTCATGGCGCGTATTGTTGCGGAACTGGTCGACGGTTGCCAGCGTAAAGTTCGATTGTCCCGTCGCTTGACGGGGGATTGCGGATCGCGTTCTTTCATGCGTTCGTCGGCGATTCGCCCATCATAGCCGCGTCGTCCGGCGACGGGCGATTGGCGGGGCTGCGGCGCGTGCTGCGCGAATGCTCGGCGCGTGCGGCGGATCGGTGGATCGGTGGATCGCGCCGAGGCGACAAATCGCGGGACTGCGGGATCGGCGACCGACGGTTGGCGGATGACAGGCGGCAAGCGACAGGCGACAGGCGACAGGCGATTGCGCACGTCGCGTCGGCGAACCGTCGCCCACAGAGCGCGAAAGACTCCGATTGTAGTGGCCGGCGCGCTCGATCGCTTCGACGTGGACATCGACGCGGCATCGCGGGCGTAATCGCGGATCGGGCATGTATCGGGCGTCGTGCCGGGATGCGCGAGCATGCGTCAGTGGGAATGCACGCCGATCGATTGCGATGGTTGGCCGGCGGGTCGTCACGCGGCGTCGGCGCGACGGCCGCTTCACGCGAGCGAGGGGTTCGCGCGGCGTGTGCGCGACGTGTCAGCACGCCGATACGGAATGTGTTCGGCGTGGCGCGAGGCGGAGAAACCGGGGCGGTGCGATGCGCGAGCGTGCCGGGACCGGTTCACGTCGACATGCCTTCGCGCGACGCCGATCGAGCGCAGGGGGGCTTGGATCCTGTTTCTGTTGCATCGCGTGCGAGGCGCGGCAGCTCGGCGAATGCGTTTGAGGGTGAGTTCGGCGATTCGAATCGTGCGTTTGGCGGACGCATGCCGGAGCGATTTGCCCCAAACGCCCCAAACGCCCCAAACGCCCCAAACGCCCCAAACGCCCCAAACGCCCCAAACGCCCCAAACGCCCCCAACAAAACGCCTCGACCCGGCATCGCCGGCGAAGTCAGCGATCGCCATGCGCCGCGACGCCGAATCCAGAGAATCGCCGGCCGAAGAGGCCGCGCCGCCCATCCGCCGATGGACGGCCCGGCACCGCCGCGCGAAGCGCCCGACTTATTGAACGTGCTTCTGCAGCGCCGTCGCGCGCCCCGTCTTCGCATACTGCTTCCAGGCATCGAGCTTCTCGCCTTCGAGCAGCGCGAGCGAGCCATCGCCGTTCGCGTAGGCCGACGTGATGTCGGCCTCGCTCATGTGCCCCGACTGGACCATGAACGCGATCAGGTTGCCGCCCCAGACCTTCGGCTGTCCGCCGAGATCCGTCGTGAAGTAGTTCGTCTTGTAATCGGCATCCGGATAGAGCCGCTGATAAACCTTGTGCGCGAAATAGTCGGTCGCGAACTCGTCGTAGTTCCAGTTCGAATTGATGCCGGCTTCCTTCGTCGTCTGCTGAAAGCCCGTGTGATCGTGCGAAGCCGCATGCACGCTCTCGTGCACGAGCGTCGATCGGATCTTCGCCGCATCGAGCACGCCGCCCGCCGAATATTCGGGCGCATCGGTCGCCATGTAGATCCTGCCTTCGGGTGACGTCCACGCGATCGGATTGAGCGTCGGTTCGTCGGCGTAGTACGGGATGCTCATCACGCTCGACAGCCCTTCCATCGTCGTCTCGGCGATGTCCATCCGCGGCGGCGCAATGCCGAGCACTGCCGCAATGCCCGCGCTCAGCTTGTCGGTGTCGACATAGTTCTTCACCGACCAGCGCGGCGACAACTGCTTGTTCTCGTTCACGAACGGCTTGAGCTCGGTCGGCTGAAACGGCTGCGTCGACGTGCGCGGTGCCGCTGCCGTCACGGGAGCCGGGCGCGCGGCAGGCGGCAGCGGCGGTAGCGGCAGCGCGCCGGGCGTTGGAGGCGGCAATGCGCTGGGCGGTGGAGGCGGCATCCGCACGCCGGGCGCCGGTGCGGGCGGCGGGGGCGCGTGGCGTCCGGCCGGCGTCGGGCCGTCGCTCTCGAAGACCCGGCTCGCGCCTTCGAAGAAGCGGCTGACGTCCGCATGTTGCGGATGCGTATGCGGCAGCCGCTGCGAGGCCGCGTCGACGCGGTGTTCGTGCCCGCCGACCTTCAATGTTCCTACGTGTCGGACGTCCTGCGGCGCATTCGGCGATGCGCTCGCCGTTGCGGCAAGATGCTTAAACTCGATCATGAATCACACTCTTCTCGTATCGCGCCACGTGCGCGGTTTCGCGCAGCGACGCGGGAAACGCCTTTACCCAGACGATGAAATCGGACAGCCGGTGCGCGAGCGCTTCGGCCGTCAGCTCCAATGCCGGCTCGACCCGGTACGCGACGAGCCCCAGTTCCTCATGCCAGCCGATGCCCGGCTGCGCGCCGACGAGCGGATTGAGCGCCGCATGCAGCAACAGACGCAGCGTGTCTTCGCTCGCCGATGCGGGCAGCGGCCAGTCGATGCGCCCGATGACGACGAGCTGTGCGCCGCTACGGCGCAACAGGATCGGCAGCGATTCGTCGATCAGCAGGCGGCAATGGCCGTGCGCGTCGAAATGCAGGCTGCGCAGTCCCAGCCGCTGTGCGAGCTCCGCGAGTAGCGCGTCGGTCGCGCCGTCGTGCGGGGAAGGCGCCGGAGTCGAGCGGATGCTCGGCGAGAAGTCGGAAAAACAGATGGTCATGGGTATCGTGTCGAACGAGGGCGTTGCGTGAAACGGGGTTGCTCGCCGGACGGCAAGCGCGGCCGAACCGCACGGTGCGGCTGCAACACGTATTGGTACACGATCGTTGCGCACGCCTCTTGTTGAAATCGCCGATTGCTTCGTTTTTCTGTCCGGCATTCGTGTGGCGGTGCGCGCTGGCATGTGTTTCGGCACGGCGTCGTCGCGGGGTGTCGGGAGGCGACGCAAAGCCTGTATGCGTGCGCCGCCGCGCGCCGCCGCACCGCGCCGGACGGCCGGGCGAAACGAGACTTCGCGCGGCGAAGCGGTTCGCTACAATGACCGCTGTCACCGTTTTGCAAAATCGACCTTTGGACTTCCAGACTCCCCCCGGCCTGTCGGTCGATTCCGGCAGCCAAGGCCAGACCGTGCGCCTTTACGGGCAGTGGACGGCGCTTGCCCTCGCGCGCGACCGCGGCAACGTCGCGCGCCGGATCGCGCGGCTCGCGAAAGAGCCCGTCGGCGAGTGGGATCTGTCCGGCGTCGTCCGGCTCGATCACGTCGGCGGGCAGGCGCTCTGGCGCGTGTGGGGCCGCCGGCTGCCCGAAGGGCTCGCGCTCACCGACAATCAGCGGACCGTGTTCGAGCGGCTCGAGCGGCTCGACGAAGGCCGCGAGGCGCCCGAGCCCGTCGTGCGGACCGACCCGGTCACGCGCTTCGGCCAGGGCCTCTTTACGTTCGGCGAGCATCTGTACGGCGGCATCGGGCTGCTCGGCGGGCTGATCATCGATCTGCTGTCGGTGCTGCGCCGGCCGCGCACGATGCCGTGGATCGAGATCTCCGCGAACGTCTACGCCGCGGGCGCGAAGGCGCTGCCGATCACGGCGCTCGTCGCGTTCCTGATCGGCATCGTGCTGTCCTATCTGTCCGCGCAGCAACTGCAGCTATTCGGCGCGAACCGCTACATCGTCAATATCCTCGGCCTGTCCGTGATCCGCGAGCTCGGGCCGGTGCTGTCGGCGATCCTCGTCGCGGGCCGCTCGGGCTCCGCGATCACCGCGCAGATCGGCGTGATGCGGGTGACGGAAGAGCTCGACGCGATGCGCGTGATGGGCATCCCGCACGGCCTGCGGATCACGCTGCCGCGCGTGCTCGCGCTGGGCGTCGCGATGCCGCTCCTCGTGATGTGGACCAACGTCATCGCGCTGACGGGCGGCGCGCTCGCCGCGAAGTTCGTGCTCGCCATCGACCTGAACTTCTTCGTGCGCTCGCTGCCGTCCGTCGTGCCGATCGCGAACCTGTGGATCGGGCTCGGCAAGGGCGTCGTGTTCGGGATGCTGATCGCGCTCGTCGCGTGCCACTTCGGTTTCCGGATCAAGGCGAACTCGCAGAGCCTGGGCGAAGGGACGACGACGTCCGTCGTCACGTCGATCACGGTCGTGATCCTCGCCGACGCGGTGTTCGCGATCCTCTTTCAGAACGTGGGGCTCGGATGAGCGCGCGCGACGACGATTTCGTGATCGAGGTGCGCGACCTGACGAAGCGCTACGGGCGCAACGTGGTCCACGAGCACCTGGACTTCGACGTGCGCCCGGGCGAGATCGTGGCGATCGTCGGCGGCTCCGGTTCGGGCAAGACGACGCTCGTGCGGCAGATCTTGGGCCTCGAGCGGCCGACGTCCGGCACGATCAAGGTGTTTGGCGAGGACACGTCGAAGATCGACGCCGAGACCGCGCGCGTGATGCGCAGCCGCTCGGGGATGCTGTTCCAGCACGGCGCGCTGTTCTCGTCGCTGACCGTGTTCGACAACGTCGCGCAGCCGCTGCGCGAGCTCGGCCGCGTGCCGGAGGACCTGCTGCACGACATCGTGATGCTGAAGCTCGAGATGGTCGGGCTGCCGTGCAAGCACGCGTCGAAGATGCCGGCCGCGCTGTCGGGCGGGATGGTCAAGCGGGTCGGGATCGCGCGCGCGATCGCGCTCGAGCCGGAGCTGCTGTTTCTCGACGAACCGACGGCGGGGCTCGATCCCGGCGCGTCCGACGAGTTCGTCGAGCTGATCGCGACGCTGCATCGCACGCTGGGCCTCACCGTCGTGATGGTCACGCACGATCTCGACACGATGGTCGCGCTGTCGACGCGCGTCGCGGTGATCGCCGACCGCAAGGTGCTCGTCGCCGCGCCCGTCGAAGAGGCGGCGGGCGTCGATCATCCGTTCATCCGCGAGTACTTTCTCGGGCGGCGCGGCCGCCGCGCGCTGCAGGCGCTGCCGCCCGAGCGTCGCGCGCGCCTGCCGAAGGCGGCGCTCGAACCGGCGCCTTCGGACGTCGAGCTGTAAAACGAGGGAACCCCCACATGGAAAACAAATCACACGCGTTCTGGGCCGGCCTGTTCACGATCGGGCTTCTGCTCGCGATCGTCGGCGCGGTCTATTGGTTCAACGTCGATCGCACGGTGCGCGTGCCTTACGATCTCGTGTCGCGCTCGAACGTGACGGGGCTCTTCCCCGACGCGGCCGTCCGCTATCGCGGGCTCGACGTCGGCAAGGTGCAGTCGATCAACTTCGACCGCGGGCATCCGGGAGAGATCGTGATCCGCATCCTCGTCGACGCGAACGCGCCGATCACGCGCTCGACGTTCGGCAGCCTCGGCTTCCAGGGCGTGACGGGCATTGCGTTCGTGCAGCTCGACGACACGGGCGCGGATCAGGCGCCGCTGCCGACGTCGGCGAAGGCGGTCGCGCAGATTCCGATGCACCCGAGTCTCTTCGACCAGCTCCAGCAGCGCGGCGACGTGCTGCTCAAGCAGATGGAGATCGCCGCGAAGAGCGTCAACGAGATGCTGTCGCCGGACATGCGCGATCAACTGAAGGCGACCGCGGCGAGCATGCAGCATGCGGCCGACGGCGTCGCCGAGCTGTCGAAGCAGGTCGAGCCCGCGCTCGCGCAGATGCCGGAGACGATGGCGCACGTGAACCATGCGCTCACGTCGGCGAACGCGCTCGTCGCGCCGGGCGGGCCGCTCGTCACGAACCTGAACCGCGCGGGGCAGGCGCTCGCGTCGATGAACGACACGCTCGCCGAGCTGAGCGCGCGCGTGCGCTACGACACGCTGCCGCGCTTCAACGCGCTCGCGACGAACGTCGGCGACGCGTCGCGCACGCTGAAGGACGTCGCGGGCGATGTCGGCCGCAATCCGCGCAGCCTGCTGTTCGGCGCGCCGCTCGCCGAGCCGGGCCCGGGCGAGACGGGATTCGTGTGGCCGGGCGTCACGCCCGCCAAATAAGTACTCTTGGAATTCGCGATGCACGCACACTTCATGTCAGGTCCTTTCTTCCGCCGAAGCCGTCCGGCGCTCGCGCTCGCCGTGGCGCTCACGATCGCGAGCCTGAACGGCTGCGCGGGGACGCCCGCCGCGCTCTCGAACATCCGCTACGACCTCGGGCCCGCGCAGCCGGCCGCGTCGGCGGGCGCGGGTCCGGCGCTCAAGGTGCTCGACGTGAGCGCGCCCGACGCACTCAATTCGGACCGCTTCGTCTACCGGCTCGCGTACACGGACGCGCAGCGCATCGCCGTGTACCGCGACAGCAAATGGACCGCGCCGCCCGCGCAGTTGCTGACGCAAAGGCTGCGCGGCGCGCTGTCGCAGCGCGGCGCGGTGCTCGAGGGCGGGGACAGCGTGCGCGCGCCCGTGCTGAAGGTCGAGCTGTCCGAGTTCGAGCAGGTGTTCGACGGCCGCTCGGAGAGCCACGCGGCCGTCACCGCGCGCGCGACGCTCACGCAGGACGGCAAGGTGCTCGGCCAGCGCACGTTCGTGTCGCGCGCGCCGTCGAGCACGCCGGATGCGGCGGGCGGCGCGCAGGCGCTCGCGACGGCGAGCGACGAACTCGTCTCGCAGCTCGTCGCGTGGCTCGGCGTCCAGGCGCACGCCGCCGCGCCATGAACGCCGCCGCGCACGCCGCGTTTGTCGCGTTTGCCGCGCCGTGCGCGGCGCCGCCGAGATGAAACGCGCCGCGCGCTGGCAGCGTCGTCATTCGACGCTCGCGCGTCAGGCGTTCGCCGTCTACGCGGCGCTCGTCTTCTATGCGTCGCTTTATCCGTTCACGGGCTGGCGCTCGCTCGGCATCGGCCCGTTCGACTATCTGCTCGCGCCGCTGCCGCGCTATCTGACCGCGTTCGACATCGTCACCAACGTGCTCGGCTATCTGCCGTTCGGCGCGCTCGCGGTGCTCGCGCTCTATCCGCTGCGCGGCGTGCCGGCCGTGTTCGCCGCGACTGCGGCGGGCGCGCTGCTGTCGGGCGCGATGGAAGCGCTGCAGACGTATCTGCCGGCGCGTGTGTCGTCGAATCTCGATCTCGCGGCGAACGCGCTCGGCGCGCTGATCGGCGCGACGCTCGCCGCGCCCGCCGCGACCGCGCTGATCGAGCGCGGCGTCGTGCGGCGCGTGCGCTTCGCGTGGTTCGAGCGCGATGCGTCGACGCCGATCTTTCTCGCCGCGCTGTGGGCGGGCGCGATCCTGTTTCCGTCGCCGTTCCTGTTCGGCATCGGCGACTGGCCGAGCGAGCTCTGGGAGAGCGCCGACGTGTCGATGCGCGGCGCGCTCCTCGCGTGGACGCCCGCCGCGTGGAACGTGCCCGCGTGGCCGGGCCGGCTCGACGGCCTGCTGTCCGATTCCGCGTGGGAGACGCTGATTGCCGCGCTCGGCCTGTTCGCGGCGCTCGCGGTCGCGTCGCTCGCGATGCGCGAGCGCGCGCCGCGCGTGCGGCTCGTCGCCGGCTTCACCGTGTTCGCGCTCGCGCTGAAGGCGGCCGCGACGTTCATGCAGTCGTACACGGGCCTCGTGTTCGACTGGGCGACGCCCGGCGCGCGGCTCGGCATCGCGGCGGGTCTCGTCGCCGCGCTCGCCGCGCTGCGGCTCGCGAGCGCGTGGCGCGCGGCGCTGGCCGCGGCGGCGCTCGCCGCCGCGCTCGTGCTCGTCAACGTGCTGCCTGTCAATCCGTTCTTCGATTTCGCGCTGTCCGGCTGGCAGCAGGGCCGCTACGTGCACTTCAACAGCATCGCGCGCTGGCTCGCGTGGATCTGGCCGTACGCGGCGCTCGTCTGGCTCGCCGGACGCGCGGAGCGCGCATGGCTCGCGAAGCGCGCGGCGGGCGCTTCGCGCGGCGCCAGCGGCAAACGGCGCCGCTCGCTATAATCGGCCACTCGCCTGCCGATTCCGTCCGACAACGCGGGGCGCTCACGCGGCGCCCCCACGCAATGGGCCACATCATGGATCCCTACTATCAACACCACGTCTTTTTCTGCCTGAACCAGCGCGAAAAGGGCGCCGAACGTCCGAGCTGCGCGAACTGCGGTTCGCAGGAGATGCAGGAATACGCAAAGCAGCGCGTCAAGGCGCTCGGCCTCGCGGGCGCGGGCAAGGTGCGCGTCAACAAGGCGGGCTGCCTCGACCGCTGCGAGGAAGGCCCCGTCGTCGTCGTCTATCCGGAAGGCGTCTGGTACACGTACGTCGACAAGAACGACATCGACGAAATCGTCGAGTCGCATCTGCGCGATGGCCAGGTCGTCGAGCGGCTGAGAATCTGAGCACGGTTTTTCGAATCACCCCGCACGCTGCTGCATGAACGCCTACACCCAGAAATCCCTGATCGCCGGCCCGGTCGGCAACATCGAGATCGCGATCGACCTGCCCGACGCGGTGCGCGACGGCTCGGCCGCGCCGCGCGGGATCGCGCTCGTCGCGCACCCGCATCCGCTCTTCGGCGGCACGATGGAGAACAAGGTCGCGCAGACGCTCGCGCGCATCTTCGTCCAGTTGAACTACGCGGTGATCCGCTCGAATTTCCGCGGCGTGGGCGCGACGGAAGGCGCGCACGACAACGGCGCGGGCGAGGTCGACGACCTGCTCGCCGTGCTCGCGCACATGCGTTCGCTGCCGGGCCACGCGGAACTGCCGGTCGTGCTCGCCGGCTTTTCGTTCGGCACGTTCGTGCTGTCGCACGTCGGCAAGCGGCTGCGCGATGCGGGGCAGGCGATCGAGCGGATGGTGTTCGTCGGCACGGCGGCGAGCCGCTGGCAGGTCGCCGACGTGCCGGAAGACACGATCGTAATCCACGGCGAGAACGACGACACGGTGCCGATCGCGTCGGTTTACGACTGGGCGCGGCCGCAGGAGCTGCCCGTCGTCGTGATTCCGGGCGCCGAGCACTTCTTCCATCGCAAGCTGCACATCCTGAAGCGCGTCGTCGTCGGCGCGTGGCGCTGACGCGCGACGAGCGGCGTTTCGTTTCGCCGTGAGCCGTGAGCTGTGAGCCGCGCGGCGAGCGAGCGGGCGGATGCCGGACGTTCGTCGTGCCGGGCGCGTTGCGGCGGATCGCTGCGGCGCGGTGCTGCATCTCGCGGCGTGCATGGATGGCGCGGTCGAGTTGCACAACCGGCGCAGCGCGGCACCACACGGCACCGCACGGCACCACACGGCACCGCACCGAGCGGCGCGGCACGCGGCTTGGGCGACTGCATGGTAATTGCGGCACGCGACATGGGCGTCCGGCGCGATCACCGTTCCGTCCGTGATCGACAATCGATCGACCAAAGATCGACCAAAGATCGACCAAAGATCGACCCGCGATCGGCCGCCGGCCCGCCCGCCGCGACCGAATCACACCGCCCGCCACGCGACAAGCTCCCCAATCCCGAAAAGCGCCGCTGCGAACTTCCGTATAATGGCCGGGTTTTGCGTCGGCCCGTCCGCACGGACGTCCGATGCGCCGTGCAGGCCGCCGCGCCGCTTTTCGCTTAGCGAACCGATCGCGCCGCCGCCTGTCCAATCGGCGCGTTTCGCGAGCCTTCCTTCCCAGAGATGCCGCCGGAACGCCGCCGCCGGCCCTTCAACCGCGCGCCCCGTGTGCGCTGCAATTTCTGCCATCAGCCTGAATCGATATGCGTCTGTCTTCCTTCGGCCTCACGTCACTCGCCACCTCCACCGCTTTTGCCGTCGCCGCGCGTAACGTTGCGCTCGGCGTCGTGCTGCCCGCCGCGCTCGTGTCGACGATCGCCGTCGCGCAGGCGAAGCCCGCCGCCAAGGCGAAGCACGCGGCCGCCGCGCCCGCCGCCGCGCCGACGGGCGCACCCGCCACGTATGCGCCGGGCGCGGTGCCGCCGCCCGGCGTGAACGCGCGCTCGTGGGTGCTCGTCGATGCGACGAGCAATCAGGTGCTCGCATCGGGCAACGCAGACGAGCGCGTCGAGCCCGCGTCGCTGACGAAGCTGATGACGGCGTACCTCGTGTTCGAGGCGCTCGATGCGAAGAAGATCACGATGGAGCAGATCGTTACGCCGGGCGAAGCGGTGCGCCGCGTCGGCCGTGACGAGTCGCGGATGTTCATCGAGGCGAACAAGCCCGTCAGCGTGCACGATCTCGTCTACGGGATGATCATCCAGTCGGGCAACGACGCCGCGATCGCGCTCGCCGAGCTCGTCGGCGGCAGCGAAGCGCAGTTCGTCAACATGATGAACGCGGAAGCGCAGCGCCTCGGGATGAAGGGCACGCACTTCGCCGACGTGAACGGGATGCCCGACCCGCAGCATTACACGACGGCGGGCGACCTCGCGAAGCTGTCGACGCACCTGATCCGCGACTATCCGGACTACTACAGCATCTTCTCGGTCAAGGACTTCACGTACAACAACATCAAGCAGCCGAACCGCAATCGTCTGCTGTGGCTCGACCCGACCGTCGACGGCCTGAAGACCGGCCACACGCAGGCGGCGGGCTACTGCCTGATCGCGTCGGCGAAGCGCTCGCTGCCGGGCGCGGCCGACGCGACGCGCCGCCTCGTCACCGTGATGATGGGCGAGACGAAGGAAAGCGACCGTGTGCAGGACAGCATGAAGATGCTGAACTACGGCTACACCGCGTTCGATTCGGTGCGCCTCTACAAGGCCGGCCAGGCGATCGACACGCCGCGCGTCTACAAGGGCAAGAGCAACAACGTGCAGGTCGGCGTGAAGAAGGATCAGTTCATCACGGTGCCGCGCGGCTTGGCGGACAAGGTGAAGCCGGAAGTCGCGCTGAACGCGCCGCTCATCGCGCCGCTCGCGGACGGTCAGGCGGTCGGTTCGGTGAAGCTCGTCGCCGACGGCAAGACGGTCGCGGAATTCCCGGTCGTCGCGCTGCAGCCGGTGCCGGAAGCAGGCCTCCTCGGCCGCATCTGGGATTCGATCCTGCTGATGTTCAGCAAAAAGAAGTAAGCTGTCCGGGTCTCGCCGGACCGGGTCTCCAGGGATCAGGGTCCTGCGGACCGGATTCACTGGGACCGGATCCCTTCGTCATGATTTCGTCACTCGTTTAACGCCATGAGCCAAGCCGATATCGAACCGACCGTCTACCTGAGCGTCGCGTCGCGGGAAGAGTTGGTGCCGCTGTCCGAAGCGCGCGTACCGGTGCTCGACCGCGGCTTCATCTTCGGCGACGGCGTATACGAAGTCGTGCCGATCTACGCCGACGGCGCACGTCGCGCGCCGTTCCGGATCGCGCAGCATCTCGCGCGTCTCGCGCGCAGCCTGAAGAAGATCGGCATCGACGATCCGCACGACGAAGCGGGCTGGCGCGCGCTCGTCGCGCGCGTCGTCGACGCAAACGCGGCGGCGCTCGGCGACGGCCAGCACGCGATCGTCTACATCCAGGTAACGCGCGGCGTCGCGAAGCGCGGCCACGCATTTCCGCTGAACGCGGTGCCGACGGTGTTCGCGATGGCGAGCCCGCTGTCGCTGCCGACCGACGCGCAGCGCGCGCAGGGCGTGCGCTGCGTGACGGCCGAGGATCGCCGGTGGCTGCATTGCGACATCAAATCGGTGTCGCTGCTCGGCAACGTGCTGATGGCGCAACATGCGGCCGAGCACGACGCAGTCGAGACGATCCAGCTGCGCGACGGCAACGTGACGGAGGGCTCGTCGTCGAACGTGTGGATCGTGAAGAACGGCGAGCTGATCGCACCGCCGCGCAGCTACAGGATTCTTGAAGGGATCCGCTACGCGCTCGTCGAGGAGCTCGCGGAGGCGTGCGGGATCCGCTTCGTCGCGCGCGACATCAACGAAGCGGAACTGCGTGCGGCCGACGAGATCCTGCTCACGTCGGCGACGAAGGAAATCCTGCCCGTGACCCTGCTCGACGGCCTGCCCGTGCAGGGCGGCCGGCCGGGCCCGGTGTTCGAGGCGCTGTACGCCGCGTATCAGCAGGCGAAGGCGCGTGAGTTGGAAAGCGTTTGAGCGGGCCCGGCCCTCGACGCGTGGAGAACGACATGACCGAATCAAACAAGACCGTCGAGCTGACGGGCGAAATCGCGACGCCCAAGGAAACGCTGCTCGAATTTCCGTGCGATTTCCCGATCAAGGTGATGGGGCGCGCGCATCCGGAGTTCAAGGACACGATTTTCAAGGTCGTGAGCGTCCACGACAACGAGATCGATCTCGAGAAGATCGAGGAGCGCGCGTCGAGCGGCGGCAACTACACGGGCCTCACGATCACCGTGCGGGCGACGAGCCAGGCGCAGCTCGACAACATCTACCGGGCGCTGACCGGCCACCCGATGGTCAAGGTCGTGCTCTGACGGCCGGCCGCCAGGCTAGTCCCCGCCAATCCTTTCCCTTCGCACACGCGCGGCCGCGCAGGCCGCCGCGTGCTGCGCCTCCAGCGTCGCGCACACCGCGTTGAAGCGCGCGATCTCCTCCAGCAGCCAGGTCCGGAACGCCTGTACGCGCGGCGTCTGCGCGAGCGACGGCGGGCACACGAAGAAGTAGTGCCACGGGCTCGGCCCCGCGATGTCGAAGAGCCGCACGATCCTGCCCGCCGCCAGATCCGGCACCGCGAGCGAGCGCCGCACGAGCGCGATTCCCTGACCGTCGATCGCTGCCTGCAGCAGATTCGACGAATCCTGATACAGCACGCCGCGCTTCGGCTCGGTCAACGTGTCGAGGCCCGCCGCGTCGAACCACGGGCGCCACAGCTCGTCGTCCGAGCGCAGCAGCGGATAGCGGGCGAGATCGGCGGGCGTCTCGGGCAGCACGCCGCCGTTGAGCGTCGGCGCGCAGACGGGGAAGAACGTCTCGTCGAGGATCGGCTCGACGTACAGCCCCGGATAGACGCCGTAGCCGAAGCGGATCGCGATGTCGACGTCGTCGCGCGCGAAGTCGACGAGCGCGTCGCTCGCCCGTAATTCGAGATCGATTTCCGGATGCCGCTCGATGAACGGGCCGATCCGCGGCGTGATCCAGCGCGCGGCGAACGACGGCAGCGTCGACACGACGAGCCGCTTGTCGCGATCGCTCGCGCGGATGTCGCGGGTCGCGTCGGCGATGAGCGTCAGCGCGGCGCGCACCTGCTGCGCGTAGCGGCCGCCCGCATCCGTCAGCGTGAGCCGCTTGCCGTGGCGCACGAACAACTGCACGCCGAGCTCGGCTTCGAGCGCGCGTATCTGATGGCTGACCGCGCCGTGCGTGACGGACAGCTCGTCCGCCGCGCGCGAGAAGCTTTCGTACCGCGCGGCGGCTTCGAACACGCGCAGCGCGTTCAACATCGGCAGCTGACGGAGGTTCATTGGTTAGTTTTTCTCACTAGCACGTGAAAATCGATCGTTTTACGCCGAGCCTTGCGCGCACTACGATTGTAGCCACTGGAGCATTTTTGGCGGAGGCGGTCATGAGAGAGATTTCTTCAAGCATCACGTTCGAGATCCAGCCCGGCGAAACGGTGCCGATGAAGGTGGCGCGCAGCACGCGGTTGAGCGTTCGCGGCGCGTCCGTGTGGGCGACGCGCAGCAACGACGTCCACGATTATTTCCTGTCGCCAGGCGAGACGCTGAAGCTGCGGCGCGGTGAGCGGCTGTGGCTGAGCGCCGACGGCGAGACGAGCGCATGCGTGTCGTTCTCGATCGCCGTGCCGCCGCGGCAGGCGGCCGTGTCCGGCATCGTGCGGTTCGCGACGCGGTTCGCCGCGCGCTTTCGCGACGGGTGGCGCACCGTCTGAGCGCCCCGTGGTCGCCGGTGCGTGCCGCCGCGTGATCCGTCCCCTTCGGGCACCGGCGAGGTGCATGGGTTTTCGGTAAACTACCGTCCATGTCAGCCTCGCCGGTTTCCATCGTGCCACCCGCTTCCGTCGCGTCCGCCGCGCCCGACGCCGCCGCGTCGGCTTCCTCGTGTTCGTCCTCCGCGCTGCCTGTCACGGTTCGCTGGCTCGGCGAAACATCTTACGAAGCGTGCTTCGACGCGATGCGAACGTTCACCGACGCGCGCACGCCGGACACCGACGACGAGATCTGGGTCGTCGAGCATCCGCCCGTCTACACGCTCGGCCAGGCCGGCAATCCGTCGCACCTGCTCGTCGCCGACAGCGGCGTGCCGCTCGTGAAGGTCGACCGCGGCGGGCAAATCACCTATCACGGTCCGGGGCAAATCGTCGCCTATCTGCTCGTCGACTTGAGGCGGCGCAAGCTGATGGTGCGCACGCTCGTCACGCGGATCGAGGAGGCCGTGATCGAGACGCTCGCGGCGTATAATCTCGCGTCGATCCGCAAGGCCGGCGCGCCCGGAATCTACGTGGAATCGGGGCCGCATCGCGGCGCGAAGATCGCCGCGCTAGGTCTCAAGATCCGCAACGGCTGCAGCTATCACGGTCTGAGCGTCAACGTGAAGATGGATCTGCGTCCGTTTCTCGCGATCAACCCGTGCGGTTACGCGGGACTCGAAACGATCGACATGGCGAGCCTCGGCGCGACCGCCGACTGGCACGAAGTCGCACGGACGCTCGTGCGCCGTCTGATCGCCAACCTCGACGGCGCAACCGCGGCCGCCGCATTGCCGCAGCAGGCACTGGAACAATCGAATGACTGACCTTACCGCTCCCTCCGCACCCGCCGAACCGGCCGCGCCCGCGTACGATCCGACCGCCAAGCAGAAGGCGCTGGCGAAGACCGCGCGGATTCCGATCAAGATCGTCCCGATCGAGAAGCTGAAGAAGCCCGACTGGATCCGCGTGAAGGCGGCCACCGGCAGCTCGCGCTTTTCCGAGATCAAGACGATCCTGCGCGAGCACAACCTGCACACGGTGTGCGAGGAGGCGAGCTGTCCGAACATCGGCGAATGCTTCGGCAAGGGCACCGCGACGTTCATGATCATGGGCGACAAGTGCACGCGCCGCTGCCCGTTCTGCGACGTCGGCCACGGCCGGCCCGATCCGCTCGATGCGGACGAGCCGAAGAACCTCGCACGCACGATCGCGGCGTTGAAGCTCAAGTACGTCGTGATCACGAGCGTCGACCGCGACGACCTGCGCGACGGCGGCGCCGGCCACTTCGTCGAATGCATCCGCGAAGTGCGCGAGCAGTCGCCGCAGACCCGCATCGAGATCCTGACGCCGGACTTCCGCGGCCGCCTCGACCGCGCGCTGCAGATACTCAACGCCGCGCCGCCCGACGTGATGAACCACAATCTCGAAACGGTGCCGCGCCTGTACAAGGAAGCGCGTCCCGGCTCGGACTACGCGCATTCGATGAAGCTGCTGAAGGATTTCAAGGCGCTGCATCCGGACGTCGCGACGAAGTCGGGCCTGATGGTCGGCCTCGGCGAGACGCCCGAAGAGATCCTGCAGGTGATGCGCGATCTGCGCGCGCACGACGTCGACATGCTGACGATCGGCCAGTACCTGCAGCCGTCCGAACACCACCTGCCGGTGCGCGAGTACGTGCACCCGGACACGTTCAAGATGTACGAGGACGAGGCGTACCAGATGGGCTTCACGCATGCGGCCGTCGGCGCGATGGTGCGGTCGAGCTATCACGCCGATCTCCAGGCGCACGGCGCCGGCGTGGTTTGACGGTAGGCGACGGTCCGTCGAACCGACGGTCCGGCCAGTCAGTCGATGAAAAACCCGCAGCGAAGGCTGCGGGTTTTTTTGTGCTTTTCGCGGGACGTGTCGCCTGCGGCGGACTCAATCCCCCGCTACGACGCCGTCGCGCCGCGGGTCCGAGCCGCCGAGCCACACCGACCGCCCCTCGACGTTGATCCGCTGAATCCCTTGCAGGCTCGACCCCAGCTCAACGATGCGCACGTCGTGTCCGCGCTCCTTCAGCGCATCCGCGAGCGCATCGGATACGCGCCCCTTTTCGAGCTCGGTCGGCCCGTTGCGCGAGCCGAAGTTTGGCAGCGCGATCGCCTGCTGCATCGTCATCCCCCAATCGATCATGCCGACGAGCGTCTTCGCGACGTAGCTCGCGGTCGACGCGCCGCCCGCCGAGCCGAGCGCCATCATCAGCCGCCGCGAGCCTTTCTCGAACACGAGCTCGGGCGCGAGCGTCGAGCGCGCGCGCTTGCCTGGCTGCACGCGGTTCGCGATCGGCTTGCCATGCTCGGTCGACACGGGCGAGAAGTCGAGCAACTGGCTGTTGAGCAGGAAGCCGCGCACCATCAGCCGCGAGCCGAACCGGTCGTCGAGGGTCGACGTCATTGACACCGCGTTGCCGTAGCGGTCGACGGCCGTGATCTGCGACGCCGACGGCGGCTCCGCGCCGCGGTCCGCGGCGGACGCGGGCGGCAGGCCGGACGGCGAGCCGGCGCTTGCGTTGCCGACGGCCGTGTCGCCGATCAGGCGCGCGCGCTCGGCGACGTAGCGTCGCTCGACGAGACTCTTCCAACTGCCGCCCGGCGGCGCGACGAAATCGGGATCGGCGACGTACTGCGCGCGGTCCGCGTATGCGAGGCGGCCCGCTTCGCTGAACAGATGCGCGGCGAACGGCGTCGGCTCGAGGCCCGTCGCGTTGCGCACCGGCTTTTGCGCGCCGATCTGCCGCCAGTCCGGCTGCGCTTCGAGCAGGCCGAGCATCTGCGCGACGACGAGCCCGCCCGCCGACGGCGGCGGCATCCCGCACACGGTCCATTTGCGATAGTCGGCGCACAGCGACTCGCGGACCTTCGCGCGGTACTGCGCGAGATCCTGCATGCTCAGCACGCCCGGATTCGGCGCCTGGCGGACTTTCGCGACGATGTCGCGCGCGATCGCGCCGGTATAGAGCGCGTTCGCGCCGTGCGCGGCGACGAGCCTGAGCGTCGCCGCGAGCTGCGGATTCTTGAGCGTCGTGCCCGCCGGCTTCGGCGCGCCGTTCTTGTCATAGAAGTACGCGCGCGCGGCAGGATCGCTTGCCAGCGACGGATCGTTCGCGATCATCGCCGCGAGTCGCGGGCCGAGCGGGAAACCTTGCTCGGCGAGCCGGATCGCGGGCTGGAACAGGCGCCGCCACGGCAGCTTGCCGTGCGCGCGATGCGCGAGCTCGAGCATCCGCAGCACGCCCGGCACGCCGACCGCGCGCGCGCCGAGCGCCGACGGCGGCAGCGGCTTGCCGTCGGCGCCGTAGAACAGGCGGTCGGTGGCGGCGGCGGGCGCGGTTTCGCGGCCGTCGTACGCTTCGACCGTCTTGCCGTCCGCGTGCAGCAGGAACGCGCCGCCGCCGATCCCCGACGCCTGCGGCTCGACGAGCATCAGCACCATCTGCGCGGCGATCGCCGCATCGACTGCGGTGCCGCCCGCCTTCAGCATCTCCTGGCCGGCCTGCGCGGCGAGCGGATGCGCGGCCGCGATCATGTCGCGCTGCGAGGTCCAGCCCGGCTTGTCGACCCAGCTCGACAGCTCGGCGGGCGCGGCCTGCGGTTCCGCCGTCGATGTCGCGGCGGCCGCTGAGACCGCGGAAGCCGATGCGGCAGCGGCGGCATTCGGCGCGCCCGAGCCGGGCGCGTTCGCGCATCCGGCGGTGAAGGCGAACAGGGCGGCGGCGATCGCGCCCGCCCACGGGTTGGACGAGCGCGGACGGATCCGGTCGGTCATGAATACCTCGGTACGAAGGAAAGACGGCGATGCACGGGCAATACACGGCGAATGGCGGCAGCGCCCCATGCGGCGCCGCACGGGCGGGCTATTGTCGCCGCGTTGGAAGCGGCCTGTCATCTGACAACAAACCCTAAGGGTCGGGTCGCGAACGGCCGCCGGGCGTCACTGGCCGCGCCCGGCGTTCCTCGCCTCTTCGAGCACGAATTCGATGAACGTCGACGTCGCGCGCGTGTGATGCCGGTTCGGCATGTACAGCATGTACATGTGCGTGCCGAAGATGCTGAGCCGGTACGCGTCGAGGGTCGTGACGACGGCGCCGCGCCGCACGTCGTCGTGCACGACGTAGTCCGGCACGATGCCGACGCCGAGCCCGGCGAGGATCGACTGGCGCAGGAACAGGAAATTCTCGGAGATGAGCGTCGGCTCGAGCAGCACCTCGTGCCGCTCGTCGCCGAGATACGCGGCGACGCGCAACTGCCGGCCGACCACCGTCGCCGTGATCACGGGCGCGTCGAACAGCTGATCGAGCTCGGTCGGCATCCCGTGCGTCGCGGCGAAGCCGGGCGACGCGCACGCGACGTAGCGCACCGCGCCCATGTCGCGCGCGACGAGATTCTGCGGCGGCTCGGACATCACGCGCACGGCGATGTCGACTTCGTCGCGCATCAGATCCTCGACGCGGTTCTCGAACACGACGTCGAGCACGATCCCCGGATAGCGCTGCTTGAACGAGATCAGCCAGTTCGACATCACGAGCTGCCCGTAGCCGCTCGGTACCGACAACCGCACACGGCCCTGCAGGTCCTGGCCGAGCGTCGTCACCGCCTCGCGCGCGGCGAACAGCTCGTTCTGGATACGCCGGCCGTGCTCGTAGAGCCGCAGCCCGATCTCGGTCGGCTCGATGCGCCGCGTCGTGCGCCGCACGAGCTGCAGCCCGATCGACTTTTCCAGCTGGTTGAGCCGGTAGCTGACGTTCGCGCGGCTCATCTTGAGCCGCTGCGCCGCCTTGCTGAGATTGCCCGCGTCGAGAATGTCGACGAGCAGCGTGAGCGCATTCAGATCCATCGCCGTGTCCGCATGTTCAAGGTATTTGTCAAATATGACTTGACGGGTTGTTAAAGAAAGCTGGAATTGTCAATCAATCTAGATCAATCGAGAATCGAGGCAAACCCCGCGTCTCGTCTGTTGAAGCGAGGGCGCGTATTCCGTACGGAGCGAGAGACATGAATCAGCAGGCATCCCACGAAACCGGCACCGTCACGCGCGAGCGGCGCGACAAGGTGCTCGTCGTCACGATCGACCATCCGCCCGTCAACGCGTTGTCCGCCGACGTGCGGCGCGGCCTCGTCGACGCGCTCGACGCAGCCGACGCCGATGCGGCCGTCGGCGCGGTGCTGATCGTCGGCGCCGGGCGCAACTTCATCGCCGGCGCGGACATCCGCGAGTTCGGCAAGCCGCCCGTGCCGCCGCTCTTGCCCGACGTGTGCAACCGGATCGAGACGAGCGGCAAACCCGTCGTCGTCGCGCTGCACGGCGCGACGCTCGGCGGCGGCCTCGAGATCGCGCTCGCCGCGCACTACCGGATCGCCGTGCCGGGCGCGAGGCTCGGCCTGCCGGAAGTGCAGCTCGGCCTGCTGCCGGGCGCGGGCGGCACGCAGCGCACGCCGCGCCTGATCGGCGCGAAGGCCGCGCTCGACCTGATGCTGAGCGGCCGGCACGCGTCGGCCGAGGAGGCGCTGACGCTCGGCCTCGTCGATCGGCTCGCGCACAGCGGCGACACGCTCGCCGAAGGGCTCGCGTACGCGCAGGAACTGCTCGCGGCGGGCGCGCCCGTGCGCCGCGCGCGCGACGCGCAGGGGCTCGCCGATCGCGCGGCGGCCGAAGCGGCGCTCGACGCGGCGCGCGCCGACGTCGCGAAGAAGTTTCGCGGGCTGTTCTCGCCGGCGAAGATCGTCGACGCGGTCGCCGCGGCGCTCGCGCAACCGATCGACGAGGGCTTGCGCACCGAGCGCAGGCTGTTTCTCGAGTGCCTCGACAGCCCGCAGCGCGCGGGTCTCGTCCATGCGTTCTTCGCGGAGCGCGAAGCGGCGAAGTCGCCGGAAACGCGGCGCGGCGCGGCGCGCTCGATCGAGCGGATCGGCGTCGTCGGCGGCGGCACGATGGGCGCGGGCATCGCGGTCGCGGCGCTCGACGCCGGCCTCCCGGTGACGATGATCGAGCGCGACGACGCATCGCTCGAACGCGGCCGCGCGCACGTCGAGAAGGTCTACGCGGGCCTCGTCGCGAAGGGCCGGATGACGCCCGCCGCGCAGGCCGCGCGTCTCGCGCGCTTCAAGGGCGGCACGTCGTACGACGCGCTCGCGCAGGCCGACGTCGTGATCGAAGCGGTGTTCGAGGACATGACGGTGAAGAAGGCCGTGTTCGCGGAGCTCGCGCGCGTCTGCAAGCCGGGCGCCGTGCTCGCGACGAACACGTCGTATCTCGACATCGACGAAATCGCCGCGAGCGTCGAGCGCGCATCCGACGTGATCGGCCTGCACTTCTTCTCGCCCGCGAACATCATGAAGCTGCTCGAAGTGGTCGTGCCGGCGCAGGTGAGCGCGGACGTCGTCGCGACCGCGTTCGAGCTGGCGAAGAAGCTGAAGAAGATCCCGGTGCGCGCGGGCGTGTGCGACGGCTTCATCGGCAATCGCGTGCTCGCCGTCTACCGGACGGCCGCCGACTACATGATGGAAGACGGCGCGTCGCCGTATCAGATCGACCGCGCGGTGCGCGAATTCGGCTTCCCGATGGGGCCGTACCAGGTCGTCGACCTCGCGGGCGGCGACATCGGCTGGGCAACCCGCAAGCGGCGCGCGCCAACGCGCGATCCGCGGCTGCGCTACGTCGAGATTCCGGACCGCCTGTGCGAGCGCGGCTGGTTCGGCCAGAAGACGGGCCGTGGCTACTACCTGTATCCGGACGGCGCGCGCGTCGGCACGCCGGATCCGGAAGTCGAGGCGATCATCGCTGACGCGCGCGCGCAGAAGGGCGTGACGCCGCGCGCGTTCACTGACGAAGAGATCGTGCGCCGCTATCTCGCCGCGATGATCAACGAAGGCGCGAACGTCGTTCACGAGAAGATCGCGCTGCGCCCGCTCGACGTCGACACGGTGTTTCTGCACGGCTACGGCTTTCCGCGCTATCGCGGCGGCCCGATGCATTACGCGGACACCGTGGGCCTCGCGAACGTGCTCGCCGACATCCGCGTGTTCGCGAACGAGGCCCCGGTCTTCTGGAAGCCGTCGCCGCTCCTCGTCGATCTCGTCGCGCGCGGCGAGACCTTCGCGAGCCTGAACCGCATCGGCTGACGCCGCGTTCGATCGCCCGTCAATTCAATTACCTCAGGCATTCGAGAACGACGCCACATGGATCTGAATTTCACCGCAGAAGAGGAAGCGTTCCGCGCGCAAGTGCAGCGCTTTCTCGCCGACAAGCTGCCGCCGCGCATCTCGCGCAAGGTGAAGGGCGGCTTGCGGCTCACGCGCGACGACATGCGCGAATGGCACGCGATCCTCGACGAACAGGGCTGGCTCGCGAGCCACTGGCCGCGCGAGTGGGGCGGCCCCGGCTGGAGCGTCGCGCAGAAGTTCCTGTTCGACAACGAGTGCGCGCTCGCGGGCGCGCCGCGCATCGTGCCGTTCGGCGTGAACATGCTCGGCCCGGTGCTGATCAAGTACGGCAGCGAAGCGCAGAAGCGCCGCTGGCTGCCGCGCATCCTCGACGGCACCGACTGGTGGTGCCAGGGCTACTCGGAGCCGGGCGCGGGCTCCGATCTCGCGTCGGTCGCGACGAGCGCGGTGCGGGGTGTCGACGCGCAGGGCGACCACTACGTCGTCAACGGCCAGAAGACGTGGACGACGCTCGGCCACTACGCGAACATGATCTTCTGCCTCGTGCGCACCGCGACCGACGTCCGCAAGCAGGAAGGCATCAGCTTCCTGCTCGTCGACATGCATTCGCCCGGCGTCGAAGTCCGCCCGATCGTCACGCTCGACGGCGAGCATGAAGTGAACGAGGTGTTCTTCACCGACGTGCGCGTACCCGTCGAGAACCTGGTCGGCGAAGAGAACCGCGGCTGGACCTACGCGAAATACCTGCTCACGTACGAGCGCACGAACATCGCGGGCGTCGGCTTCTCGGTCGCGGCGCTCGAGAAGCTGCGCGCGGTCGCGGCGAAGGTGAAGAAGAACGGCCGGCCGCTCGCCGACGATCCGCTCTTCGCCGCCCGCGTCGCGCGCGTCGAGATCGAGCTCGACAACATGAAGACGACGAACCTGCGCGTGCTTGCGGCAGTCGCGGGCGGCGGCGCGCCGGGTGCCGAGAGTTCGATGCTGAAGATTCGCGGTACGCAGATCCGCCAGGAAATCTCGTCGCTGATGCGGCGCGCGATGGGGCCGTACGCGCAGCCGTTCGTCGACGAAGCGCTCGACGCCGGCCATGACGGCGAACCGCTCGGCGGCCTGCCCGAAGCGGCGAGCGCGGCGACGCAGTACTTCAACAATCGCAAGCTGTCGATCTTCGGCGGCTCGAACGAAATTCAGAAGAACATCATCTCGAAGATGATCCTCGGGCTGTAGGTTTTGCAGGGGGGGGGGCCGGAGCGCGAAGCGTGGGACCGGAGTCGATGCTGAAGCACTCGCTCCGGTCGACATGAGCGCTAAAGCGCCAACAGCTTTGCATGGGACTGTGAACTAAGCGCTGAAGCGCTAAGTTCAGTCGACATCTGGTCGACAGCGATGCATGGGACCAGAGTAAGCGCTGAAGCGCCAACTCTGGTCGACAGCGTTGCATGGGACCAGAGTAAGCGCTGAAGCGCTAACCCTGGTCGACAGCGATGCATGGGACCAGAGTGAGCGCTGAAGCGCCAACTCTGGTCGACAGCGTTGCATGGGACCAGAGTAAGCGCTGAAGCGCTAACCCTGGTCGACAGGAGAACACGATGGACTTTCGACATACCGAAGACCGCCGGATGCTGGCGGACAGCCTGAATCGCTTCATCGCCGAGCAATATCCGTTCGCCGTGCGCGACAGGGTCGCGCTGTCGGACGCCGGCTTTAGCGACGACATGTGGCGGCGCTTCGCCGAGCTCGGCGCAATCGGCGCGCTGTTTCCCGAGGACTGCGGCGGCTTCGGCGGCGCGGGCTTCGACATCGCGCTCGTGTTCGAATGCCTCGGGCGCGGGCTCGTCGTCGAGCCGTTCGCGGGCGCGCTGATGGCCGGGCGCGCGCTCGCCGACGCGCCCGGCGACGCGCATCGCGCGCTCGTCGCGGAACTGATCGAAGGCCGCGCGATCGGCGCGTTCGCGCACGCGGAGCCCGACACGCACTACGCGTTGCACACGGTGCGCACGCGCGCGATGCGCGAAGGCGATCACTGGGTGCTCGACGGAACGAAGGCCGTCGTCGACTGCGGCGAGCACGCGACGTTCTACGTCGTCAGCGCACGCACCGCGGGCGGCGACGACGACGCGGCGGGCCTGTCGCTCTTCGTCGCGCCGAAGTCGGCGCCGGGCGTGTCGGTGCGCGGCTATCGGAAGATCGACGGCGGTCGTGCGGCCGACGTGCGCTTCGAGCGCGTGACGCTCGCCGACGCCGCACTGCTCGGCGCGCCGGGCGAAGCGGCCGACGCGATCGAGCGCGCGATCGGCTTCGGCCTGCTCGCGCTCGCGGCGGAAGCGCTCGGCGCGATGGACGCCGCGAAGGCGCACACGCTCGACTACCTGCGCACGCGCAAGCAGTTCGGCGTGCCGATCGGCAGCTTCCAGGCGCTGCAGCACCGGATGGCGGACGTGCTGCTCGAAATCGAGCAGGCGCGCTCCGCCGTGATCAACGCCGCCGCGCAGTTCGACGCGCCGCGTGTCGCGCGCGAGCGGGCGCTTGCCGCAGCGAAGTACAGCGTCGGCCGAATCGGCACGCTGGTCGCCGAGGAGAGCATCCAGTTGCACGGCGGGATCGGGATGACGTGGGAGTTGCCGCTGTCGCACTATGCGAAGCGGCTCGTGATGATCGATCACCAGCTCGGCGACGAAGATCATCATCTCGCGCGCTACATCGCGCTGTCGAAGCCGCAGTCGATGCAATAACCGCGAACGGACGGTGGAGACGAAGATGCGCAACGAACGAGGCGCGCAGCCGCTCGCGGGCGTCAAGGTGCTCGACTTCTCGCGGGTGCTCGCGGGACCGTGGTGCGCGATGGTGCTCGCGGATCTCGGCGCGGAAGTGATCAAGATCGAGCATCCGCAGCGCGGCGACGACACGCGCGACTGGGGCCTGCGTGTCGGCGATACCGAGACGACCTATTTCAATAGCGTGAACCGCAGCAAGCGCTCGATCTGCGTCGATCTGCAGGCGGCGGCGGGGCAGCGTGTCGCGCGCGCGCTCGCCGCGCAGGCGGACGTCCTCGTGCACAACTTCAAGGCGGGCGGCGCGGAGAAGCTCGGCCTCGGCTACGACGCGCTCGCCGCGCTGAATCCGCGGCTCGTCCATTGCGCGATTTCCGGCTACGACCGTTCTGGGCCCGAAGCGGGCCGGCCGGGCTACGACCTCGTCGTGCAGGGCGAGACCGGCCTGATGGCGCTGAACGGCGACGCCGGGCAGCCGCCGCTCAAGTTCGGCGTCGCGGTGGCGGACCTCTTTACCGGCATGTATTCGGCGCAGGCGGTCCTCGCGGCGCTCTACGAGCGGCAAGCGACGGGCCGCGGGCGGCGCATCGAGATGGCGCTCTTCGATTGCGGGCTGATGGTCACGTCGTACTATGGGCTCGAGGCGCTGCTGATGGGCGAAGACCCGCCGCGCTACGGCAACGCGCATCCGTCGATCGTCCCGTACGGCGTATTCGACGCGTCGGACGGCCCGATCGTGATCACGGTCGGCAACAACCCGCAGTTCGCGCGCTTTTGCGACGTGATTGGCCGGCCGGCGCTCGCGGCCGACGCGCGCTTCGCGACGAACATCGCCCGTTCCGCGAATCGCGCGGAGCTGCTGCCGGAGATTCGCCGCGAGCTTGGCGCGCGGACGCGCGCGGCGCTGCTCGCGGCGCTCGCGCAAGCAGGCATTCCGTGCGGCGAAGTGCTCGGCCTGCGCGAGGCGCTCACGTCCGGTCGAGCGCGGGCGGCCGGGCTCGTCACGCGGCAGCCGCATCCGGTCGCGGGCGAGGTCGACGTGCTCGCGCCGCCGTACCGCTTCGACGGCGAGCGCCTGCCCGTGCGCGGCGCGCCGCCCGTGCTCGGCGCGGATACCGCGAACGTGCTCGGCGACTGGCTCGGGATGTCCGAGCGCGAGATCGCGCAATTGCGGGCCGACCGCGTCGTATGAGCGCGGCGCCTGCGCGGCGCGGCTTCAGCTTCACGCCGACGGCGCTGATGATCGCGACGCACCACGGCTTCATCCTGCTCGTCGCGCCCGCGCCGCATACGCTCGCCGAGCAGGCGGTTCGGCACCGAAACATCTGACGAAAGGCGCGATCCGTCCGGCGATCCGGACGGCTGCATTCCAGATTTCTGGAAAGCCGGAATGCGCGCGCCGGTCTCGATTAGGAAAATCCAGAGAAATCAACAGGCTGGACCTGATCGAGCAGCTGGCATCGACCTTGCGAAGTAAATGCCCAAGGCCGCCTCGGCCTAACTACTACAGCAAGGAGACATTCGATGACCCACTCAATCCACCTCCCCCGGATCCACTGAGGCCATCGCTTGTTGCGGCACGGCAGCCGCGCGGGCGAGTGGCTCCCCTGGCTTTTCGTCCGCGCGCGTGACGCCGGCCTGCTTCGACTCATCTTCTCTCTTCTCTGGAACCATCGTGAAGAAACCGTTCTATAAAGTCCTCTACGTGCAGGTGATCTTCGCCATCGTCGTCGGCGTGATCCTCGGTCATTACTATCCGTCGCTCGCCGTCGACATGAAACCGCTCGGCGACGGCTTCATCAAGCTGATCAAGATGGTGATCGGCCCGATCATCTTCTGTACCGTCGTGACGGGCATCGCCGGCATGCAGGACATGAAGAAGGTGGGACGCGTCGGCGGCAAGGCGCTCCTCTATTTCGAGATCGTGTCGACGTTCGCGCTCGTGCTCGGTCTCGCGGCGACGCACATCCTGCGTCCGGGCGTCGGCTTCAACATCGATCCGGCGACGCTGAACGGCAAGGAAGTCGCGTCGTACGCGGCGAAGGCGCACGGCCAGTCGACCGTCGACTTCCTGATGCACATCATCCCGAACACGATGATCGACGCGTTCGCGCAAGGCGAGATCCTGCAGATCCTGCTGATCGCGCTGCTGTTCGGCAGCGTGCTCGCGCATCTCGGCGATCGCGGCAAGGTCGTCACGGACTTCATCGACGGCATCACGCGCGTGCTGTTCGGCATCGTGCACATCGTCACGAAGCTCGCGCCGATCGGCGCGTTCGGCGCGATGGCGTTCACCATCGGCAAGTACGGCGTGGGCTCGCTCGTGCCGCTGCTCAAGCTGATCGGCACGTTCTACCTGACGTCGATCGTGTTCGTGCTCGTCGTGCTCGGCGCGATCGCGCGCTTCACGGGCTTCTCGATCATCCGCTTCGTCGGCTACATCAAGGAAGAGCTCCTGATCGTGCTTGGCACGAGCTCGTCGGAGGCGGCGCTGCCGCAGCTGATGGAGAAGCTCGAGAAGGCCGGCTGTTCGCGCTCGGTCGTCGGCCTCGTCGTGCCGACCGGCTATTCGTTCAACCTCGACGGCACCAACATCTACATGACGATGGCCGTGCTGTTCATCGCGCAGGCAACCAACATCGAGCTCACGTGGATGCAGCAGCTCACGCTGCTCGCGGTCGCGATGCTGACGTCGAAGGGCGCGAGCGGCGTGACGGGCGCGGGCTTCATCACGCTCGCCGCGACGCTCGCCGTCGTGCCGACCATTCCGCTCTCCGGCATGGTGCTGATTCTCGGCATCGACCGCTTCATGAGCGAGTGCCGTGCGCTGACCAACATCGTCGGCAACGGCGTCGCGACGGTCGTCGTCTCCGCATGGGAGAAGGAGCTCGATCGCAAGAAACTGCGCGCCGCGCTCACGGGCGGCGGCGAAGTCGCAGCGGGCGAAGCCGCCCGGGTCTGACGGTGAGCGGAAACACGGCGGGGCGCGCAGCAGCGCCCGCGCCGGGCGGGGCCGAACCGGGCGCGTCGAGGCGCGCTCCGTTCGGCCCCGCGGTCTTTCCGAGCGGGGGCTATGCCACAATAGACGATCCATACAGTCCGGAAGCCGTCACCGTGAAGCGCCGCCTGCTCGTCCTTCTCGCGCTCGCCGCGATGCTCGCGGCGGCCTGCGCGCTCACGTGGACCATCACGTGGCAGCGTGGCGTCGCCGATCTGCGGAACAGCGCGGCGGCGCGCGTCGACCGCACCACCAACGCACTGAAGAGTACGCTCGACCGCTACGAATCGCTGCCGTACCTGCTGGGCGGCCACCCGTTCGTGCAGGACGTTCTCGCCGCGCCCGGCAATCGCCGCCGGGTGAATCGCGCGAACCTGTACCTCGAGGACATGAACCGCCACGCGCACGCGACGGCGACCTACGTGATCACGGCGGACGGGCTGTGCGTCGCGGCCAGCAACTGGCGCGGGCCGGACAGCTTCACCGGCATCGGCTACCAGTTTCGTCCGTATTTCATCGACGCGGTGAAGGGCGGCACCGGCCGCTTCTTCGGGATCGGCACGATCTCGCGCGATCCCGGCTACTACATCTCGCAGCCCGTGCGGCGCGACGGCAAGATCATCGGCGTCGCGGTCGTGAAGCTCAATCTCGAATGGTTCCAGGGCGCGGACGCGTCGGAGCCGCTCGTCGTCGCTGACGACCACGGCGTCATCTTCCTGTCGTCGGTGCCCGAATGGAAGTACCACACGCTCAGGCCGCTGCCGGGGCCGATCGCGACATCGATCCACGAGACGCGCCAATACGCGCAATATCCGGTGACGCCGCTTCCGCTGCGCGTCGAGCGTGTGCTCGGCCCGGACGCGCAGATCGTCCGGATGGGCGCGGGGCGGCGCGCGCCGCGTTATCTCGCGACGCGCCGCCTGCTCGGCGAGCCCGACTGGCAGCTCGTCACGCTCGCGCGGATCGAGCCCGTCGACACCGACGCGCGCAACGCGACGATCGTCACCGCGTTCGGCTTCGTGTCGCTCGGCCTGCTCGGCTTCTACTGGCGCACGCGGCGCGCGCGCGTGAAGGAGATGCTCCGCAGCCGCGTGCTGCTGCAAAGCGCGTATGCGGAGCTGAACCGGCGCGTCGAGGAGCGCACGGCCGATCTGTCGCAGGCGAATGCGCGGCTCAAGAAGGAAGTCGGCGAGCGGATTCGCGCGGAGCAGGAACTGCGCGCCGCGCACGACGAGCTCGTCCAGGCGAGCAAGCTCGCCGCGCTCGGCCAGATGGCGGCCGGCATCACGCACGAGCTGAACCAGCCGCTCGCCGCGCTGCGCAGCTTCTCCGACAACACGCGCGTGCTGCTCGACCGCGGCGACCAGGCGGCCGCGCGCGAGAATCTCGAGGCGATCGCGGCGCTCACCGAGCGGATGGGCAAGATCACCAATCAGTTGAAGCTGTTCGTCGGGCGCGCGAAGCCGCGCAACGAGCAGGCGCAGGTCGCGCGCGCGCTGCGCAACGTGGTCGCGCTGCTGAAGGTGCGCATGAAGGGTGTCGAGCTCGGGCTCGCGTTGCGCGACGAGACGCGCGATCCCGTGGAAACCGTGCGCTTCGATCCGTCGCTCGACTATCCGCCGCTTGTCGCGCGCTGCGAGGATCTGCGGCTCGAGCAGGTGCTCATCAACCTGCTCGGCAACGCGCTCGACGCGGTTGCGACGGTCGCCGCGCCGCGCATCGACGTGACCATCGACGCGACGGCCGCGACGCTGTCGATCGTCGTGCGCGACAATGGGCCGGGGATTCCGCCGGAATCGCTCGCGCGTCTGTTCGAGCCGTTCTTCACGACGAAGGAAATGGGGCGCGGGCTCGGGCTCGGCCTCGCGATCTCGTCATCGATCGCGCGCGACGCGGGCGGCTCGCTCACCGCGCGCAACGCGCCGGGGGGCGGCGCGGAGTTCGTCTTGACGCTGCGCCGCGCGCGCACGCATCATCCGGACACTTCCGCCGCGAGCTGAACGCGCGTGCGCGCGCGGCCCGCACAGCATCATTGGGTGACAGAAGATGGCGAACCGCCTGCAAGTGATCTACATCGAAGACGACGAGCTCGTGCGCCGCGCGAGCGTGCAGAGCCTGCAGCTCGCGGGCTTCGACGTTGCCGGGTTCGGTTCGGTCGAGGCGGCCGAGAAGGCGATCGTCGGCGATGCGGCCGGCGTGATCGTATCCGACATCCGTCTGCCCGGCGCGAGCGGGCTCGACCTGCTCGCGCAGTGCCGCGAACGCACGCCCGACGTTCCCGTCGTGCTCGTCACCGGACACGGCGACATCTCGATGGCCGTGCAGGCGATGCGCGACGGCGCATACGACTTCATCGAGAAGCCGTTCGCGGCCGAGCGCCTGACCGAGACGGTGCGGCGCGCGCTCGAGCGGCGCGCGCTCGTGCTCGAGAACCACGCGCTGCGGCGCGAGCTCGCGGGGCAGGGCGTCGTCGCGCCGCGGATCATCGGCAGAAGCCCCGCGATCGAGCAGGTTCGGCGGCTGATCGCGAACGTCGCGCCGACCGACGCGTCGGTCCTCATCAACGGCGACACCGGCGCGGGCAAGGAGCTGATCGCACGCAGCCTGCACGAGCTGTCGCCGCGCCGCAACAAGCCGTTCATCGCGGTCAACTGCGGCGCGCTGCCGGAGCCGATGTTCGAATCCGAAATGTTCGGCTACGAGCCGGGCGCGTTTACCGGCGCGGCAAAACGTCGTATTGGCAAGCTCGAGTACGCGTCGGGCGGCACGCTGTTCCTCGACGAGATCGAGAGCATGCCGCTTGCGCTGCAGGTGAAGCTGCTGCGCGTGCTGCAGGACGGCGTGCTCGAGCGGCTCGGCTCGAACCAGCCGATCCGCGTGAACTGCCGCGTAGTCGCGGCGGCGAAGGGCGACATGAGCGAGCACGTCGCGGCCGGCACGTTCCGGCGCGATCTGCTGTATCGGCTGAACGTCGTGACGATCGCGCTGCCGCCGCTCGCCGAGCGTCGCGAAGACATCGTGCCGCTCTTCGAGCACTTCATGCTCGATGCGGCCGTTCGCTACGGACGCCCCGCGCCGCTGCTCACCGATCGCCAGCGCGCGAGCCTGATGCAGCGCGACTGGCCGGGCAACGTGCGCGAGCTGAGCAACGCGGCCGATCGCTTCGTGCTCGGCGTGACGGAGGGCATTGTCGGCGATGCAGGGACGGGCGCGGAACAGGACGCCGAGCGGTCGCTCAAGGAGCGGGTCGAGCAATTCGAGCGCGCGGTGATCGCAGAGACGCTGAATCGCACGGGCGGCGCGGTCGCCACGACGGCCGACAAGCTGCACGTCGGCAAGGCGACGCTCTACGAGAAGATGAAGCGCTACGGGCTGTCGGCGAAAGGAGAAACGGACCGCTGAAGCGGGCGTGACCCGTCTCGAGCGATCCGTCGGAGGGAGGCGGCGCGCCGTGCGGCGCGGCCGGAGGGCTTACGCGCTCGTGCCGAGCGCTTTCTGCAGCAGTTGGTCGAGCTCCGCGAACTGCGGCGCGCCGACGTAGCGCTTCAGGATCTTGCCGTCCTTGCCGATCACGAACGTTGTTGGCGTAAGCTGGACGTTGCCGAACTGCTTCGCGACGCTGCCGTCGTCGAGCGCGACCTTGAACGGCAACTGGCGGGTCTGCGCGTAGTTCGCGACATACATCGGCGGATCGTAGCTCATCGCGACCGCGACGAACTCGAGCCCCTGGCCCTTGAAGCGGTTGTACGTGTCGACCATCTGCGGCATTTCCTGCATGCAGGTCGCGCAGCTCGTCGCCCAGAAGTTGACGAGGTAGACCTTGCCCTTCAGATCGGCGCCGGTCGAGATCTTCTGACCGGACAACAGCGTGAACGTCGCTTCGGGCGCGCTCGACTTGCCGTTGAACGCGAAATAGCCGGCGACGGCGATCGCGACAGCGGCGACGGCGATCGCCACGTAGCGCAACGGGCCGGCGCGGCGGCCGGTGGGGGCGGGAGCGGGACTCATCTGCTGAACCTCTGGAATGCGGGCGACGCCACACGGGCGGCGCGCCCAAGCGGTGCGAACGGCGCTCATTGTACCGTCAATCGGGCGCGCGCACCGGCGCCGCGCGGACGCGCCGACCGGCGATAATGCGGCTTCGTTTACCGTCCATTGCAACCCGTTCCTTTCATGATTCGTGCCGGTTTTCGCTACGCGCGTCTGCTTCGTCTGCTTCGTCTGCTTCGTTTGCTTCGTCTGGTCGGCTTGTTTGGCCTGCTTGGTTCACGTGGGCCAGTGGGGCCATCGGGCCGGTCGGCTTCGCTCCATCCGCCAGAGCCGTTGCGCGCGTTCGTCGCATCTTTTGCGTCCCGTGCGCGCCGCGCCGCCGTCGCGTTCGGCGCGCTCGCGTCGCTTGCCGCCTGTTCGCCCGCTTACGACTGGCGCACGCTGCACAACGACGCCGGCTACACGATCGATCTGCCGGCAAAGCCGACCGTCGAAGAGCACCCGGTCGCGATCGGCGGCGTGCCGATGAAGATGCGGATGCAGGCGGCGCACGTCGGTGGTGCGGTGTTCGCCGTCGGCACGATCATGCTGCCCGACGACCGCGATGCGACCCAGCGCGCGGTGCTCGACTATCTGCGCACCGGTTTGGCGCGCAACCTGCGTGCGCAGCCGGCCGAGCAGGCGGTGCTCGTGCCGCTCGCGATGGGCGGCCAGACGGCGGGCGTCGAGCTGCGGATGAGCGGGGCGCCTGGTGGCGCGTCGGGCAGGGCGCCCAGTGCGGCGCGGGAATCGGTTTCATCCGACGCGGGCGCGTCGAAGACGGTGATTGCGCGGCTCATCGCGCACGGCCGGCACGTGTACGAGGTCATCGTGATCTCCGACGCGCCGCTCGCCGCCGAGCCGCTCGAACAATTTTTCGGCTCGTTAAAACTCGACTGATCGAGCGATGCGGGATATCTGAGAGCCGATTCCGAACTGAAAGTTCCTTCACAAGAAAGGACGCTAATCGCCGGATTTTGTGGGATTTTTTAAACTATCCACAAAGACTGTGGATAACTTTGTTGAAAACTTTGCCGGGCCTTCTGCAAAGTCCCGCCAGAGGGCCTTTCAGTTAGATTGCCTCGAATCTTTGCACCTGCAAAAAATCAACAAAATCAATAATTTGCAAAAGAAGCTTCAAGTAACGGCTGGGGCGTGCGGAAGTTGGGTCGGATTCGCCTAATTGTGCATAAGTCAAGTCTTGACAGCCATTTATTTGCCATCCGGGCGACGAGAGGCAAGCCCGGATGCCCTGTGGCGCGTGGCTTCCGACGATGCGGCGCGTTTTTTTCGAGGCTTTCCGGCGGTTCCGCGGTGCGTGTTTTCCGGGAGTCGCCCGTTTGCCGGGCGGGCGGGTTGGCGGCCACGGTGTGCGCTTGCGTATTGGTGCTGAAGCCCCGAGCGGACGAAACGCTTTCGTGCCGGCCGATCGAGCGCAAAGCGCTGGGGCGTCGTCGGGCGATCGGCGTCTGCGCCGAGTGCGTGCAAGCGCCAAATCGCGCGGCTATCCGGCGCAAGGCGCTCCATCGAAGACACCGGTACCCGTCGCGCCGTTCGCCGGCGGCCGCTCATGCCGCGCGAGCGCGGCGTCCACTGCGTCATGGACCGCGGACAGGTCATCGAGCAGGTAGAAATGCCCGCCGTCGAACGCCCGGAACTCGATCAGCCGCGTCGATGCGCGCTGCCAGTCACGCAGCCCTTCCGGGGACAGCACCGCATCCTGCCGGCCCGCGAAGACCGTGACGGGAACGGGCAGCGGCGTCGGCGATGCGAGCGGGAAGAATGCCTCGACGATCCGGAAGTCGGCCTTTGCGAGCGTCAGCAGCATCGCCCGCAGCTCGTCGTGTGCGAAGACTTCAGGCGGTGTGCCGCCGAGCGCCGCGAGGTAGTCGACAATCGCCGCTTCGGTGCGCTGATGAACCGGAAACGCGCGGCGCCGCGATGCCGCGAACGGTGAGTCGGCGCCCGACACGCCGAGCCAGCGCGGCGGACGTCCGAGCTGCGTCATGTCGTGCGCGAAGCAATACGCGACGAGCGCGCCCATGCTGTGGCCGAAGATCGCATAGTCGGAAGGGAGCTCGGGAGCGAGCTCGCGCAGGTAGTCGCGCAATTGCGGCAGCGCATCGATCGCGGGGCGGTTGAGATTCCTGCCGCGGCCCGGCAGCTCGACGAGCCAGACCTCGATATGCGCCGGAAACGCGGTCGCCCATTTGTAGTAGTTCGTCGCGGAGCCGCACGCGTGATGGAACATCAGCAGCCGGTGCCGCGCGTGTTCGCGCCTGTCGGGAATGGTGAGGGTGCCGGGCAGCAAGGCCATGCGCGTTCGCTCCAGTCGGGGAAGGCAAATCTTGGACGGTCCGACGCCGCCACAGACGCTCGGCGCGCGGGACGATGGCGTCGCGGGACGATGGCGTCACGCGTTGACTCAGAATAAAAAGACACCGAAGGGGTGAATCGTTGCCTCAGAAGTGAGGTTACCGAAGGAGTTTAAAGATCCGTCGGAGCTTGCGCTGGATAGTATCGCGCAGCTCGAACGGGTTGAGCGCATCTTGCTGGCGGCGCAAACGTTCTTTGGTGGCCTCATCGACGTCGGGGTGATCGAGCAGGCGTTGCGCCGGTGTCTGAGGCGGGGCGTGCTTTTTGACGATCTTGGCGCCCACCCGCTTTTTCTCGGCCAGCTTCATGGTGGGGCAGAAGAAGTTGGTTAGCCAACTGAATTCCTTGGCGTATAAGTCGTTCATGAGCGCGACCGCTTTGGGATTGTGGAACCGGTCATAGCCGAACAGTTGCCGCACGCAGGACCAATTTTTCTGTTCGACGTGAGCATTGTCGTTGGACTGGTAGGGGCGTGAGCGCGTGAACTGGATCGGCTGATCGCGGTTCTGGAAGTGCCGCAGCAAGTGCCAATTGAGGAATTCGGAGCCGTTGTCGCAATCGAAGCCGCGCAGCGCGAAGGGCAAGGCGGACTGGATAGCTTGGATCTGCGCCATCACGCCAGCGCTGCCCTTGTTCCAAGTGGCTCGGCATTCGGTCCAGCCCGAGTACAGATCGGTCATGGTCAGGCTCCAGACGAAGTCGCCGGCCAGGCTCGTGCCGCAATGCGCGACCGTGTCGGCCTCCATAAAACCAGGAACCGACACGTCCCAGGTGTTGGTCTGCAGCGGAATCTGATTCTTCAGCAGCGTGCCGGGCTTGGTGCCGCTCAAGCCGCGGCGGCCTGCCTGAGCGCGCACTGGCGCGAGCAACCGGTCGATGGTGGCCGGCGAGATCGCCAGCAACCGCTCACGCACCGAAGCGTCCAGCGTACCGTGTACCGCCTCGTAATGCGGCAGCCACAGCGGCAAGGCGCTGCTCAAGCGTTTTGAGGCCATCTGGTCGGTCGCCATCCAAATCGCGCGAAGCGGCGTGAGCACCGCCTCGCAGGCGTATCGCGATGGTCGCCCAGGCTTGGCCGGCGAGCTCTTCGTGGGTGGCCGTCCCAGCAGCCGTAGCGCGTACTTACGGGCGTACCCGCACACCGCGCAGAACTCATCAAGAATCTTGCTCTTCTCGGCCCGCTCCGCCTTGGCATAGCGGCCTCGTATGGCCTTCAGGTACGCCTGTCTTTCCTTCTTCCCCATGTCGGTAACGCCCTGTGCTTCGGTTACCAACAATTTGAGGCAACGATCCCTTGCGCCTACCCCGTTCGGTTACTTTTA
The DNA here is from genome assembly GCF_001522845.1 of Burkholderia sp. BDU5. Lineage (NCBI taxonomy): Bacteria > Pseudomonadati > Pseudomonadota > Betaproteobacteria > Burkholderiales > Burkholderiaceae > Burkholderia > Burkholderia sp. BDU5. The sequence goes on along the minus strand of NZ_LOWC01000109.1, from coordinate 158,880 downwards.
ATGTGAGGCAACTCGGTCATTGAAAACGTGCACCGTTATTGACCCTACTATATTACGATTCGCCTGCCGCCTTCGTTTTGCGGTTGTGGCGCTTTATTGCGTCATCGACGTTTGCCGTTGCGCATCGCGCGTTGCACGTCACGAGTCCGCGACCTCCACGCCGGACCGAGTTGCACCGCGTTGCAGCCGGCAACGATCGGGAAACGGCATCGGATCGCGTTCGTGCGTTTGCGTCAGGTGCTCGCCGTGCGGCGTGTCGCAACCGGCGGCCGGGCGGGCGCGTCGATCGTTCCGCTGCAGGCGGCGAGAGCTGCGTGCCGCCCACTGTCCTCGTCTCCACCGTACCCAGATAAAACGATCATGACGATCACCGTTCGCACGGCCGTTGCCGACGACCGGCCGGCGTTGCGCCGAATCTTTCTGCAAACTCGCCGCGACACGTTCGACTGGCTGTCAGCCGATGGTTTCGCGCTGGACGATTTCGACGAACACACGCGAGGCGAATCGCTGCTCGTCGCCGAAGCGGCGGGTTCGGGCATCGTCGGCTTCATCTTGGTGTGGGGGCCGGAGCGCTTCATCCATCACCTGTACGTCGCAGGATCGCGGCTGCGTGAAGGAATCGGCAGCGCGTTGCTGCGTGCGCTGCCCGGCTGGCCCGCCGCGCGCTATCGGCTCAAGTGTCTGACGCAGAACGAACGCGCGCTCGCGTTCTATCGCGCGCATCGGTTCGTCGAGATCGGCTCGGGTGTGTCCGACGATGGCGAGTATCTGCTGCTGGAATCGCGTGAGGAGGGCGGCGGATGACACTCCTTTGCGTATTGCGAGCGCTGGGCGCTCCTGCGCGGCACGTTCGGTATCGCGCCGCCTGCCGTTACGCGACGCTCGCTGCCCAAGCGCGTATCGCCGTTCGGGACGGGAGCGCGGCACGCTTGACCTATCTGCCTTCTCGCTCGAATCATCATTCAAGCTGGTGGCCGACCGCGTCGGCCGCCTTCGCCCTTATCCTGAACGGCGGTTGCCGGAGAACATTGCCGATGGCGCGTCGGCGCAAGGCTTCGACAGCAAGCCGATGATTCGACTCGCGTCCGGCCCCGCCCCGCACTTCGCCGCACCGCGCTGCGGGACGCCTCGCATCTTCCTGTTCGTCGGCCGGATCGGGCGCAAGGGCTTGCAATCGGCTCCTATTCAGACCGGTGAAAACACCCGCCGATAACGGATCGCTTCGGCGATCTGTCCCGCGCTCGGCGCGTCGTCGCCTGCCAGATCCGCGATCGTTCGCGCGACCTTCAGCACCCGGTAGTACGCGCGCGCCGACCAGCGGAACCGCTCGCCCGCCTCGCGCAACAGCGCTTCGCCCGTGCCGTCCGGGCGGCAGAGCGCGTCGGTTTCGCGGCCCGTCAGCATGTGGTTCGTCTTGCGTTGCCGCGCGAATTGTCGCTCGCGCGCACGGGCGACGCGTTCGGCGACGGTCGCGCTCGATTCGCCCGCCGTCGCCGGCCGCTCGGCGAGTTCGGCGGGGGTGAGCGCCGGGATCTCGATCTGGATGTCGATCCGGTCGAGAAGCGGCCCGGACAGCTTGCGCAGATAGCGCGCGGCGACGTCGGGCGAGCAGCGGCAGCGGCCGCCGGGATCGCCGCGCCAGCCGCACGGGCACGGATTCATCGCGGCGATCAACTGGCACGCGGCCGGGAAATCGGCTTGCAGCGCGGCGCGCGAGATCGTGATGCGACCCGCTTCGAGCGGCTCGCGCAGCGTCTCGAGCACGTGCCGGTCGAATTCAGGGAGCTCATCGAGAAACAGCACGCCGAAGTGCGCAAGCGTGATTTCGCCGGGCTGCGGCGGATTGCGGCCGCCGACGAGCGCGGCCGAGCTCGACGAATGATGCGGCGCGCGAAACGGCCGCCGCCGCCATTGAGCGGGCGCGAAGCCCGCGCGGCTCGACGACAGGATCGCGGCCGACGTCAGCGCCTCGTCATCGGTGAGCGGCGGCAAGAGGCCCGGCAGGCGCGCGGCGAGCATCGACTTGCCCGCGCCCGGCGGCCCGATCATCAGCATGTGATGGCCGCCCGCCGCCGCGACTTCGAGCGCGCGCTTCGCGCCCGTCTGGCCGATCACGTCGGCGAGGTCGGGCGCGGACGTGGCGGGCAGATCGTCGAGGCGCGGGGCGGCGACCGGCGCGAGCCGCCCGCCCGGCGCGTCGGCGAGATGCGCGCACAACGCGGGCAGGTCGGCCGCGCCGTACACGGTCACGCCCGGCACGAGCGCCGCTTCGCCTGCGCTCGGCAGCGGCAGATAGAGTTCGGGTGCGGCGGCGGGTAAAGGCGCGGACTCGGCCGAACCGCTTTCGTCCGCCTGCTGCCCGCGCGCGGCGCCGCACGCCATCGCGAACGCGCCGCGCATCGGCCGCAGCGCGCCCGTCAACGACAGCTCGCCCGCGAACTCGCGGCCGTCGAGCGCGTTCGCCGGAAGCTGGCCGCTTGCCGCGAGGATGCCGAGCGCGATCGGCAGATCGAAGCGTCCGGACTCCTTCGGCAGGTCGGCGGGGGCGAGGTTGACGGTGATGCGCCGCACGGGGAACTCGAAGCCGCAGTTCTGCAGCGCGGCGCGCACGCGCTCGCGGCTTTCGCGGACTTCGAGATCGGGCAGGCCGACGATCGAGAACGACGGCAACCCGTTGGCGAGATGGACTTCGACGGTGACTTCCGGCGCGCGGCCGGCAGCGGGCGCGCGGCTGCGCACCACGGCAAGCGACATGATTCGACTCCGCGTGGACCGGACCGGGCGGCGCGGACTGCGCCGCCCGTGGCGTCCGGAGAATGGTTTCGATGCGCGCTTGCCGGCGTGGCGCGAGCTGCGGGGGTGAACCGCTCAGCGAATGCGAGCGGCGGCGGCCGTCACGATTGGACGTCGGCCAGTTTCTGTTCGAGCTCGGCGACGCGCTTTTCGAGCTCTTCGAGCCGCGCGCGGGTGCGCGCGAGCACTTGCGCCTGCGTGTCGAATTCCTCGCGGGTGACGAGATCGAGCTTCGAGAAGCCTTGCGTGAGGATTGCCTTCACGTTGCGCTCGACGTCCTTGGCCGGCGAGTTTTTCAGCAGATCGCCGATGCGCGATTGCAGGTCGTTGAAAACGTCGCTGGGTTGCTTCATGGTGTTCCCCTTCCAGATGCACAAAATTTGTGCAATTGCCGTTGCAGTCGTGCCCGCGAATTGCGCATGACCGAAATTGGTGCGCTCACAGGCCCGTTTTCCGGGCATTCGACCGCGAGAAGCCGCGTTCGCCGTGCGCCGGACGTGCGTGCACTCTAGCAACCTTCCTTTCAGCGCGCCAGCAAACCGGGCCCGCGCTGGCCGTTCGGCCAAGGCGCGCTTGCGTTCGCGCAAGCGTGTGTCGATGGCGGAAATCTGCCTGAAAGCCTTTCGAGATCTGCATGAGCCGACATGGCATGCGAGTTGCTGTAGATGTTCCGCCACACATTGCAGCAGTGATGGGACAACCACCATAGCGAGAGGACTTCATGAAACTGATTACCGCAATCATCAAGCCGTTCAAGCTCGATGAGACGCGCGAGGCGCTCTCGGCGCTCGGCGTCTCGGGCATCACGGTGACGGAGGTGAAGGGGTTCGGCCGCCAGAAGGGGCACACCGAGCTGTATCGGGGTGCCGAGTATGTCGTCGATTTCCTTCCCAAGATGAAGATCGAGGCCGCGGTATCGGACGATCTCGTCGACCAGGCCGTCGAGGCGATCGAGCGCGCGGCGCGGACGGGGAAGATCGGCGACGGCAAGATCTTCGTCACGTCGATCGAGCAGGTGATTCGGATCCGTACTGGGGAGACGGGCGCTGACGCCCTGTAACAAGAGACACGAGCGATAAGAGGAAAACCAAGATGCGCAAAATCCTGATGTCCCTGTTGATGGCCGGCTCGCTGCTTGCGGGCGGCATCGGCGCTGCGATGGCCGACGACGCGTCGTCGGCCCCCGCCGCCGCATCGGCCGCCGCACCGGCTTCGGCCGCCGCTGCCGCAGCGCCTGCCGCACCGACCGCGCCGTTCTCGGTCGATTCGTCGAAGATCAACTCGGGCGACACCGCGTGGATGCTGACGTCGACCGCCCTCGTGCTGTTCATGACGATCCCGGGCCTCGCGCTGTTCTACGGCGGCATGGTCCGCAAGAAGAACGTGCTCGCGACCGTGATGCAGAGTTTCGCGATCACGGCGCTCATCACGGTCCTGTGGACGGTGGTCGGCTACAGCCTCGCGTTCACGCCGGGCAGCGGCTTCATCGGCGGCTTCTCGCGCGTGTTCCTGTCCGGGATGAACTACATCCACGGCGACAAGGCGACGACGCTCACCGTCAGCCACCTCGCGCCGACGATTCCGGAAACCGTCTACTTCGTCTATCAGATGACGTTCGCGATCATCACGCCGGCCCTCATCTGCGGCGCGTTCGCCGACCGGATGAAGTTCTCGGCGATGCTCGTGTTCATGACGCTCTGGTCGCTGATCGTCTATGTGCCGATCGCGCACATGGTCTGGGAGCCGACCGGCTGGCTGTCGTCGGACGGCGTGCTCGACTTCGCGGGCGGCACCGTCGTGCACATCAACGCCGGCATCGCGGGCCTGATGTCGTGCCTCGTGCTCGGCAAACGCGTCGGCTACGGCCGCGAAGCGATGGCGCCGCACAACCTCGTGCTGACGCTGATCGGCGGTTCGATGCTGTGGGTCGGCTGGTTCGGCTTCAACGCGGGTTCCGCGGTCGCGGCCGACGGCCGTGCCGGCTTCGCGATGCTGACGACGCAAGTCGCGACCGCATGCGCGGCGCTCGGCTGGATGTTCGCCGAGTGGATCGCGAAGGGTAAGCCTTCCGTGCTCGGCATCGTGTCGGGCGCCGTCGCGGGCCTCGTCGCGATCACGCCGGCCGCGGGTTTCGTCGGCGTCGCGGGCGCGCTCGTGATCGGCATCGCCGCGGGCGTCGTCTGCTTCTGGTCGGCGACGTGGCTCAAGTCGAAGCTCGGCTACGACGATTCGCTCGACGCGTTCGGCGTGCACGGCGTGGGCGGTATCCTCGGCGCGCTGCTGACCGGCGTGTTCGCGGTGAAGGACATCGGCGGCGCCGACGGCAGCCTGCTGCTGCAAGCGAAGGGCGTGCTGATCACGCTCGTCTACAGCGGCATCGTCAGCTTCGTGCTGCTGAAGGTCATCGACCTCGTGATCGGCCTGCGCGTGACGGAAGAAGAAGAACGCGAAGGCCTCGACGTGATCCTGCACGGCGAGCACGTCGAATAATCGGATTCATCCCCGATCCCGGGGCGTCGAAGCGCACGCATGCTTTGCCGCCCGCCGGAATGAGCGCAGCGACTTCGACCCGCCTCCGAGGCGGGTTTTTTTCGTCATTCGATTCGTCGTTTCTTTGCGTCGGCGCCGCGCGCCGGGCGTCGCATGCCGGCTCCGACGCCCGCCCGGCGCGGGCCGCGTTCGTTGACCCTTCGTGCTATCGGGTCAATAGCGACAAACATTCGGTAAATCCTTGCGATCCCGGGAACAATCCCCAAATGCGACGGGCAATTGCTCTACAATCTTTTTTCTCCCGTCCGCGAGTTACACATGGTTCCCCATCTCGTTACGGCGTTAAACGGCCCGCTGCTCGAGCTCGAGCGGAAGATCCTCGACGCCACGCCTGCGATCGAACGCTGGTTCAGGCTCGAATGGCAGGAACACACGCCGCCGTTCTACTGTTCGGTCGATCTGCGCAACGCGGGCTTCAAGCTCGCGCCCGTCGACGCGAATCTCTTTCCTGGCGCGTTCAACAACCTGCCGCCCGAAGTGCTGCCGCTCGCCGTGCAGGCGGCGATGGCCGCGATCGAGAAGATCTGCCCGGATGCGAAGAATCTGCTCGTGATTCCCGAGCTGCCGACGCGCAACGCGTTCTATCTCGAGAACGTCGCGCGCCTCGCGACGATCATGCGCCAGGCGGGGCTGAACGTGCGCTTCGGCTCGCTCGATCCGAGCATCTCCGACATCACGCCGATCACGCTCGCCGACGGCCAGAAGATCGTGCTGGAGCCGCTCGAGCGCACGCCGCGCCGGCTCGGCCTCAAGAACTTCGATCCGTGCTCGATCCTGCTCAACAACGATCTGTCGGCGGGCATCCCGGGCGTGCTCGAGAACCTGCACGAACAGTATCTGCTGCCGCCGCTGCATGCCGGCTGGGCAGTGCGCCGCAAGTCGACGCACTTTTCCTGCTATGACGACGTCGCGAAGAAGTTCGCGAAGATGGTCGGCGTCGATCCATGGATGCTGAATCCGTATTTCGCGCACGTCGAAGGCGTGGACTGGCATGGCAGCGGCGGCGGCGAAGCGCTCGCCGACGCGATCGACGCGGTGCTCAAGAAGATCGCGCGCAAGTATCGCGAATACGGGATCGGCGAGAAGCCGTACGTCGTCGTGAAGGCGGATGCGGGCACGGCGGGGCGCGGCGTGATGACCGTGCACGACGCGTCCGAGATCGGCCGGATGACGAAGCACGAGCGCGCGCAGATGGCCGAATCGAAGGCGGGCGTGCCGGTGAGCGACGTGATCGTGCAGGAAGGCGTCTACACGTTCGAGCGGATCGGCGACGAAGTGGCGGAGCCCGTCGTCTACATGATCGATCGCTACGTGGTGGGCGGGTTCTACCGCACACACGGCGCGCGCGAGCGCGACCAGAATCTGAACGCGCCCGGCATGCACTACGTGCCGCTCGGCTTCGAGCACACGGCGCTGCCGGACGCGCACGCGAAGCCCGGCGCGGCGCCGCCGAACCGCTTCTACATGTATGGCGTCGTCGCACGGCTCGGGCTGCTCGCGTCGTCGGTCGAACTCGAGAAGACCGACCCGGAAGCGATCCAGGTGTGACGCATCCCTTATAGCATCAGGACTCGCATGGACATTCTCTTTATCGCCGACCCGCTCGACCGCTTCAAGATCTACAAGGACTCGACCTACGCGATGATGGCCGAGGCGGCGCGGCGCGGGCACGCGGTGTACGCGTGCGAGCCGAACCAGCTCGCGTGGACGGTCGCGGGCGTCGAGGCCGACGTGCGCCGCGTGACGATCGTCGGCGACACGGCCGACCTGCATCGCGATCGCTGGTACGAGGCGCGCGCGCACGAGTCGCGCGCGCTCCCGTCGTTCGGCGCGATCCTGATGCGCAAGGATCCGCCGTTCGACATGGAGTACGTGACGTCGACGTGGCTGCTCGAGCTCGCCGAGCGCGCGGGCGCGCGCGTGTTCAACAAGCCGCAGACGATCCGCGATCATTCGGAAAAGCTCGCGATCGGCGAGTTTCCGCAGTTCGTCGCGCCGTCGCTCGTCACGCGCGACGCCGCGCGGCTGCGCGCGTTCCACGCCGAGCACGGCGACGTGATCCTGAAGCCGCTCGACGGCATGGGCGGGATGGGCGTGTTCCGCGTGAAGCCGGACGGCATGAACCTGGGCTCGATCATCGAGATGCTGAGCCACGATGGTGCGCGCTCGGTCATGGTGCAGAAGTTCATCCCGGAGATCAAAGCCGGCGACAAGCGGATTCTGCTGATCGACGGCGAGCCGGTGCCGTATTCGCTCGCGCGGATTCCGCAGGGCAACGAGGTGCGCGGCAATCTCGCCGCGGGCGGCGTCGGCGTCGCGCAGCCGCTCACCGAGCGCGACCGCGAGATCGCGGCGACGCTCGGTCCGGTGCTCGCGGCACGCGGCCTGCTGCTCGTCGGACTCGACGTGATCGGCGACTGGCTGACCGAGGTGAACGTCACGAGCCCGACTTGCTTTCGCGAAATCATGGAGCAGACTGGATACGACGTCGCCGGCATGTTTGTCGACGCATTGGAGCGCGCGGTCGGCTGATGCGCGCACGACCCGGCGGCGGCTGCGCAGGCCCCCGTCGCCGGATCGGTTCGGCCGGACGGGACGCTCGGCCGGACGGGCTCGACTGGCCTGCTACAATGCCCGCTCGCCCGGCACGGTTTTCCGTGCGTCAGGCCCGGCGGTCGGGCCGAACACGTTGCAAGGCTGACATGGCAGGCATTCTCATCATCGCGCATGCGCCGCTCGCTACCGCTTTGCGGGACTGCATCGCGCACATCTACGGCGGGTTGCCCGCGCGCATCGGTTGTATCGACGTGCAGGCGGACAACGATCCGATCCAGGTCATGGCGTTCGCGCACGCGGAACTCGCGCGCCTGAAGGAAGAAAACGGCGCGCTCGTGCTGACCGACATGTACGGCGCGACGCCCGCGAACATCGCCGGGCAGCTCGCGAAGATCGAAGGCGTCCGGGTGCTCGCAGGCGTCAATCTGCCGATGCTCGTGCGCGCCGTCTGCTACCGGACGACGCCGCTCGACACGCTCGTCGACAAGGCGCTCGCCGGCTCGACGAAAGGCATCCACGAGATCGCCGCCGGCACGCCGCCGCCACGACCGAGCGCGCTCGGCTGCGGCGAGTGCGCACCGATTCCGCCGGAGCCAAAAGCACAGACCCAGCCGCACTGAGCCGACGCACCGATTCGCATTACCCTCGTGCGGCCGGCAGGCCGGCCGCAGCCCGTTTTGACCTCATCGGAACACCATGCTTCAACAAGAAACAACCATCGTGAACAAATTGGGGCTCCATGCGCGCGCGTCGGCCAAGCTCACGCAGCTCGCGGGCAATTTTCAGTCGGAAGTCTGGATGACGCGCAATGGTCGCCGGATCAACGCGAAGAGCATCATGGGCGTCATGATGCTCGCGGCGGGCATCGGCAGCGCGGTGACGATCGAGACCGAAGGGCCCGACGAGCGAGAGGCGATGGACGCGCTCCTCAAATTGATCGCCGACAAATTCGGCGAAGGGCAATAACGCCACGGCGGCATGCCGTTTCGCTATCCAGCGAGGATGCCGCGCCACGTCGCGGCATTTTTTTCGTCATGTGACGTCGCGCAGCGATGCTGCACTGCACGCAGTCACGCGGGTCGTGCGGAATTTATAATCGACCGTCGGGGTCATAAGCGCATCGCAGCGGTGCGCCGCGGCTCACGTGATCAAGGAGGTGCGCGTGTCCTTCACGCTGCATGGGATTCCCGTTTCAAGAGGCATCGCGATCGGACGAGCGTATCTGATCGCGCCGGCGGCGCTCGACGTCGCACATTATCTGATCGAGGCCGAGCGGATCGAAGCCGAGATCGAGCGCTTCCGCGCGGCGCTCGAAGCGGTGCGCGGCGAGCTGAATGCGCTGCGCGCCGATTTGACCGACGATACGCCGACCGAAGTCGCCGCGTTCATCGATGTGCACGCGATGATCCTCGGCGATGCGCTGCTCGTGCAGGAAACCATCGACCTCATCCGCGCGCGCCGCTACAACGTCGAATGGGCGCTGACCGAGCAGCTCGACGTGCTCGCCAGCCACTTCGACGACATCGAAGACGAATACCTGCGCGAGCGCAAGGCGGATATCGAGCAGGTCGTCGAGCGGGTGCTGAAGGCGCTCGCGGGCGCGCCGTCCGCCGCGCAGGCGCTCGACCGGGCCGCGGGCAACGGCCGCGACGAGATGATCGTCGTCGCGCACGACATCGCGCCCGCCGACATGATGCAGTTCAAGACGCAGTCGTTCCAGGCGTTCGTCACCGACTTGGGCGGACGCACGTCGCACACGGCGATCGTCGCGCGCAGCCTCGGGATTCCGGCCGCGGTCGGCGTGCAGCACGCGAGCGCGCTGATCCGCCAGGACGATCTCATCATCGTCGACGGCGACCAGGGAATCGTGATCGTCGATCCCGCGCCGATCGTGCTCGAGGAATACTCATACCGGCAATCGGAGAAGGCGCTCGAGCAGCGCAAGCTGCAGCGGCTCAAGTTCTCGCCCGCGCAGACGCTCTGCGGCACGAAGATCGACCTGCTCGCGAACATCGAGCTGCCCGACGACGCGAAGGCGGCCGTCGACGCGGGCGCGGTCGGCGTCGGCCTGTTCCGCTCCGAGTTCCTGTTCATGAGCAAGAACCGGATGCCGGAGGAAGAGGAGCAGTTCGCCGCGTACAAGCGTGCGGTCGAGCTGATGCGCGGGATGCCCGTCACGATCCGCACGATCGACGTCGGCGCGGACAAGCCGCTCGACTTGCACGACGAAGGCTACGAAACCGCGCCGAACCCGGCGCTCGGCCTGCGCGCGATTCGCTGGAGCCTGTCGGAGCCGCAAATGTTCCTGACGCAGCTGCGCGCGATCCTGCGCGCGTCGGCGTTCGGCCAGGTCAAGATCCTGGTGCCGATGCTCGCGCACGCGCAGGAGATCGACCAGACGCTCGACCTCATCAGCGAGGCGAAGCGACAGCTCGACGCGGCGGGACTCGCGTACGATCCGAACGTGCGCGTCGGCGCGATGATCGAGATTCCGGCTGCGGCGATTGCACTGCCGCTGTTCTTGAAGCGCGTCGATTTCCTGTCGATCGGCACCAACGATCTGATCCAGTACACGCTCGCAATCGACCGCGCGGACAACGCGGTCGCGCATCTGTACGATCCGCTGCATCCGGCGGTGCTGCACCTGATCGCGTTCACGCTGCGCGAGGCGAAGCGCGCGGGCGTGCCGGTGTCGGTGTGCGGCGAGATGGCGGGCGATCCGGCGTTGACGCGCCTTTTGCTCGGCATGGGGCTCACCGAGTTCTCGATGCATCCGAGCCAGTTGCTCGTCGTGAAGCAGGAAATCCTGCGCGCGCATCTGAAGGCGCTCGAGAAGCCGACCGCGGACGTGCTCGCGGCGTTCGAGCCGGAAGAGGTGCAGGCCGCGCTCACACGGCTCGCGAGCGCCGAACCGCGGGCGGACGTCGCGGCTTGACCGGGCGGGGCGTGTGCTTGGGCGCGCGCGTCGTCTACGGAAGCCGGAGCTGAAGTGTTCGCGCGCAGTGGGGAGGCTCGTTCGTCGCGGGCCGCTCGAAAGCGCGATCGCGCGTTAAGTTTCAACGCCAACGCCGCCGCTCAATGCGATTCCCCCGCGCCGCACACCGGGCAATCCGGTTGCCGCGCGATCTTCATCGTGTTCCATTCCATCCGCAGCGAGTCGAGCATCATCAGCCTGCCGACGAGCGTCGTGCCGATTCCGCCGATCACGCGCAATGCCTCGGCCGCCTGCATCGCGCCGATGATGCCGACGGTCGGCGCGAACACGCCCATCGTCGAACACGCGACTTCCTCGAACGGCTGATCTTCCGGAAACACGCATGCGTAGCACGGCGAGCCTGGATCGCGGAAGTCGAACGTGCTGATCTGCCCGTCGAAGCGCAGCGCCGCGCCCGACACGAGCGGCACGCGATGCGCGACGCACGCGCGGTTGATCGCGTGGCGCGTCGCGAAGTTGTCGGTGCAGTCGAGCACGACGCTCGCTTGCGGCACGTGCGCGTTCAGCCACGCGTCGTCGACACGCTCGGCGATTGCGTTCACCTTCACGTCGGGATTGAGCCGCGCGAGCGCGTCGCGTCCCGATTCGACCTTCGGGCGGCCGACCGACGCCGTCACGTGCAGGATCTGCCGCTGCAGGTTCGTGAGATCGACGGTGTCGGCATCGACGAGCGTGATCGTGCCGACGCCCGCCGCCGCAAGATACATCGCCGCAGGCGACCCGAGCCCGCCCGCGCCGACGACGATCGCATGTGCGTCGAGAAAGCGCTGCTGCGCTTCGATGCCGATTTCGTCGACGAGGATGTGACGGGAGTAGCGGAGGAGTTGATCGTCGTTCATCGTGGGGATGCGGGACGGGGAAACGGTCTCGATATTATTCTAGGCGCGCAAAGAAAACGGGCCATCGCGGCGGCTTGCCGCGATGGCCCGTGCGTTGCGTCGCGCGCTTACTGCGGCTGCGGCGCCGAAGCGGGCTTCGCTGCCGATGCCGGCTTGGCCGCCGAAGCGGGCTTCGGCGCAGCCTTCGATGCGGCCTTCGGCGCCGACGCGCCAGCCGCCTTGTCGGCCGCGCCCTTCGACGCGCTTTCGGCGACGAGCATCTTCGACTGCTCAACCGGCTTGCCTTCGAGCTTGTTGAGCGCCTGCTGCATCATGAAATCGTCGGCGCTGCCGAATTCGATCGGCTTGCGTTCGCGATCCTTCTGACGCTGCTCGGGCGTCTTCTTGTCGTTCTGCTCTTCGAGAATGCGCAACTGCTCCATCCGGCGCTGCTCGCGGTCCTCGAGTTCCTTCTTCTCGTTCGGATCCTGCGTGTTCGCGAGGTGGTTCGTGTAGTCGACCTCGCGCGTGACGAGCACGTCGTCCGGATCGCCGTCCGCGTACTGGTCGACCGGAATGTCGGGCAGGATGCCCTTGTTCTGGATCGAGCGGCCGCTCGGCGTGTAGTAGTACGCGGTCGTCAGGCGCAGCGCGGTGTCCGCCGTCATCGGCCGGACCGTCTGCACCGAGCCCTTGCCGAACGTCGCCTTGCCCATGATGACCGCGCGATGCGCGTCCTGCAGCGCGCCCGCGACGATCTCCGACGCCGACGCCGAATACGCGTTCGTCAGCACTACCATCGGCACGGTCTTGAAGACGGGCGGCAGACTCTTCAGCGGGTCGGAATCGAACGACGGCAGCCGGTAGTTCTCGTAGTTGTCGCGATAGATCTGCTTCGAATCGGGGATCTGGCCGTTCGTCGACACGACGACGGAATCCGGCGGCAGGAACGCGCCCGCGACGCCGACGGCGCTCTGCAGCAGGCCGCCGCCGTTGTTGCGCAGATCGAGGATCAGGCCCTTCAGGTTCGGCTGCTGGCGCGCGATGTCCTGCAGCTTTGCGGCGAGATCGGGCGTCGTGCGTTCCTGAAAGCTCGTGACGCGGATGTACGCGTAGCCCGGATCGAGCAGCTTCATCTTCACGCTCTGCACGCGGATCACCGCGCGCGTGACCGTGACGGGGAACGTGCGGTCGTCGCTCTTGCGGAAGATCGTCAGCGTGACCTTCGTGCCGGGTTCGCCGCGCATCTGCTTGACCGCCTTGTCGAGCGTCATGCCGCGCACCGGGCGATCATTGATGCGGGTGATCAGGTCGCCCGGACGGATGCCGGCGCGGAATGCTGGCGTGTCTTCGATCGGCGAGATCACCTTGACGAGGCCGTCTTCCTGCGAGATTTCGATGCCGAGTCCGGCGAAGCGGCCCTTCGTCTGCTCCTGCAGTTCCTGGTAATCGGTCTTGTCGAGATACGACGAGTGCGGGTCGAGGCTCGACACCATGCCCTTGATCGCCGCGGTCAGCAGTTTCTTGTCGTCGACGGGCTCGACGTATTCGCGCTTGATCTGCCCGAACACTTCGGCGAAAAGCCGCAACTGGTCGAGCGGCAGCGGCGCTGCGGCCGTCGTGACGGCCTGCTGGGCCGACGCGGAGATTTGCAGCGTCGCGAAGACGCCGGTCGCGAGGCCCGCGGCAATCAGGCCGATGTTCTTCAATTTCATACGCATAGAGTCTGGTGCGATCGGAAAGCGCGTGGCTGTCGCGGGAGCAACGGGACGGTCATAGGACGGTCAAGTATAACTGTTCGTCCGGATGCCTTGTGGATTGGGGCGAAACGGGGAACGCCAGCAGGATTCCGACAACGCCGCGCGAAACAGGTTCGCGCGGCGCGTGCGTGCGGGGGGTTACGCCGCGGTTGCCTTGCCCTGTTGCGCGACGGCGGCCTGCGCCTGCGCGATCGCGTCCTGGTCGCCGAGGTAGTAGTGCCGGATGGGCTTCAGGCTCTCGTCGAGCTCGTAGACGAGCGGCACGCCGTTCGGGATGTTCAGGCCGACGATGTCCGCATCGGAGATGCCGTCGAGATACTTGATCAGCGCGCGCAGCGAGTTGCCGTGCGCGGCGATCAGCACCTGCTTGCCGGCCTTCACCGCCGGCGCGATCGATTCGTTCCACAGCGGCAGCACGCGCGCGACCGTGTCCTTCAGGCATTCGGTGAGCGGCAGCTGCTCGCGCGGCACCTTCGCGTAGCGCGGATCGTCGTACGGCGCGCGCTCGTCGGTCGGCTCGAGCGCCGGCGGCGGCGTGTCGTAGCTGCGGCGCCAGACCAGCACCTGCTCGTCGCCGTACTTCGCGGCCGTTTCCGTCTTGTTGAGGCCCGACAGCGCGCCGTAGTGGCGCTCGTTCAGCCGCCACGAGTGGACGACGGGCACGTACATCAGATCCATCTGGTCCTGCACATGCCAGAGCGTGCGGATTGCGCGCTTCAGCACCGACGTGTACGCGATGTCGAACGCGTAGCCGGCTTCCTTCAGGAGCTGGCCGGCTTGCTGGGCTTCGCGGTTGCCTTGTTCGGTCAGGTCGACGTCGACCCAGCCGGTGAAGCGGTTTTCCTTGTTCCAGGTCGATTCGCCGTGGCGGATGAGAACGAGCTTGTACATAGATGCTTGCGGTCGGTAGTGAGGAAGCGGTAAGCGCGGATGCGGACCCGGCTCCGGGGCGACATCGCGTCAGACGGTTATTTTATAATGGCAAGATTGCCCTTTCCGATTTCTCTTTTTCGGCGGATTCTCCGTGACGTTTTTCACCGATTACACGAACCTCGCGCTCATCGCGATCCTGGTGGTTTCCGGCGGTCTCCTCGCATGGCCCGCGCTGCGGCGCGGAGGCGGCGGCCTGTCGGCCGCGGAGGCGACCCAACTGATCAACCGCCGCAACGCGATCGTCGTCGATCTGCGCCCGGCGGCCGAGTACGGCGCGGGCCATCTGCCGTCCGCGCGCTCCGTCGAGTTCGGCGAGCTGCAGGCGAAGGCCGGCCAGCTCGCGAAGAACAAGGGCACGCCCGTGCTGCTCGTGTGCCAGAACGGTCAGCAGTCGCAAAAGGCGCGCAAGATCGTCGAGGACGCAGGCTACCAGGACGTCCACGTGCTGCAGGGCGGCCTCAGCGCGTGGCAGCAAGCCGGCATGCCGGTCGTCAAATAAGGAGTGGCGAAGTGAACAAAGTGGTCATGTACAGCACGCAGGTGTGCCCGTATTGCATCCAGGCCGAGCGGCTGCTCAAGCTGCGCGGCGTCGAGCACGTCGAGAAAGTGCTGATCGACAAGGAGCCGGAGCGTCGCGCCGAAATGATGGAGCGCACCGGCCGCCGCACCGTGCCGCAGATCTACATCGGCGACATGCACGTCGGCGGCTACGACGACCTGTCGAAGCTCGACCGCGAAGGCGGCCTGAAGCCGCTCCTCGAAGCCGCCTGACCAGGCGCAAGCAACCGCTCCGCCACCGCCTTGCGGACGGCGCGCGGTCCAAGCACGATTACACCGGGCGTGCCGGAGGGTTCCGGCCGCCGCGAAATCATTTTTAGGGAGCCACCATGTCCGACGTAGAAAACCAACCATTCTTCAACATCCAGCGCATCTACCTGAAGGATCTGTCGCTCGAGCAGCCGAATTCGCCTGCGATCTTCCTCGAACAGGAGATGCCGGCCGTTGAAGTCGAAGTCGACGTGAAGGCCGAGCGACTTGCCGACACCGTGTACGAGATCGTCGTCGCGGGCACCGTCACCGCGAAGGTGCACGAGAAGGTCGCGTTCCTCGTCGAAGCGAAGCAGGCGGGCATCTTCGATATCCGCAACATCCCGGCCGAGCAGATCGACCCGCTCTGCGGCATCGCATGCCCGACGATTCTGTTCCCGTACCTGCGCTCGAACATCGCCGATTCGATCACGCGTGCAGGCTTCCCGCCGATCCATCTCGCCGAGATCAACTTCCAGGCGCTCTACGAGCAGCGTCTCGCGGAAATTTCGCAACAACAGCAAGGCGGCGCGCCGAACGGCACGACGCTGAACTGAGCGCGAACGACGATCGGTGCTGAGCATGAAAGTCGCTGTTCTCGGCGCTGGCGCGTGGGGCACCGCGCTCGCGGCGCATCTCGCCGCGCGGCACGACACGCTGCTGTGGGCGCGCGACGCCGCGCTCGTCGCCGAGCTCGCGGCGCGGCGCGAGAACGTCCGCTACCTGGATGGCGTCGCGCTGCCGCCGGCGCTGCGCTACGAGGCCGATCTCGCGACGGCGGTGTCGCACGCGCAAGCGGACGACGCGCTTTGCGTGATCGCCGCGCCCGTGGCCGGGCTGCGTGCGCTGTGCCGCGCGATGCGCGATGCGGGCTGCGTACCCGCGCACTTCGTCTGGGTCTGCAAGGGCTTCGAGGCGGACACGCGGCTGCTGCCGCATCAGATGGTCGGCGAGGAGCTGCCGGATCACGCCAGCTACGGCGTGCTGTCCGGGCCGAGCTTCGCGCGCGAAGTCGCGCAGGGGCTGCCTGTTGCGTTGACGGTCGCGAGCGCGTCGGCCGCGTGCCGCGAGCGCACGCTCGCCGCGTTCCATCACGGCGCGATGCGCATCTACACCGGTGACGATGTCGTCGGCGTCGAGGTCGGCGGCGCGGTGAAGAACGTGCTCGCGATCGCGACGGGCATCGCCGACGGCCTCGGCCTCGGGCTCAACGCGCGCGCGGCGCTCATCACCCGTGGGCTGGCGGAGATGTCGCGCCTGGGCGTCGCGCTCGGCGGCCGCGCGGAGACGTTCACCGGCCTCACGGGCCTGGGCGACCTGATCCTCACGGCGACGGGCGATCTGTCGCGCAACCGGACCGTCGGTCTGCAACTCGCCGCCGGCCGTTCGCTCGACGATATTCTGACCGCGCTCGGCCATGTGGCCGAAGGCGTGCGGTGCGCGCATGCGGTGCTGTCGATCGCGCGCGAGCGCGGGGTCGACATGCCGATTACCGAAGCGGTGTGCGCGGTGCTGTTCGACGGCGTCGCGCCGCGCGACGCGGTGAGCGGCCTGCTGCGCAGGGATGCGAAGGCCGAATAGGCTCCGACGAGCCGAATCGAACCCAACCAAGCGAGACAAGCGAAATCGGGCGCGCGGCATTGCGCGCACCGGTTTCGTGCGTCTGTGCGCACGGGCCGGGCGAGCGTACGCTGTGCGTATCGCGATCAATTCGATGGAGGACGTCATGCCGAGCATCGGTTCGACGTCGGTCGAGGCGCGCGTCGTCGACATCACGACGCTCGCGCTCGACGCAATCGTCAATGCGGCCAACGAGTCGCTGCTGGGCGGCGGCGGCGTGGACGGCGCGATCCATCGCGCAGCGGGGCCCGAGCTCGTCAAGGAATGCGCGACGCTCGGCGGCTGCGCGACGGGCGACGCAAAGCTCACGCGCGGCTACCGGCTGCCCGCGAAGTTCGTGATCCACGCGGTCGGCCCGGTATGGCACGGCGGCGGGCGCGGCGAGCCCGAACTGCTCACGTCGTGCTACCGGCGCTCGCTCGAGGTGGCGGCCGACGCCGGTTGCGTGTCGCTTGCGTTTCCCGCGATCAGTTGCGGCGTGTATCGCTTCCCGTCCGACGATGCGACTGCGATCGCGGTGCGCACGGTGGTCGACGCGTTGGCCGGCGCGAAATTCGAGCGCATCGTGTTCGCGTGCTTTTCCGACGCGATGCTCGAGCTCTATCGCGCGGAGCTTGCGCGGTTTTGACGGGGGCGTCGAGCGCTGTCATCGACGTAGTACACAAAGACGAAGTCGCGGCCTTCTTCGTTCCCGCCGTCTCGCCGTCGATCCGTTACGGAGCGGCCCGCTGCGGCGTGAACGATCCCGGCCCGTTCGCCTTGCCGGATTCACTTTCGCCGGCGACCGGCAGCGACACAGGCAGCGCGACATTCGGCGCAGCTTTTCGCCGTGGTCCCGATCGCTCGAATCGATCCGCTCAATGCCCCGCGCGCTTCTCAAGCCCCGCCTTCGAACCCCGCCTGCCGCCACGCCTCGAACACGACCACCGCGACCGTATTCGACAGATTGAGGCTGCGATTGCCCGGCCGCATCGGCAGCCGCACGCGCTGCTCGGACGGAAAGCGCTCGACGAGCTCGGGCGCGAGCCCGCGCGTTTCCGCGCCGAACACGAACCAGTCGCCCGGCACGAACGCGCGATCGTGAAAGCGTCCCGAGCCGCGCGTCGTGAACGCGAACATGCGCGCGGGATCGGGCGCCTCGGCGGCGATGAACGCATCCCAATCGCGATGGACGCGCATCTGCGCATATTCGTGATAGTCGAGTCCAGCGCGGCGCATCCTCGCGTCGTCGAGCGGGAAGCCGAGCGGCTCGATCAGATGCAGCCGCGCGCCCGTGTTGGCGCATAGCCGGATCACGTTGCCGGTGTTCGGCGGAATTTCGGGCTCGACGAGAACGACGTTGAACATGATTCGATTCGATCGGTGAAAAGCGTGTGAACGCGTGTGGGTGGCGCGATGCGGCGCGCCGTCAATCCTTCGCGGTGCGCAGCGCGACGAAGTTCGTCACGCGTCGCGCGCCCGCTTCCTTCAGTTTGCGCGCGAGCGCGTCGAGCGTCGCGCCCGACGTCATCACGTCGTCGACGACCCCGACGTGCAGGCCCGCGACCGGGCGCGCGATCTCGAACGCCGCCGCGACGTTCGCGCGCCGCGCATCGAACGCGAGCCGCGATTGCGGCGCGGTGTCGGCCACGCGCGCGGCGAGCGTCGCGTCGGCGCGCACCTTCAGCACACGCGCGAGCGGCCGCGCGATCGTCCACGCCTGGTTATAGCCGCGCTCGACGAGCCGGCGCCGCGCGAGCGGCACGGGCGCGATTACGTCGATCGGCGGCGCGCCGTCGAGCGCGTCCGCCGCGAGCCGCGCGAGGCGCTCGCCGAATTCGCGGCCGAGCGCGAGTTGCGCGCGGAACTTCAGGTCGATCGCGAGGCTGTCGAGCGGCGCGCGGTAATCGGCGAGCGCGAGCGTCGCGTCGAACGGCGGCGGCGACTCGGCGCATGCGCCGCAACGGTAGCGCATCGCGCCGCCCGGTCCGCGCGCGCCGGGCAGCGGCAACGCGCAGCGCGGGCAGCGCAGCCGCGCCTCATTCCAATATGCGCGGTCACAACAGTCGCAAATTGTCCGATGTGACAAATTGCCGCACAGTGCGCAGCGGTTCGGCAGCGCAACAGCGGAAAAACGTGCCAGGGCAATGCCCAAGCGCGCCGCCGCCGCCCGTATGCCGCATCGCAATACGACGGGATTCGCCATGGTCCGGCTCCTGCAACGGGCCGCTTCGCTGAATGGCGCGAAGCGAGCGAGTATACTTCGGGCTCTTCGCCAGTGTGCCCGACATGTCCCCAGCTCCCGTAGAAACCAGCCGTCCGGCCTATGATTCACGGCGCTTGCAGCGAATCTTCGACCGCCGCGCCGCCGCGTTCGACGCCGTGTCGTTCCTGCCGCGCGAAATCGCGCAGCGGATGCGCGAGCGCCTCGACTACATCAAGGTGAATCCGGCGGGCGTGCTCGATGCGGGCTGCGGCACGGGTGACGATCTGCCGTTGCTGCGCGCGCGCTTCCCGGAAGCGCCCGTGTTCGGCGTCGACGTGTCGCGCGGGATGCTCGTGCGCGCGGCCGCGCGCGACACCGCCGAGACGAGCTGGCGCCGGTTCCTGCCGGCGACGCTGTCGAAGGCGCTCGGCCATCGCGGGCCGCGCGTCGCGCAAGCCGATTTCTCCGCGTTGCCGTTCGCGAGCGACGCGTTCGATCTCCTCTGGTCCAACTTCGCGCTGCACTGGCACGCGCGTCCCGATCTCGTGTTCCCTGAATGGCATCGCGTGCTGCGCGTCGACGGGCTGCTGATGTTCAGCACGCTCGGCCCCGACACGCTGCGCGAGCTGCGCGCCGCATGCGCGGAGGCGGCCGCCGCGGCGGGCGGCGCGCCCGCTGCCGCCCGCGTGATCGATTTCGTCGACATGCACGATCTCGGCGACATGCTCGCCGAGAGCGGCTTCGAGATTCCGGTGATGGACCAGGAGACGCTGACCGTCACCTACAAGTCGCCCGATTCGCTGCTTGCGGACGTGCGCCGCCTGGGCGCGTATCCGTTCGGGCGCGACGCGTCGGGACATGCGTCGCGCCGCCTGCGCGCGGCGCTCCACGATGCGCTCGAAGCGCGCCGGCGCGACGACGGCACGATTCCGCTGACGTTCGAGGTGATCTACGGGCACGCATGGAAGGCGGCACCGCGCATGACTGCGGAAGGCTTTAGCATCGTGCGCGTGCAGGACATCGGCAGAGGGCGGCCGAAGCGTTCGTGACGCGGTAAAGCGGGGTTTCGTTATGCCGGGAATCAACGGCCGCGGGAGGCTGGAAAAAGCCTCCTAAAATGGCCGGAAAGCTTGTCGCGCTTGGCTTGCCGGGCGATGGCCGTTTGCTTGTGGATGACTTTGAACCCGCCTATAATGCGACAGTTTGTCGTCCTGGGGGTCCTCACAATACAGGACGGCCGGCCCGATGAGGGCCAAGCATCAGACGCCATTCGCGAGAGGCAGCGATGGAAGCAGCGAACGGTTTGCATGACGCCGAACCGGTCCTCGCGGACTGGCTGATGAAGCGCAACTGTTCGGTGTCGCCGCGTCAATTCGTGGCGTTCTACGTGTCGCTCGCGGCGTTTTCGCTGTTGATCGCGGTCCTGTTGTCGTGGCGCGGAGCCTGGCTCGTGCTGCCTTTCACCGGGATCGAGTTGCTGGCGGTGGGTGTCGCGTTCGCGGTCTATGCGCGCCATGCGGTCGATTACGAACGCATCCGGCTGTATCCTCACCGGCTCGTCATCGAGCGGATGAGCGCGGAGCGGCTGACGCAGCTCGAATTGAACCCGCGCTGGGTGCGGGTCGAGCCGGGTGCGTCGCCGCGCGATCCCATCAAGTTGGTGTCGCGCGGAGAGGCCGTCGTGGTCGGGCAGCACCTCGCGCAATACCGGCGCGCGCAGTTCGCGCGCGAGCTGCGCGCGTCGCTGTCGCGCTGCGGCTGAACGGGGTGGTCGGCGTGAAGCGGGCGGCCAGCGACGGGGGAGGGTTTGAATGGAAATTTTGGGTAAGGAAGCTATGAAAACAATCAAGCGAGCCCTCACGGGCGTGCTGGCATGCAGCGGGTTGCTCTTGTCCGGCGCCGCTCTGGCGGTCGGCGACAGCCCGGGCGGCCCCCGCGTCAACGAGATCAATCTCCAGCCGCCCGTGACGAAGATCGCCGAGGAGCTCTACGACCTCCACACGATGATGCTGATCCTCTGCACGGTGATCTTCGTCGGCGTGTTCGGCGTGATGTTCTATTCGATCTTCGCGCACCGTAAGTCGAAAGGCCACAAGGCCGCCAATTTCCACGAAAGCACCACCGTCGAAATCATCTGGACGATCGTGCCGTTCATCATCGTCGTGTTGATGGCGCTGCCCGCCACGAAGGCCGTCGTCGCGATGAAGGACACGACGAACGCCGATCTCACGGTCAAGGTCACCGGCTACCAATGGAAGTGGGGCTACGACTATGTGAAGGGGCCGGGCGAAGGCATCAGCTTCCTGTCGACGCTGTCGACGCCGCGTAGTGAAGTCAACGGTCAGCAGCCGATCAGCGACACCTATCTGCAGGAAGTCGATCACCCGCTCGTCGTGCCGGTCAACAAGAAGATCCGCATCATCACGACCGCGAACGACGTCGTCCACTCGTGGTACGTCCCGGCGTTCGGCGTCAAGCAGGACGCGATCCCGGGCTTCGTCCGCGATACCTGGTTCAAGGCGGAGAAGACGGGCACCTACCGCGGCTTCTGCACGGAGCTCTGCGGCAAGGAGCACGCGTACATGCCGGTCGTCGTCGAAGTGCTGTCGGACGACGACTACGCGAAGTGGGTGAACACGCAGAAGGCGAAGCTCGCAGCCGGCGCGGTCGATCCGAACAAGGTGTATACGCGCGCCGAACTGATGGCGCACGGCGAAGAGGTTTACAAGGCGAACTGCGCGGTGTGCCACCAGCCGAACGGCAAGGGCGTCGGCGCTTTCCCGGCGCTCGACGGCGGCAAGATCGTCAACGGCCCGATCGCCGGCCACCTCGAGCAGGTGCTGAAGGGCAAGGGCGCGATGCCGTCGTGGGCGTCGCTGTCGGATCTCGACATCGCGTCGGTGATCACGTACGAACGCAATTCGTGGGGCAACCACAAGGGCGACTCGCTGCAGCCGAAGCAGGTGGCCGACGCACGCAACGGCAAGCTGCCGGAAGACGCCGCGCAACAGGCGGGCGACACGGCGGCGCCGGCGGCGGAAGCCTCGGGCGCGGCCGCCCAGACGCAGGCACAGGCGCTGCCGGCGGAGATCTATTTCGAGACGGGCAAGAGCGAACTGCCGGCCGACGCGAAGGACGCGATCGCCGCGGCGGCTGAATACGTGAAAGCGCATCCGGACGCGAAGCTCGCGCTGTCGGGCTTCACCGACAAGACGGGCTCGGCCGACGCGAACGCCGAACTGGCCAAGCGCCGCGCACAAGCCGTGCGCGATGCGCTGAAAGTCGCGGGCATCGCCGAGGACCGCATCATTCTGAAGAAGCCGGAAACGATCACGGGCGGGGCTGACGCGAAGGAAGCCCGGCGGGTCGAGATCGGGCCGGCGGCTTGACGTGTCGCTGTGTTTGTCGACGTATTCGCATTAGGAGATTCTCATGTCTAGCATCGGGCACGACGTAGCCGCGGGCCACGCGCACGACGACCACGCGCACGAAACCCCGCACGGCTGGCGGCGCTGGCTGTTCGCCACCAACCACAAGGACATCGGTACGCTGTACCTGCTGTTCTCGTTCATCATGTTCCTGTCGGGCGGGGTGATGGCGCTCGCGATTCGCGCCGAGCTGTTCGAACCGGGCCTGCAGATCATGCGGCCGGAGTTCTTCAACCAGCTGACGACGATGCACGGCCTCATCATGGTGTTCGGCGCGATCATGCCGGCCTTCGTCGGTTTCGCGAACTGGATGATTCCGCTGCAGATCGGCGCGTCGGACATGGCGTTCGCGCGGATGAACAACTTCAGCTTCTGGCTGCTGCCCGTCGCGGCGGTGCTCCTCGTCGGCTCGTTCTTTGCGCCGGGCGGCGCGACGGCCGCCGGCTGGACGCTGTATGCGCCGCTTTCGACGCAGATGGGCCCGGGCATGGATTTCGCGATCTTCGCGGTGCACATCATGGGCGCGTCGTCGATCATGGGCGGGATCAACATCGTCGTGACGGTGCTCAACATGCGCGCGCCGGGCATGACGCTGATGAAGATGCCGATGTTCGCGTGGACGTGGCTCATCACCGCTTACCTGCTGATCGCGGTAATGCCGGTTCTGGCGGGCGCGATCACGATGGTGCTGTTCGACCGTCACTTCGGCACGTCGTTCTTCAACGCGGCAGGCGGCGGCGATCCTGTGATGTACCAGCACATCTTCTGGTTCTTCGGGCACCCCGAGGTGTACATCATGATTCTGCCGGCGTTCGGGATCGTGTCGCAGGTGATCCCGGCGTTCTCGCGCAAGCCGCTGTTCGGCTATAGCTCGATGGTGTACGCGACGGCGTCGATCGCGATCCTGTCGTTCATGGTCTGGGCGCACCATATGTTCGCGACCGGCATGCCGGTCACGGGCCAGCTCTTCTTCATGTACGCGACGATGCTGATTGCGGTGCCGACGGGCGTGAAGGTGTTCAACTGGACGGCCACGATGTGGCGCGGCTCGCTGACGTTCGAGACGCCGATGCTGTTCGCGATCGGCTTCCTGTTCGTGTTCACGATGGGCGGCTTCACGGGCCTGATGCTCGCGATGGCGCCGCTCGACATCCAGTACCACGGCACGTACTTCGTCGTCGCGCACTTCCACTACGTGCTCGTCGCGGGCTCGCTGTTCGCTCTCTTCGCCGGGTGGTACTACTGGGCGCCGAAGTGGACGGGCTGGATGTACAACGAGACGCGTGGGAAGATCCACTTCTGGTCGTCGATGATCTTCTTCAACATCACGTTCTTCCCGATGCACTTCGTCGGGCTCGCGGGCATGCCGCGACGCTATGCGGACTACCCGGCGCAGTTCACTGACTTCAACCAGCTCGCGACGATCGGCGCATTCGGCTTCGGTCTCGCGCAGGTGTACTTCCTGTTCGCGGTCGTGCTGCCCGCGTATCGCGGCGGCGGCGAGCTCGAGCGGGCTTCCGACAAGCCGTGGGACGGCGCGACGGGCCTCGAGTGGACGGTGCCGAGCCCGGCTCCGTTCCACACGTTCGAGCATCCGCCGACGGTCGAGTAACGGTTTGCCTATTTTCGCCGCCCGCGTCGTGCGACGCGGGCGGCGGAGTCCCAATCGAAAAAATATCGCATGACCCGGAATTCACAAAAAAGACGAACGCCCGACGAGATTCGCGCGGGCAACAAGCGGCTGCTTTTGATCCTGCTCATCGTCGTCGCCGTTTTCTTTGTGGGTGCCGTCGTCCGGCAGTGGATTGCGTCCACGTCCTGACGCAGTATTGAGGAAGGCTTGATGTCGAAGTCCGAGGCGAACGTCGATCGCGCGTTCAACCGGTCGATGCTCGTGAAGCTCGTCGTCGTGGCGGGGCTGATGTTCGGCTTTGGCTTCGCGTTGGTGCCGATGTACCGCGCGATCTGCCAGATCACCGGCATCAACAACTTGCTGCAGCGCGACGTCAGCGAGCGCGAGGCGAAGAACACGCAGATCGATTACACCCGGACGGTGTCGATCGAGCTCGACGCGAACGCGCGCGGACCGCTCGGCTTCAAGCCGAAGCGCAACAGCATCGACGTGCATCCGGGCGAGTTGACGACGGTCGTCTACGAAGTGACGAACGGGCAGGGCAGAACGGTGGTCGCGCAGGCAATCCCGAGCTACGCGCCGAAGCAGGCCACCGAGTTCTTCAAGAAGATCGAATGTTTCTGCTTCACGCAACAGACGCTCGCGGCGAACGAGACGCGCGATATGCCGGTCGTGTTCGTGATCGATCCGAAGCTGCCGAAGGACGTGAAGACGATCACGCTGTCGTACACGTTTTTCGAGTTGAATACGCCGGCGCCCGCTGCGCGTGGCGCCGCGGGGCAGACGGGCGGCGCCGCTGCGAAGCCCGCCGCCTGACACAGGGGAGGGCGACAATGACGAGCGGATCGGGTAACAAGAGTACGTTCTTGCAGACGATGAAGGCGGTCCTGTGGTCGTTCTTCGGCGTGCGCAAGCGGCGCGATCTCGAAGCGGACGCGACGCAGCTCAACCCGCTGCACGTGCTGATCGCCGCGTTGATCGGGGCGGCGCTCTTCGTCGGCGTGCTGATCCTGATCGTGCGCGCGGTGGTGGGGTAGCGGATTCGGATTTGGCGGGCGCGCGGCTTCGCGAGTCCGCAAGCAGAAGGTGAGGCGGCGCCGCGTGCGCCGCGAGAGAGAAATAAGCCGGATCGTTCCGGAACAAATTGGACTGAAGTGGAGAATCAAGCATGACCGGTCAAAACGAGAGCCCGTACTATTTCGTGCCGCATCCGTCGCAGCACCCGATCAGCGCGGCCGTCGGCCTGCTGGTCATGCTCGGCTCGTTTGCGCTGTGGGTCAACGGCGAGCCGTGGGCGCCCTACACGGCGCTCGTCGGGCTGCTGTGGCTTCTGTTCGTGCTGTATCACTGGTTCGGCGACGCGATCGCCGAGTCCGAAAGCGGGATGTACGGCAAGCGCGTCGACAAGTCGTATCGCTGGAGCATGAGCTGGTTCATCTTCTCCGAAGTGATGTTCTTCGGCGCGTTCTTCGGCGCACTGTTCTATGCGCGTGAAATCGCGATGCATCAGCTCGGCAGCCTCGACTACAAGCTGATCTGGCCGGACTTTTCCGCCGTGTGGCCGAACGAAGGCCCGGGCGCGCTCGTCGGCCACTTCAAGACGATGGGCCCGTGGCCGATCCCGACCCTCAACACCGCGCTGCTGCTGTCGTCGGGCGCGACGTTGACGGTGTCGCACCACGCGCTGCGCGACGATCACCGCACGAAGGCGATCGCATGGCTCGCCGCGACGCTCGTGCTCGGTATCTGCTTCCTGTTCCTGCAGGGCTTCGAGTATTTCCACGCGTACAACGAGCTGAACCTGACGCTCGGCTCCGGCGTGTACGGCTCGACGTTCTTCCTGCTGACGGGCTTCCACGGCTTCCACGTGTTCCTGGGCGGCACGATGCTCGCGGTGGTGCTGGCGCGGATGATCCGCGGCCACTTCAAGCCGGATCACCACTTCGCATTCGAAGGCGCCGCGTGGTACTGGCACTTCGTCGACGTCGTCTGGCTGGGCTTGTACGTCGTCGTCTACTGGCTGTAACAACGAAAACGGCCCGCGCAGCGATGCGCGGGCCGTTTGCTTGGTTCGTCGGCGCCGCGATGTGCGCCGAAGGGCCGCAGGCCGACCGGTGCGCCGCCCCGACTTCGTCGGGCGGCGTTTTTGCTTAAATGGATCGTGTTCGTGCGGCGTTATGCCGCATCAGCGGCCGATCGGAATGCCGGTCGAATGGATCCAGCCCATCCAGTTCGCGAACAGGATGAACAGGAACAGCGAGATCGACAGGCCGACTCGCATCGCGAGCGACCAGACCATCCGCTTCGTATGGCCCCGGTCGTGCATCATGAAATACAGCGCCGACACCATGCTGGCGATGATGAGTACGAAGGCGATCGGAACGAGAATGTGCATGAAGCTAACCGGAAACCGGCAATTAGAGGAAGAAAAAAAACATTATCTCACTTCGGTCGGGCAGTCGTCGCCCCCAGGGAGCGGCGCGATGAGGATTCGCTGGCTGCCCGCGCTGCTGATTCTCGCGGTGATCGCGGTGACGGTGCGGCTCGGTTTCTGGCAGCGCGACCGCGCGCATCAGAAGGAGGCGCTCGAATCGCAGATCACGCGCTACGAGCACGCGAGTCCCTTCGACGTGCCGCGCGAGCCCGTCGCGCTGAAGGACATCGAGTTCCACCGCGTGCGCGCGGTTGGCCGCTTCATGCCGGAGCTCGCGGTGTTCCTCGACAACCGGCCGTACAACGATCAGCCGGGCTTTTATGTCGTGATGCCGCTGAAGCTTGCGAACGGCGGCTACGTGCTCGTGAACCGCGGATGGCTGCCGCGCAATTTCGCCGACCGCACCGCGATTGAGCCGTTCGCGACGCCGGCGGGCGACGTGACGATCGAGGGCATCGCGCGCGGCAGCGCGTCGCGCGCGTTCGAGCTCGGCGAAGGCGGCTCGGCCGCGCATCAGAAGATCCGGCAGAATCTCGACGCCGCCGCGTACGCGCAGGAAACCGGCCTGCCGCTGCAGCCGTTCGTGATTCAGCAGACGAGCGACGGCGGCGACAAGCTCGTGCGCGACTGGCCCGCGCCGACGACGGGCGTCGAGCGCAACTACGGTTACATGTTCCAATGGTGGGGCATGGCGGCGGCTGCCGCCGGCTTCGGTCTGTATGCCGCGCGGCGCGCGGCGAAAAAGCAGTCCGGCGACGCGTGACGGCGGCGCCGGTCCGTCGCGCTGCGACGCGCGACGTCCATCGTTTCAAGAGGTTTCTTTGGTGATGCAATTTTCCCGTCCGACGGAGCCGCAGGGCGGCCGGCAAGCGGAACCCGCGCAGCGCGGTTCATGGAAGCGCGGCCGCTGGGTGCTGCTCGCGCTCGCGCTCGTCTGCGCGGCGCCCGTGATCGCGTCGTATTTCACGTATTACGTGATCAAGCCGCGCGGCGGCGCGACCAACTACGGCACGCTGATCGAGCCGCAGCGGCCGATTCCGCCCGATCTGAACGTCGTCGACGAAGCGGGCAAGACGGTGCCGCTCGCGTCGCTGCGCGGCGTGTGGCTGTTCGTGATGGAAGACGGCGGCGCGTGCAACGACGTGTGCGCGAAGAAGCTCTATTTCATGCGCCAGGTGCGCGCGACGCAGGCGGGCGAGCGGCAACGGATCACGATGGTGTGGCTGAAGAGCGACGCGGCGAACGTGCCGGCCGCGATCGCGGACGCATATCCGGACACGGTCAAGCTGCGCGCCGATCCGGCCGCCGTCGCCGCATGGCTGCCGGCCGACGCGGGCACGCAGGTCGCCGATCACATCTATCTCGTCGATCCGAACGGCAATTTGATGATGCGTTTCCCGAAGAATCCGGATCCGAGCAAGATCAAGAAGGACGTGACGAAGCTCCTCAAGTGGTCGAGCATCGGTTGAGCGCCGGCTGCGACCGGCGATAGAGGGTAAGAGAGAAACACGGATGTATCTACTGCAACTCGGCCTGATCGGCCTCTGCATCGCGCTGCTGCCGCTGTCGTACGTGTGGGTGAAGGCGGACGACGACAAGTTCCGCAAGCTTGTCTGGATCACGACGTTCCTGACGCTCGATCTCGTGATGTTCGGCGGCTTTACGCGCCTGACCGATTCCGGTCTCGGCTGCCCGGACTGGCCGGGCTGCTATGGCACGTCGTCGCCGTTCGTCGCGCACGCGGCGATCACCGCCGCGCATCAGGCGATGCCGACGGGCCCCGTCAGTATGACGAAGGCGTGGATCGAGATGATCCACCGCTATTTCGCGATGGCGATCGGCGTGCTGATCATCGCGCAGACCGTGATCGCGTGGGCCGCGCGGCTGCGCCGCCGGCCGCTCCACGTATCGCCGTGGTGGCCGACGAGCCTGCTGCTGCTGATTCTCGTGCAGGGCGCGTTCGGCGCGTGGACCGTGACGATGAAGCTGCAGCCGGTGATCGTGACGATCCATCTGCTGCTCGGCCTCACGCTGCTCGGCACGCTCGGCTGGCTCGCCGCGCGCCAGACGCCGCTGCCCGCATACGAGCCCGAGGCCGGCCGCTATCGCGCGGCGGCGCTCGCCGCGCTCGTCCTGCTCGTCGCGCAGATCGCGCTCGGCGGCTGGGTCAGCACGAATTACGCGGTGCTCGCGTGCGCCGACTTCCCGACCTGCAACGGCGCATGGATTCCGCCGATGGACTTCCGCAACGGCTTCCACCTGTGGCGCGCGCTCGGCATGACGAACGACGGCGACGCGATCACGCAGGACGCGCTCGTCGCGATTCACTGGACGCACCGGACGTTCGCGTTCGTCGTCGTCGCGTACCTGGTCGCGTTCGCGCTGAAGATGCGCCGCTTCGCGTCGTTGCGGCGCCCGGCGAACGGCGTGCTCGTCGTCGTCGTGCTGCAATTCGTCACGGGTTTGACGAATATCGTGTTGCAGTGGCCTTTGCCGGTCGCGGTCGCGCATAACGGGGGGGCCGCGATCCTGCTCCTCCTCGTCGTCATGCTAAACTTTCGCATCCTTTCAAGCCGTCCCGGCCGCGCCGCGCAACCCGCGCGCGACGCCGCGCCCGCGTGACGTTGACCGTACATGGACACCACACTTTCCCAAACGCCCGGTAGCCGCCTCTCCCAGTATCTGGCGCTGACGAAGCCTCGCGTCACGCAGCTCGCCGTGTTCTGCGCGGTGATCGGGATGTTCCTCGCGACGCCGGGGATGGTGCCGTGGACCGTGCTGCTCGGCGGCACGATCGGCATCTGGCTGCTGGCGGGCGCCGCGTTTGCGATCAATTGCCTTGTCGAGCAGAAGATCGACGCGATGATGCGGCGCACCGCGTGGCGGCCGTCCGCGCGCGGCGAGATCACGACCGCGCAGATCCTCGTGTTCTCGACCGTACTGGGCGGCCTCGGCGCCTGGACGCTCTACACGTTCACGAATCCGCTGACGATGTGGCTGACGATCTCGACGTTCGTCGGCTACGCGGTGATCTACACGCTGCTGCTCAAGCCGATGACGCCGCAGAACATCGTGATCGGCGGCGCGTCGGGCGCGATGCCGCCCGCGCTCGGCTGGGCGGCCGTCACGGGCGCGGTGCCGGGCGACGCGTGGATTCTCGTGCTGATCATCTTCGTCTGGACGCCGCCGCACTTCTGGGTGCTCGCGCTGTACCGCCGCAAGGACTACGAGAACGCGGGCCTGCCGATGCTGCCCGTCACGCATGGCGAGAAGTTCACGCGGCTGCACATCCTGCTGTACACGGTGATCCTGTTCGCGGTCACGATGATGCCGTTCATTTCCGGCATGAGCGGGGCCGTCTACCTGACGAGCGCCGTGCTGCTTGGCGCGATCTTCCTCGCGTACGCGTGGAAGATCTATCGCGATTATTCGGACGCGCTCGCGCGCAAGGCGTTCCGCTATTCGATCGTCTATCTGTCGCTGCTGTTCGCCGCGCTTTTGGTCGATCACTACGCACGTCCCGTGATCGGGATGTAACTCCAACGGTTCGATTGCGATGCTCAAATCCCTGTTCGCACGCCGCCGCGCGCAGCGCGGCTGGCTGTTCGCCTGCATGCTCGCGGGCGCATTGTCGATCGCGGGCTGCAACAAGCAGCCGGCGTTCCAGAATCTCGACATCACCGGCAACTCGCAATTCGCGAGCGACTTCGCGCTGCCGGACACGACGGGCAAGATCCGCACGCTCGGCGAATTCAAGGGCAAGGCGGTCGTCGTGTTCTTCGGCTACACGCACTGCCCGGACGTGTGTCCGACGACGATGGCGGAGCTGTCGCAGGCGCTGCAGCAGCTCGGCCCGGACGGCAAGCGCGTGCAGGTGCTGTTCGTCACCGTCGATCCGGAGCGCGACACCGCGGCGCTCCTCGGCCAGTACGTGCCCGCGTTCAATCCGGCCTTCATCGGCCTGCGGCCCGCCGACGAGGCGCAGCTGAAGAAGGTGACGAAGGATTTCCGCGTCTATTACGCGAAGGTGCCGGGCAAGACGCCCGACAGCTACACGATGGACCACACCGCTGCGAGCTACGTGTTCGATCCGAACGGCAAGCTGCGCCTCTTCGTGCGCGACGGCCAGGGGCCGGGGCCGTGGGTCCACGACCTGAAGCTGCTGCTCGACTGATAGCGAAACGTGCGGCCGCGCGGCCGCACGTCGGCGCGACATGCACCCCGAAGCGTCGGACGCCGGTCCGGCCTTCGGGGTGTTTTTCATGACGATGGCGGAAATCGCGGCGCGGCGATCGCGGCAATCGCCGCGGACAACGGCGTTTTGCCGCAAGCAGCCGGTTTTGCCGTCCCGTCAGTCGATCCCGCCTTCGCGCTTCTCCCTTTCTTTTCCCGAACCCGCGCGCCGCTTACGGCAGCGCCGGCAGATTGACGCCCGGCGCGACGCGCGTCGTCTTGAATTCGGTCACCGTGTACGTGACGAGGCCATCGGTGACGAACGGGTCGGTTTCGAGGATCGCATCCAGCACGTCGCGATCGATCCGCACGGCGAGGATCACGCCGCCGTCGCGCGGCACCTTCGGCCCGCACGCGACGAACACGCCGGCGTCGAGATGGCGTTGCAGATACGCGCGGTGGCGTTCGAGCGCGTCGTCGATGCGCTCGAGCGGCGCGGTGTAGCGGATGTCGATCACGTACATGGAGGCCTCGTCGGAAAGCGGACCGCGACGCCCTGTCGCGGCCAAGCCGTCCTTGTAGCACAACCGCCGCCGTCGCGCTTCCATTCAAGTTGTAAGTCAGCGTGCCGTAAATAGCGGCAGCGATCGTTCGTTGCCGGGGCCGCGGCGCGGATGGTGCGCAACGAACACGACACGGGAAGGCACACACGATGAACAGAATGAGCTTGAATCGCAAGTTGTGGCTGGCGCTTGCGCTCGTATGGGTCGGATTGCTGGGGGTGGGGGCGTGGAGCGCGTTCGAGACGCGCTCGACGATGCTCGCCGAGCGCAAGGAAGGGATGGCGAACCTCGTCGATTCGGCGGCGGGCGTCGTGAAGGCGTATTACGCGCTCGCGCAGAGCGGCAAGATGAGCGACGCCGATGCGCGGCGCGACGCGCTCGAGCGCCTGTCGGCGATGCGCTACGGCGATTCCGGCTATCTGTTCGTGATGGATTCGAAGCCCATCGTGCTGATGCATCCGACGCTGCCGAAGCTCGTCGGCACGCAGGTCGGCGATTACCTGGATCCGGACGGCAAGCCGCTCTTCGTCGCGATCCTGAACGCGGCGAAGGAGCGTGGGCACGGCTTCGCCGAGTATCGCGGGCGGCTGCCGCACAGCGAGACCGCGGTGCCGAAGATCAGCTACGTGACGCGCTTTGCGCCGTGGGACTGGAACATCTCGAGCGGCGTGTTCCTGAAGGACATCGACACCGTCTACTACGAGACGCTCGTCGGCCACCTCGCGATGGTGTTCGTGATCGGCTTCGTGATCACGGCGGCGATGCTCGTCATCATCCGCAACGTGCGCGCGAGCCTGGGCGGCGAGCCGGACGAGGCGGCCACGCTTGCCGCGCGGATCGCGGCGGGCGACCTGACGCGGCCCGTCGCGGTGCGCGCGGGCGACGAGACGAGCATGATGGCCGCGATGCGCGACATGCAGGGCCGCCTGCAGTCGACGATCGGCGGCATACGCCTTGCGGCGGAGTCGATCGCGGCGGCGAGCCACGAGATTGCAGCGGGCAATCACGACCTGTCTCAGCGCACCGAGCAGCAGGCCGCGTCGCTCGAGGAGACCGCGGCGAGCATGGAAGAGCTGACCGCGACGGTCAAGCAGAACGCCGAGAACGCGCGACAGGCGAGCGGGCTCGCGAACAGCGCGTCCGAGATCGCGCTGAAGGGCAACGACGTCGTGAGCCGCGTGATCGGCACGATGGGCGAGATCAACGACAGCTCGCAGAAGATCGCCGACATCATCGGCGTGATCGACGGCATCGCGTTCCAGACCAACATCCTCGCGCTCAATGCGGCCGTCGAGGCGGCGCGCGCGGGCGAGCAGGGGCGCGGCTTCGCGGTCGTCGCGGGCGAGGTGCGCTCGCTCGCGCAGCGGAGCGCGACCGCGGCGAAGGAGATCAAGCAGCTGATCGACGCGTCGGTCGAGCGCGTGCACAACGGCTCGGCGCTCGTCGGCCAGGCGGGCACGACGATGACCGAGATCCTGCAGGCGGTGCGGCGCGTGACCGACATCATGGGCGAGATCGCGGCCGCATCCGAGGAGCAGTCGAGCGGGATCTCGCAGGTCGGCCGCGCCGTCACGCAGATGGACGAAATGACGCAGCAGAACGCGGCGCTCGTCGAGGAGGCGGCCGCCGCCGCGTCGTCGCTGCAGGAGCAGGCGGCGCGCCTGCGTGAATCGGTGAGTGCGTTCCAGGTCGGCGACGGCGCGGCTTCTGCGGGTACGGCGGGCGGCGGCCCGAATGCGGCCGCTTCGTCCGGGCGCGTCGAGCCGGCGCTCGCATGACGCAATCCCATACCTATATGAGCGGGATGTATTTCACAGCCTTGCGATCTTGTGACACCATTTGCGCTTTCGTCAGCGCGGCCCGGCCGGTCAGGCCGTCGCGCCCCCTTTATCGAGCCTGGATGGTTCTGCAAGCAAGCGAGAAATAGATGAAGCGTCGCACTCTCCTGAAAGTTGTCTCCGCAGTCGCGGCCGGCGCGGCTGCCCTCTCCGTTTCCGTCGGCGCGCAAGCGCAGGACAAGGTGATCAAGGTCGGCACGGTCGCGGGTCCGGACGCGCAGGTCTGGCAAGTCGTCCAGAAGGTCGCCAAGGAAAAGCAGGGCCTCAGCGTGAAGGTGATCGAATTCAACGACTACGTGCAGCCGAACGCGGCGCTCGACGCGGGCGACCTCGACGCGAACAGCTTCCAGCACCAGCCGTACCTCGACAGCCAGGTGAAGCAGCGCGGCTACAAGATCGTGAGCGCGGGCCTCACGTACATTTCGCCGATCGGCGTCTATTCGAAGAAGTTCAAGTCGCTGAAGGATCTGCCGGCCGGCGCGAAGGTCGCGCTGCCGAACGATCCGTCGAACGAGAACCGCGCGCTCCTGCTGCTGCAGACGCAAGGCGTGATCAAGCTGAAGGCGGGCGCCGGCACGGGCGGCAACAACGCGACCGTGCTCGACGTCGTGGAGAATCCGAAGAAGCTGAAGCTGACCGAGCTCGACGCCGC
This sequence comes from Burkholderia sp. BDU5, assembly GCF_001522845.1. NCBI lineage: Bacteria > Pseudomonadati > Pseudomonadota > Betaproteobacteria > Burkholderiales > Burkholderiaceae > Burkholderia > Burkholderia sp. BDU5. Next base: position 125,142 of record NZ_LOWC01000109.1, on the reverse strand, counting down.
GCAACTGCCGCGCGTGCTGTCCGACGTCGACGCGGCCGTGATCAACACGAATTACGCGCTCGCCGCGAACCTGCAGCCGACCAAGGATGCGATCGCGCTCGAATCGCTGACGAGCCCGTACGCGAACCTGATCGCGGTCCGCGCGAAGGACAAGGATCAGCCTTGGGTGAAGAAGCTCGTGAAGGCGTACCAGTCGCCGGAAGTGAAGGAATTCATCGCGAAGCAGTTCAAGGGTTCGATGGTCGCGTCTTTCTGAGCGCCGTCCGATAGCTTCGAATCGCCGGAAGGCCCGCGCATCGCGCGGGCTTTTTTGTTTTAGGCGAAGCGGCCTGCGATCCGCCGGCGCACGCTCGTCCGTACTGTCCCGAAATATTGAATAGTCTGCGGAAATGATATCCTCGGACGCATGCCGTCGCGCCCCGTTTTCGGCGCGGCGGCGCGAGCCGCGCACGTTCCGGGGAGCGCGGCCCGCCTACCATTCAGAACCGGGGGAGACAGACTCATGAAGCGATTCAAGATCGTTGCCGCTCATTCGATCGCGGCGGGCGTCGCGGCGTTCGCGATGCTCGGCGCCGGCGCCGTGCACGCGCAGACCGTCAAGGTGCTGTCGATCGTCGATCATCCGGCGCTCGACGCGATCCGCGACGGCGTGCGCGCGGAGCTGAAGGCCGAGGGCTACGGCGACGACAAGCTCAAGTGGGAATACCAGAGCGCGCAGGGCAACACCGGCACCGCCGCGCAGATCGCCCGCAAGTTCATCGGCGATCGTCCCGACGTGATCGTCGCGATCGCGACGCCCGCCGCGCAGGCCGTCGTCGCGTCGACGAAGAGCGTGCCCGTCGTCTATACGGGCGTGACCGATCCTGTCGCCGCGCAGCTCGTCAAGGGCTGGGGACCGACGGGCACCAACGTGACGGGCGTGTCCGACAAGCTGCCGCTCGACAGGCAAGTGGCGCTCATCAAGCGCGTCGTGCCGAAGGCGAAGACGGTCGGCATGGTCTACAGCCCGGGCGAGGCGAATTCGGTCGTCGTCGTGAAGGCGCTGAAGGAGATCCTCGCGAAGCAGGGGATGGCGCTCAAGGAAGCCGCCGCGCCGCGCACCGTCGACATCGCGCCCGCCGCGAAGAGCCTGATCGGCAAGGTCGACGTGATCTACACGAATACCGACAACAACGTCGTGTCCGCGTACGAATCGCTCGTGAAGGTCGCGAACGAGGCGAAGATCCCGCTCGTCGCGGGCGACACCGACAGCGTGAAGCGCGGCGGCGTCGCGGCGCTCGGCATCAACTACGGCGACCTCGGCCGGCAGACGGGCAAGGTCGTCGCGCGGATCCTGAAGGGCGAGAAGCCGGGGGCGATCGCGTCCGAGACGAGCAGCAACCTCGAGCTGTTCGTCAACGCCGACGCGGCCGCGAAGCAGGGCGTGACGCTCGCGCCCGATCTCGTCAAAGAGGCGAAGACGGTCATCAAGTAACGCGAGCGCGCGAGCCGGCGCCCGCCGAACGAGGGTGCTCGTTCGGCGGGCCTCGGCGGGCCGCTCGCTGCGCGCGGCCCACGGGCTCGGGCCGGGTCGGGCGCCGCCGCCGCGCGCCGTCCCGTCCCACCCGGCACGCAGCAACAGGATTTCCCCACCATGTCTCTTTTCTCTCTTCTGGGCGCGCTGGAGATCGGCCTCATCTTCAGCCTCGTCGCCCTCGGGGTGCTGATCTCGTTTCGCATCCTCAACTTTCCCGACTTGACCGTCGACGGCAGCTTTCCGCTCGGCGGCGCGGTCGCCGCGACGCTGATCTCCGCGGGCCACGATCCGTTCACGTCGACGCTCGTCGCGATCGCCGCAGGCGCGTGCGCGGGCTTCGTCACCGGCTGGCTCAACGTGCGCCTGAAGATCATGGATCTGCTCGCGAGCATCCTGATGATGATCGCGCTCTATTCGGTGAACCTGCGGATCATGGGGCGGCCGAACGTGCCGCTCATCACCGAGCCCACGATCTTCACGGTGCTGCAGCCCGACTGGATGCCCGACTACGTGCTGCGGCCGGCGCTGTTGTTCGTCGTCGTCGTGGTCGCGAAGCTCGGGCTCGACTGGTTCTTCTCGTCGCAGCTGGGGCTCGCGATGCGCGCGACGGGCGCGAATCCGCGGATGGCGCGCGCGCAAGGCATCGCGACCGGCCGCGCGACGCTGTCCGGGATGGCGCTGTCGAACGCGCTCGTCGCGCTCGCGGGCGCGCTGTTCGCGCAGACGCAGGGCGGCTCGGACATCTCGATGGGGATCGGCACGATCGTGATCGGGCTCGCCGCCGTGATCATCGGCGAGACGCTGCTGCCCGCGCGGCGGCTCTTCCTCACGACGCTCGCCGTCGTGCTCGGCGCGATCCTCTATCGTTTCTTCATCGCGCTCGCGCTCAACAGCGAGTTCATCGGCCTGAAGGCGCAGGACCTGAACCTCGTGACGGCCGTGCTCGTGACGGTTGCGCTCGTGCTGCCCGCGACGCGCAAGAAGCTGTTCGCCCGCAAGACGGGAGGGGTGTAAATGCTGTCCGCACAAGACCTGAAGCTCACGTTCAACCCCGGCACGCCGATCGAGACGCGCGCGCTGCGAGGGCTGTCGCTCGACATCCCGAACGGCCAATTCGTCACGGTCATCGGCTCGAACGGCGCCGGCAAGTCGACGTTCCTGAACGCGGTGAGCGGCGATCAGCCGGTCGATTCGGGGCAAATCACGATCGACGGCGTCGACGTCACGCGCAAGCCCGCGTGGGGCCGCGCGCCACTTGTCGCGCGCGTGTTCCAGGATCCGATGGCTGGCACCTGCGAAGCGCTGACGATCGAGGAGAACATGTCGCTCGCGATGGCGCGCGGCGCGCGGCGCGGCTTTCGGCCGTCGCTGAACCGCGCGTCGCGCGAGCTGTTTCGCGACAAGCTGCGGCTGTTGAATCTCGGGCTCGAGAACCGGCTCGCCGACCGCATCGGCCTGTTGTCGGGCGGGCAGCGGCAGGCGGTGAGCCTCCTGATGGCGTCGCTGCAGCCGTCGCGGATCCTGCTGCTCGACGAGCACACGGCCGCGCTCGATCCGAAGACGGCAGCGTTCGTGCTGGAGCTGACGGCGCGAATCGTCGCCGAGAGCAAGCTGACGACGATGATGGTCACGCACAGCATGCGGCAGGCGCTCGATTACGGCGATCGCACGGTGATGCTGCATCAGGGGCAGGTGGTGCTCGACGTGTCCGGCGACGAGCGCCGCGGGCTCGACGTGCCCGATCTGCTGAAACTGTTCGAGAAGACGCGACATGAGAAGCTCGACGACGACGCGTTGCTGCTCGGCTGACGTTCGGCGGCGGGACGGGGACGCGGCGGCGTTGCGCGCGGCATTCGGGGCGGCGAAGGGGCGGCGGCGTGCGACGCGGGGCAAGCCGTCCGTTCTCGGGTTCCGGGTGCGGCGGTTTCGTTTCGACCGGTGCGGCGGCGGGGATTTTGCGTTTCCGGCCGCCGCGACTTCGTGCGAGCGGGTGTCGCGGCTTGCCGATGCGGGCAATTCCGAGCGGCTGTCCTGCGGCTGTCTGGAGCGGGACAGCGGAGGCTCGTTGCCGTAGCGCTCCGCGGGTTCCGATTCGATTTTTCCACCCGATCCTCTGACGAAAGGCCGGTTTCGCATCGGTTGCTGTGCGTCGCGGAGGCGTTGCCATATACTGTACAAATATACAGTTATCGGCAACGCGATGTCCGCCTCCTCCCTTTCCCTCGAATCGCTGCATCCGTCGCTCTGGCGCGGCTCCCAGCTCGCGCGCGGCGGTCCGCGCACGGTCGACACCGGTTATGCGGCGCTGTCGGCCGAGCTGCCGGGGGGCGGCTGGCCGGTCGGCGGGCTCGTCGAGCTGCTCGTGCCGCACGCGGGCTGCGGCGAGATGCGCGTGCTCGCGCCCGCGCTCGCTGCGACCGGCAGCGCGCGGCGGCCGCTCGCGTTCGTCGCGCCGCCGCAATCGCCGCATGCGTGCGCGCTCACCGGCCTCGGCGTGCCGCTCGACGCGATGCTGTGGCTGCGCGCGGACAGCGGCGCGGATGCGCTGTGGGCGGCCGAGCAGGCGCTCAAGACCGGCTGCTGCGGCGCGCTCCTGCTGTGGCAGCAGAACACGCGCGCCGATGCGTTGCGCCGCCTGCATCTCGCCGCCGCGCGCGCGGGCGACACGCTGTTCGTGATGTTCCGGCCGCTTGCGGCCGCGCGGCAGCCGTCGCCCGCGGTGCTGCGTGTCGCGCTGCATCCGTCGCCGGGCGGCGTGTCGGTCGAGATCGTCAAGCGCCGCGGGCCGGCGCGCGGCGAGCCGCTCCCGCTCGAGTTGCCGTCGCCCATCGTGGAGAGCCGTTATGCGCGTCTTGCTCGGCATCCATCTGCCGCGCCTGCCGCTCGACGTGTGCGCGCCGTCGTCGCCTGACGGCGGCGACGGCTGCGCGGTGCTCGAACAGGGCGTCGTGCTGGTCGCCGATTCGGCCGCGCGCGCGCGCGGCGTGCGCGCCGGCATGAAGCGCGGCGGCGTGCTGACGCTCGCGCCAGGCGCGCGGCTCGTCGAGCGCGATCCGGCGCGCGAGGCTGATGCGCTGCGTGCGGTCGCGCTCGCGCTCTTGCGCTTCTCGCCGTGCGTCGCGCTCGACGACGAAGCGACGCTCGTCGTCGACGTCGGCGCGAGCCTGCGGCTGTTCGGCGGCCTGCCGTCGCTGTGCCGGCAGGTGCGCGCGACGCTCACCACGCTCGGCTACGCGGCGCGTCTTGCCGCCGCGCCGACCGGGCGCGGCGCGTGGCTGCTCGCGCGCGCACCGGGCCGGCCGCGCACGCGGCGGCGGATCGTGCGGACGGCGTCGCTCGTGCGCGCGCTCGATGCGCTGCCGTGCGAGCTGCTGCCCGACGCGCGCCCGTACGCCGGCTGGTTCGACGGCCTCGGCTGCCGCACGCTCGCCGACCTGCGCCGCCTGCCGCGCGCGGGGCTCACGCGCCGCTGCGGTCCCGCGCTCGTTGCCGCGCTCGATCGCGCGTACGGCGACGTCGCGGAGCCGCTCGCATGGATGCCGGCGCCGCCCGTGTTCGACGCGCGGCTCGAATTGCCGGAGCGCGTCGAATATGCGGAGGCGGTGCTGTTCGTCTCGCGGCGGCTCGTCGTGCAGCTATGCGGCTGGCTCGCCGCGCGGCACCTGTCGCTGTCGGCGATGACGTTTGCGCTCGAGCACGAGCGCGGCCGCCAGGCGGTGCCGCCGACGTCGCTCGAGCTCGCGTTCGCCGAGCCCGCGCGCGACGAGACGCACTTCATGCGCGTTCTCGGCGAGCGGCTCGCGCGCGTCACGTTGCCAGCCGCGGTGATCGCGGTGCGCCTGACCGTCACGCGCGTCGAATCGGTCACGCCGCCCGCCGACGATCTGTTCCCCGAGCCGGGCGGTACTCGCGAGGCGCGCGCACGGCTCGTCGAACTCCTGACCGCGCGGCTCGGCGCGGACAACGTGCTGCGCGCGGCGCCCGTCGCCGATCACCGGCCCGAGGCGGCGAACCGCTGGCTGCCGCTCGACGCGCCGGCCGGCAAGCCGGCCGCGCCGCCCGTCGCGCCGCCGCGTCCCGCGTGGCTGCTCGCGGAGCCGCTGCCGCTCGTGATGCGCGAGAACTGGCCGGTCTATCGCACGCCGCTCAAGTTCGTGTCGTCGATCGAGCGAATCGAGGCGGGCTGGTTCGACGGCCAGCTCGTCGCGCGCGACTATCGCGTCGCGCAGGACGACGACGGCGCGTGCTACTGGGTCTACCAGGAGCGCGGCAGCGGCGCGGCGGGGCAGTGCTGGTTCCTGCACGGCCTGTTCGGGTGAGCGGCATGGACGCGGCATCCAAGATCCTGCCCGACTACGCGGAGCTGTTCTGCCGGTCGAATTTCTCGTTCCTGCACGGCGCGTCGTCGGCGGACGAGCTCGTCGAGCAGGCGAAGGCGCACGGCTATCGCGGCATCGCGATCACCGACGAATGCTCGCTCGCCGGCGCGCCGCGCATGCACGTCGCGGCGAACGCGAAGGGGCTGCCGCTCGTCGTCGGCGCGTACTTCGGCGTGACGCCTGACGACGTCGCGCCGGGACGCGATCCGGGCCCCGGCGCATTCGGCCTCGTGCTGCTCGCGCGGAATCGCGAAGGCTACGGCAACTTGTCCGAGCTGATTTCGTGGCGGCGGATGGACGCGCCGAAGGGCACCTACCGGCTCACGCCGCGGATGCTGGCCGCGCCGCCGTCGAAATTCGCGCATCTGCGCGGCGTGCCCGACTGCTTTGCGATTCTCGTGCCGACGTATCCGGCGCGCGCCGACATGCTCGATGCGCAGCTCGCGTGGTTCGATGCGCTGTTCGGCGAACGCGCGCGGCTCGGGCTCGTGCAACTGCAGCGCGCGCTCGACGGCGCGCATCGCGAGGAGATCCGGGCGGCGGGCGAGCGGTGCGGGATGCACATCGTCGCGCTCGGCGACGTGACGATGCACGCGCGCTCGTGCAAGCCGCTGCAGGATGCGATGACGGCGATCCGGCTCGGGGCGCCGATCGCCGAATGCGGCTACGCGCTCGCGCCGAACGCGGAGCAGCACCTGCGCATGCGTCAGCGGATCGCGCAGCTGTTTCCGCCCGAGGCGATCGCGGAGACGTGCCGGATACTCGACGCGTGCGACTTCTCGCTCGACGAACTGCGCTACGAATATCCGCGCGAGCTCGTGCCCGAAGGCCATACGCCGACGAGCTACCTGCGGCGGGAAACCTGGGCGGGCGCGCGCAAGCGCTATCCGCACGGCGTGCCGGACACGGTGCAGGAGAGGATCCGGTACGAGCTCGAGCTGATCGCCGAGCTGAAATACGAGCCGTATTTTTTGACGGTCTACGACGTCGTCCAATATGCGCGCAGCCGCGACATCCTGTGCCAGGGGCGTGGGTCGGCCGCGAACTCCGTCGTCTGCTTTTGCCTCGGCGTGACCGAAGTGCATCCGGAAAAGAGCTCGCTGCTGTTCGAGCGCTTCATCAGCCGCGAACGCGGCGAGCCGCCCGACATCGACGTCGACTTCGAGCATCAGCGTCGCGAGGAGGTCATTCAGTATCTCTACGAAAAATACGGCCACGACCGCGCGGCGCTCGCCGCTGCCGTGTCGACTTATCGCCCGCGCGGCGCGCTGCGCGAGACCGGCAAGGCGCTCGGCGTCGATCCGATGCTCGTCGAACGGGTCGCGAAGGCGCATCGCTGGTTCGACGGCAGCCGCGATCTGCTCGCGCGCTTCGAGTCGGTCGGGCTCGATCCGGACACGCCGCTGATTCGCGCGTGGGCCGAGCTCGCCGCGCGGCTGCTTGGCTTTCCGCGCCATCTGTCGCAGCATTCGGGCGGCTTCGTGATCAGCCGCGGCAAGCTCACGCGGCTCGTGCCGGTCGAGAACGCGGCGATGGAAGGGCGGCGCGTGATCCAGTGGGACAAGGACGATCTGGAGGCGCTCGGGCTGATGAAGGTCGACGTGCTCGCGCTCGGCATGCTGTCCGCGCTGCATCGCGCGTTCGACATGGTCACGGCGTGGCGCGGCAAGCGGGACGGCAAGCCGTTCGGGATGCAGAGCATCCCGCAGGACGACGCGGCGACGTACGACATGATCTGCCGCGCCGACACGGTCGGCGTGTTCCAGATCGAATCGCGCGCGCAGATGTCGATGCTGCCGCGTCTGCGGCCGCGCGACTATTACGATCTCGTGATCGAAGTCGCGATCGTGCGGCCGGGGCCGATCCAGGGCGGCGCCGTGCATCCGTATCTGAAGCGGCGGCAGGGCCTCGAGCCCGTCACGTATCCGAAGGATGACCTGAAGCCGGCGCTCGAGCGCACGCGCGGCGTGCCGATCTTCCAGGAGCAGGTGATGCAGATCGCGATCATCGCCGCGGGCTTCACGCCCGGCGAGGCCGACGCGCTGCGCCGCGCGATGGCCGCGTGGAAGCGCAAGGGCAATCTCGAGCAGTATCGGCGCAAGATCGTCGGCGGCATGCGCGAGCGCGACTATCCGCCCGAATTCGCCGAGCAGATCTTCGAGCAGATCAAGGGCTTCGGTGAATACGGCTTTCCGGAGAGCCATGCGGCGAGCTTCGCGCATCTCGTCTACGCGAGCAGCTGGCTCAAGTGCCACGAGCCGGCGATCTTCGTCGCCGCGCTGCTGAACAGCCAGCCGATGGGTTTCTATCCGCCCGCGCAGCTCGTGCAGGATGCGAAGCGCCACGGCGTGACGGTGCTGCCGATCGACGCGATGACAAGCGGCTGGGACGCGTCGCTCGAAGCGCAGCTCGGCGAGATGCCGCCCGACGGGCAGCCGGCGGTGCGGCTCGGCCTGTCGCTCGTGCGCGGCCTGGGCGAGGACGCCGCGCGGCGGATCGAAGCGGCGCGTGCGGCTGGGCCGTTTGCGAGCGTCGACGAGCTCGCGCGCCGCGCACGCCTCGAGCGCCGCGATCTCGAGGCGCTCGCCGCCGCGAACGCGTTCGCGACGCTGGCCGGCAATCGCCGCGATGCGCTGTGGCAGGCGGTCGCCGCGGCGCCGGAGCGCGATCTGCTCGCCGCCGCGCCGATCGACGAAGCCGAGAAGCCCGCGCTCGGCGCGCCGTCCGAGGCCGACGACGTTTTCGCCGACTATCACACGATCGGCCTCACGCTGAACCGGCATCCGGTCGCGCTGCTGCGGCCCGCGCTCGACGCGCGGCGGCTGTCGTCCGCCGTGGCGCTGCGCGATCGCCGCAACGGCCAGCTCGCGCGCGCATGCGGGCTCGTGACCGCGCGGCAGATGCCGGGCACCGCGAAGGGCGTGCTGTTCGTCACGCTCGAGGACGAGACGGGCTGCGTGAACGTGATCGTGCGGCCGGAGCTGCTCGAGCGGCAGCGGCGCGAGACGCTCGATTCGCGGCTGCTCGCGGTATCGGGCGTGTGGCAGTGCGAGAGCGACGTCCGGCATCTCGTCGCGCAATATCTCGAGGATCTGACGCCGCTCATCGCCGGCTTGCGGACCGAGAGCCGCGAATTCCATTGATGCGGACCGGTGCATACCAGTGCGCAGCACTGGTGCTATTTCGGTCTCTATTTCGTCAAAATCCAGTCTGCTCCGGTGTGTTCGTCCGACGGCCGGTTTTGGGTGTTAGGGTAAATACCTATCTCGTAACATGCTGTAAATAAAGGGCTTCGGTGCGTGCCAACCTTTGACCGACAACGCTTTCCAGCGATTCGGCGTACCGATTTTGATCAAATTGACTGGTATTATTTTGGTTATATAATGGCCTCGCTTTCGGACGACGCCCACCCGTTTTCGCACCCGGAGACCTATGGATATCGGCTGGTCGGCGCTGGCGCTGGATGCCCGCAGCGACACCCCGCTCTACCTGCAGCTCGCCCGCAATCTCGCCGGCGCGATTCACGGCGGCACATGGTGCGCCGGCGAGGCGCTGCCGTCCGAGCGCGGCTTGTCGTCGGCGGCCGGCGTGTCGCGGATCACCGCGCGCCGCGCGCTCGCGCTCCTCGCCGAGCAGGGCCTCATCCGCCGCGTGCGCGGCGCGGGCAGCTTCATCACGCCGCGCGTCGCCGATCCGCTGTCGAGGCTCGTCGGGTTTTCGGCGAAGATGCGCCAGCGCGGGTTCGCACCCGATTCGGTGTGGCTCGCGCGCAGCCTGCGCGCCGCGCGCCGCGACGAAATCGCGTGCTTCGGCCTTTCGCCCGGCGCGACGGTCGCGCGCCTCGAACGGCTGCGGCGCGCGGACGGCATCGTGATGGCGTACGAGCGCTCGACGCTGCCCGCGACCTGCGTGCCCGAGCCGCAGGCGCTCGAAGGGTCGCTGTACAGCTACCTGCAGTCGCGCGGACTCGAAGTGGTGCGCGCGTCGCAGCGGTTTCGCGCGGCGAACGCGCCGCCCGACGTCGCGCAGTGGCTCGGCATCGCGCCGGGCGCCGCGCTGCTCGTCATCACGCGGATCGGTTACGGCGCCGACCGGCGCGCGATCGAGACGACCGAAACCTATTGCCGTGACGACTATTACGATTTCGGCGCCGAGCTGAAACGCTGACACGACAGACTGTCGGCGGCAGCCCGGACGACCCGCAAGCCCTCTCGCAGCAGTACGCAGTACCGACCCAATACGCATCACCAGATATCAGAGAACGTCATGCTGACCGGAAACATACTCACCCCCGAAGGCTGGATCCACGGCACGCTCGAGTTCGAGAACGGCCGGATCACCGCACTGTCGGGCGACGCGACGGATCCGTCGAGGAACGACGCGCAATACGTGCTGCCCGGCTTCATCGATCTGCACGTGCACGGCGCGGGCGGCGCCGACGTGATGGAAGGCGGCGATGCGATCGAGACGATCGCGCGCACGCACGCGCGCTACGGCACGACGAGCCTGCTCGCGACGACGATGACGGCGCCGCGCGACGAACTGATGCGCGTCGTCGCGGATCTCGGCGACGTCGCGCGCGTGCGCACGCCGGGCGGCTCGCGCGTGCTCGGCGTGCATCTCGAAGGCCCGTACATCAATCCCGGCAAGCTCGGCGCGCAGCCGGACGCGGCGGTGTCCGCGGTGCTCGACGAGGTGCTGAAGTATCTGTCGATCGCGCCGATCCGCGTCGTCACGCTCGCGCCGGAGATCTCCGGCCACATCGAGATCATTTCGGAGATGGCCGCGCGCGGCGTGCGCGTGCAGCTCGGTCACTCGCTCGGCACGTACGACGACGCGGTCGCCGCGCTCAAGCACGGCGCGTGCGGCTTCACGCACCTGTTCAACGCGATGTCGCCGCTGCATCACCGCAATCCGGGCATCGTCGGCGCGGCGCTCGCGCACGCCGAATACGCGGAGATCATCCCCGACCTGCTGCACGTGCATCCGGGCGCGATCCGCGCCGCGCTGCGCGCGATCCCGCGTCTGTACGTCGTGACCGACAGCACGTCGGCGACGGGCATGCCCGACGGCGAGTACCGGCTCGGCAGCCAGCGCGTGACGAAGTGCCTGGGCGGCGTGCGCCTCGCCGACGGCACGCTCGCCGGCAGCACGCTGACGATGGACCAGGCGCTGCGCAATCTCGTGTCGCTCGGCCTGCCGATCGCCGACGTGTCGAACCGGATGTCGCGCTATGCGGCCGACTATCTCGGCGTCGCCGATCGCGGCCGCATCGAGCGCGGCGCGTGGGCGGATCTCGTCGTGTTCGATCGCGAACTGAACCTGACTGCGACCTTTGTCGAAGGAGAATCGATTGTCGAATATGCTTAACGAGGCGCGCGAGTCGGCGCGCGTCGTCGCCGCGCAGCTCGCGGACACGCGCCGCGTCGAGGCGCTCGCGCTCCATCTCGCCGCGAACGCGCCGCAGGTCGCGCTGACCGTCGCGCGCGGCAGCTCCGATCACGCGGCGAGCTATTTCGCGAGCCTGACGATGAGCCGCCTCGGCGTGCCCGTCGCGTCGCTGCCGATGTCGGTCGCGACGCTGCAGCAGGCGCCCCTCAAGGTGCAGGGCCAGCTCGCGCTCGCGTTCTCGCAATCGGGCAAGAGCCCGGACCTCGTCGACACGATGACCGCGCTGCGCGAAGCCGGCGCGCTGACGGTCGCCGCCGTCAACGTGCTGCCGTCGCCGCTCGCCGACGCGTGCGAGCACCCATTGCCGCTCCTCGCCGGCCCCGAGCTGTCGGTCGCCGCGACGAAGAGCTATATCGCGATGCTGTCGCTGTCCGCGCAGCTCGTCGCGTTCTGGCAGCGCGACGCCGCGCTCGTCTCCGCGCTGCGCAGCCTGCCCGACGCGCTCGATCAGGCGGGCAGGCTCGATTGGTCGTCCGCCGTCGAAGAACTGCGCGACGTCGAGCGGATGATCGTGATCGGCCGCGGGCTCGGCCTCGCGATCGCGCAGGAGGCGGCGCTCAAGCTGAAGGAGACGTCGGGCATCCAGGCCGAGGCGTTCTCGAGCGCCGAAGTGCGGCACGGCCCGATGGAACTGATCGACCGCGACTATCCGCTCCTCGTGTTCGCGCCGCCCGGGCCGGAGCAGAAGGGCCTCCTGCAGCTCGCGCGCGACATGCGCGCGCGCGGCGCGCGCGTTTTGCTCGCCGCGCCCGCGGGCACGCCCGATGCGACGCTGCCGCTTGCGCGCACCGCGCATCCGGCGCTCGATCCGATTGCGGCCATCCTTTCGTTCTACGTGATGGCAGCCGAGCTCGCCGTCGCACGCGGCCGCGATCCCGACGCGCCGCGCCATCTGCACAAAGTCACCGAAACGCACTGACGATCACCGACGAGACGAGACAGCCATGAGACGTGCCGAGGAGTCACAGTTGAAGCAAGCATCCCACGACCAGACCGTGCTGGTCGCTCCGTTGACGGGACCCGTCGTGCCGCTCGCCGACGTGCCCGATCCCGTGTTCTCGGGCGGCATGTTCGGCGACGGCATCGGCATCGACCCGCTCGAAGGCCGGCTTGTCGCGCCGTGCGCGGGCATCGTGTCGCACGTCGCGCGCACCGGCCACGCGGTGACGATCACGGCCGACGGCGGCGCGGAGATCCTGCTGCACATCGGCATCGACACGGTTGAGCTGAACGGCCTCGGCTTCGCGGCGAAGGTCGCGGAAGGCGCGCGCGTCGCGGCGGGCGATCTGCTGATCGAGTTCGATCAGGATTCGATCGCGCGCGCCGCGCACAGCCTCGTGTCGGTGATCGCGATCGCGAATTCGGATGCGTTCGAAGTCGTCGAGCGCGCGGGCGCGGGCGTCGCGAAGGCGGGCGAGACGCCGCTGCTCAAGCTGCGCGCGCGCGGCGCGGCGGCGGGCGCGGGCGCGGCTGGCGACGGCGCGAGCGTCGCCGCCGAGGTGCGCAAGTCGATCACGCTCACGCAGCCGGGCGGCCTGCATGCACGGCCTGCCGCGCGCGCGCGCGAAGCGGCGCGCGGGCTCGACGCGCACGTCGAAGTGCATTTCGAGGGACGTAAGGCGGCGCTGCAGAGCGTCGTCGGCCTGCTCGGCCTGGGCGCGGGCGAGCACGCGGCGATCGAGCTCGTTGCGACGGGCCGCGACGCCGCGCAGGCGATCGAGCTCGTCGCGCACGAGCTGCTGCGCGAAGCGCACGGCGAGGCCGAAGAGAAGCCGGCGCGCATCGTGTCTCCGGCGCCCGTCGTCGCGGCGGCGGGGCTCGCGCCGCTCGATCCGAACACGCTCGCGGGCGTGTGCGCGGCGCCCGGCATCGCGGTCGGCGCGCTCGTGCGCTGGGATGACGCGGACATCGCGCCGCCCGAGCTTGCGAGCGGCACGCCGGCGGCCGAGAGCCGCCTGCTCGACCGCGCGCTCGCCGCCGTCGACGCGGAGCTCGAGGCGACGGTGCGCGAAGCGTCGCAGCGCGGCGCGATCGGCGAAGCCGGCATCTTCGCCGTGCACCGCGTGCTGCTCGAAGACCCGGCGCTCGTCGACGCCGCGCGCGACTTGATCAGCCTCGGCAAGAGCGCGGGCCACGCGTGGCGCGAGACGATTCGCGCGCAGACCGCCGTGCTGTCCGACGTCGACGACGCGCTTCTCGCCGAGCGCGCGGCCGATCTGCGCGACATCGACAAGCGCGTGCTGCGCGCGCTCGGCTACGCGAGCGCGACCGCGCGCGAGCTGCCCGCCGAAGCGGTGCTCGCGGCGGAGGAATTCACGCCGTCCGATCTGTCGTCGCTCGATCGCGAGCGCGTGCAGGCGCTCGTAATGGCGCGCGGCGGCGCGACGTCGCATGCGGCGATCATCGCGCGCCAGCTCGGCATCCCGGCGCTCGTCGCGGTCGGCGATGCGCTGTATGCGATTCCCGAGCGCACGCAAGTCGTCGTCGATGCGAGCGCGGGCCGCCTCGAATACGCGCCGACCGCGCTCGACGTCGAGCGCGCGCGCCTGGAACGGCAGCGTCTCGCGGGCGTGCGCGAAGCGAACCGGCGTGTGTCGGGCGAAGCCGCGGTGACGCGCGACGGCCACAAGATCGAAGTCGCCGCGAACATCGCGACGCTCGACGACGCGCGCGTCGCGGTCGACAACGGCGCCGACGCGATCGGCCTGTTGCGCACCGAGCTGATGTTCATCCACCGGCAGGCCGCGCCCACGACGTCCGAACATCGGCAGAGCTATCAATCGATCGTCGACGCGCTGCAAGGGCGCACGGCGATCATCCGCACGCTCGACGTCGGCGCGGACAAGGAAGTCGACTATCTGACGCTGCCGCCCGAGCCGAACCCGGCGCTCGGCCTGCGCGGCATCCGTCTCGCGCAGGTGCGCCCGGATCTGCTCGACGATCAGTTGCAGGGCCTCCTCGCGGTGCAGCCGTACGGCTCGGTGCGGATCCTGCTGCCGATGGTGACGGACGTCGGCGAGCTCGTGCGCATCCGCAAGCGCATCGACGACTTCGCGCGCGCGATGGGCCGCGCGGAGCCCGTCGAAGTGGGCGTGATGATCGAGGTGCCGTCGGCCGCGCTCCTCGCCGATCAACTTGCGAAGCACGCGGACTTCCTGTCGATCGGCACGAACGATCTCACGCAATACACGCTCGCGATGGATCGCTGCCAAGCGGATCTCGCGGCGCTCGCGGACGGCTTGCATCCTGCCGTGCTGCGGCTCGTCGATGCAACCGTGCGCGGCGCCGAGAAGCACGGCAAGTGGGTCGGCGTGTGCGGCGCGCTGGGCGGCGACCCGGTCGCGGTGCCGGTCTTGGTCGGCCTCGGCGTGACGGAATTGTCGGTGGACCCGGTGTCGGTGCCGGGCATCAAGGCGCGGGTGCGCCGTCTCGATTACCAGTTGTGCCGGCAGCGCGCGCAAGACTTGCTCGCGCTCGAATCGGCGCAGGCGGTGAGGGCAGCAAGCCGCGAGATCTGGCCGGCGGACTGAAGAGCGTCCGGCGTCAGGCGAATCGCGTGCGTTTCGGTTTCAACCCACATGGCTGATCAATTATTCAACGACGAGACACAATAAGGATTGGAGGATCGAATGGACGGGAACCCGTTTCTGAAAATACAAAGCCTCGGTCGGGCGCTGATGCTGCCGATCGCGGTGCTGCCGGTGGCGGGCATCCTGCTGCGCCTCGGGCAGCAGGACGTGCTCAACATCAAGATGATCGCCGACGCCGGCGGCGCGATCTTCGACAACCTGCCGCTGCTGTTCGCGATCGGCGTCGCAGTCGGCTTCGCGAAGGACAACAACGGCGTTGCGGCGCTCGCGGGTGCGATCGGCTATCTGATCGAAGTCGCGATCATGAAGGACATCGATCCGAAGCTCAACATGGGCGTGCTGTCGGGGATCATCGCGGGCGTCGTTGCGGGGCTCCTGTACAACCGCTACAAAGACATCAAGCTGCCCGACTACCTCGCGTTCTTCGGCGGCAAGCGCTTCGTGCCGATCATCACGGGGCTCGCGTGCGTCGTGCTCGGGATCGTGTTCGGCTACGTGTGGCAGCCCGTGCAGCACGCGATCGACGCGATCGGCCAGTGGCTGCTGACGGCGGGAGCGATCGGCACGTTCGTCTACGGGTTCCTGAATCGTCTGCTGCTCGTCACGGGGCTGCACCACATCATCAATTCGCTCGTCTGGTTCGTGTTCGGCACGTTCACGCCGGCGGCGGGCGGCGCGGCGGTGACGGGCGACCTGCACCGCTTCTTCGCGGGCGACCCGACCGCCGGCGGCTTCATGGCGGGCTTCTTCCCGATCATGATGTTCGGCCTGCCGGCCGCGTGCCTCGCGATGTTTCATGAAGCGCCGAAGGAGCGCCGCGCGGTCGTCGGCGGCCTGCTGTTCTCGATGGCGCTCACGTCGTTCCTGACGGGCGTGACCGAGCCGATCGAGTTCAGCTTCATGTTCCTCGCGCCGGTGCTCTACGTGATTCACGCGGTGCTGACGGGGCTTTCGCTCGCGATCTGCCAGATGCTCGGCGTGAAGCTCGGCTTCACGTTCTCGGCGGGCGCGATCGACTACGTGCTGAACTACGGGCTGGCGACGAAGGGCTGGATTGCGATTCCGCTCGGCCTCGCGTACGGCGTCGCGTACTACGGCCTGTTCCGCTTCTTCATCCGCAGGTTCAACATGGCGACGCCGGGCCGCGAGCCGGCCGGCGCCGACGCGCAAGTGCAGTCGTTCGCGTCGGGCGGCTTCGTCGCGCCGGCGGCGGGCGCGTCCGTGCCGCGCGCGCAGCGCTACATCGCGGCGCTCGGCGGCGCGGCGAACCTGTCGGTCGTCGATGCGTGCACGACGCGTCTGCGTCTGTCCGTCGTCGACCCGAACAAGGTGTCCGAAGCGGATCTGCGCACGATCGGCGCGCGCGGCGTGCTGAAGCGCGGCGGAAGCAGCGTGCAGGTGATCATCGGGCCGGAGGCGGACATCATCGCCGACGAGATTCGCGCGACGCTCGGCAGCGGCGCGGGGGCGTCCGCGCCGGCCGGCGCTGCGGCTGCGGCCGCGCCTGCCGCGTCTGTGGCGGCATCGGCCGCGGGCTCGCAGGCCGGGCCGCTCGATCCGGAACCGACGCGCTGGCTCGCGGTGTTCGGCGGCGCGACGAACGTCGCGTCGCTCGACGCGGTTGCGGCGACGCGGCTGCGCATCGTCGTGCGCGATCCGTCGGTGGTCGATCGTCAGCGCCTCGCGACGCTTGACGTCGCGTGGGTGTCGAGCGACACGTTCCACATCGTCTGCGGTCCGGCGGCGCCGCGCTACGCGCAGCAACTCGCAGCGCGTCTGCTGTCGACGGACGGCGGCGCGGCGGCTCAGCCGGCCTGACGCGACATGGGTCGGCCGAATCCGCGCGGCGGGTTCGGCTTCGATCGGCAAACGGGAAACGGCTTGCGATTGCCGCAAGCCGTTTTTCTTTGGCTCGGCGATCGGCGTGGGCGGTCTTCGCGTTGCGGAGGGCGAACGGCAAAGGAAACGGCACGCGGGCGGCGTCGCGGCTTTCTGCCGTCTTGGCCGCGCGACATCATGGATCGCCGGCGTGCCGATGGCGGCTTGCACGATGCGCGAGACATTGCGATTCGATGTGCGATTCGGCGTGGCGACTTGCGAAGCGGCGAGCGAGCGGACAAGCGAGAAGGCGGCCGCGCGCCGGATCGAAGCAGCGAAGCCCGATTCCGGATGCGAGCGCCGCGCCTGTCGCACGACGAAAGCGACGATCGGGAGCGGCCATCGCACTCGGCATGGCGCCGCGACGATCGGCGCCGGGGCACGCCTGCATCGTTTCCGCGGTCGCGTTGGCGATGCAATGAATGGCCCGCAGCACGCGCTTCGGCAAATCAGGCGCGACGACGGTTGGCCGAGCCGATGATTCGCCGCACGGGCGGCGTCCCGATCGAGCGTCGCGGCGCGCCGGGCAGATGGCCCATCGATGAAGCCGCGCCGCAATGGGCCTCGCGAAGCCGCGAGCGACGCATGCGTCCGAACCGGACATCTGCCGCTCGACCGAGTGCCGCTCGACCCGCGCATTGAAATTGAACAAGCCGGGCGACGCGCACGCAACGCGTCGCCCGGCTCGCGGATCACTTGCCCGTCAGCGTGAACGTCGGCTTGCGATACCCGATGCCCGCGCGTTCGAGCTTCGGCAATTCGCGCCGCTTGAGCACGGTCGCGAAGCCCGCCCAGTCGCGTTCGAGCGCCGCCGTGTCGACGTGATGCGTGTCGCCGAGCTTGTAGCGCACGCCGGCCGCATACGGCAGCTCCCAATCGGCCCGGTGCCACGCGCGCTCGGCGAGCGCGAGGAGGCGCGGATACACCATGTATTCGAGCAACTGCCCGTTGCGCATCACTTCGCCCCACGCCTGCCCCTGGATGCCCTCGATGCGCGGCGTCGCACCCGCGCTCGTCACCTCGAACGGATTACCGTCTCGATCGCCGAACACCTCGGCGTTCTGCGGCAGGTTCTCCGGCGCGAGCGAAAACACCTTGTACTCGTCCGTCGCCTGCGATCCCCAGTAGTAGCCGCGCTCGCGCGGATTACGCGTGTACGGGAAGTCGAAGTACAGGTAGTCGGGCAGCGCGAGCACCGTCCGATAGCCCTTCGCGCTCAGGTCGCGCGCGCTGTCGGACGCGCCCCAGAAGATCGTGTCCCACAGCGACACCATCACGCTGCGCGTGCTGAAGTCCTGCGGTCCGTTCGCATGCTTGATGCCGTCCTGCCACGCGGCCATCGCGCCGATCCCGTTCGCGTTCACGACGGCGCTGACCTGCTTCGCGAAGCGCGTCGGCAGCGCGTCGATCGACTTGATTTCTCCGCGCTGCAGCAGCGCGGTGCATGCTGGCGAGCGCGCCCACGGCTTGTCTTGCGCGGCGAGATCGACGCGGCCCTTGCCCGGATCGGTGCCGTCGAGCGGCTGGAAGCCCGCGCCGAGCAGGATGTTCTTGGCCTCGTCGCCGCCGAAGTGCCAGATGCGCAACGGCGCTTGCGCGTCCGCATGCATCGACGCGATCTCGCGGATCACCTTCGACGCGAAGTTGAGCGCGCCCGGCATGCACGGGTTCAGATCGCTGCGCCGGTCGTAGAACTGGACCGTCAGCAGGTTCGACGTGTCCTGCGGATCGAGCAGACGATACGCGCTCGCTTCCTGCTCGCGGCCGGCCGCGTGCAAGCGGCGATAGCGCGCCTCCATCGATACGACGGCCGCGCGCGAGTGCGCGGGCATGTCGATCTCGGGGATCACTTCGACGAAGCGATCGGCCGCGTAGCGCAGCAGCGCGATGTAGTCGTCGCGCGTCAGATAGCCGCCGCCCGAGCGATTGTCCGGCCCGGAGCCGAGCTGCGGCAGCAGGCAGCGCGTTTCGCTCGGATCGTGGCAGCGGCGCGAGCCGATGTCGGTCAGCTCCGGCAGGCCCGGAATCTCGATGCGCCAGCCCTCGTCGTCGGACAGATGCAGATGCAGCCGGTTGAGCTTGTACGCGCTCATCTGGTCGATCAGGCGGCGCAGCGTCGCTGGTTGCTTGAAGTTGCGCGCGAGATCGACGTGCATTCCGCGATGGGCGAAGCGCGGCGCGTCCTCGACGAGCATCGCCGGCACGGTTCCGCCGCCCGCCGGCGCGAGCGAGAAGAGCGTCTGCACGCCGTGGTACAGACCGGCGCGATCGTAGCCTTCGACGAACGCGCCGCGTGGCCCGATCGCGAGCCGGTAGCCGCCCGGCGCCGCGATGTCGGCGGGCAGCCGGCGCGGCGCGACGACGCCCCAGACGGGCACGGCCGCGCCGTCGAGACCGAGCGTGCCCGCGCGATCGCGCAACGCCGCGACCTGCGCGGACGACAGCTCCGGCAGCGTCAGATCGACGCCGCGCAAATCGAGCGCGCCGGGCAGCGCGCGCTCTCGCTTCACGCTCGGCAGCGCGCGGCTCGCGACCGGCTGCGCGGCGACGGGCGGCGCATTGCCGGGCGAGTCGCTCTGCGCGTCGGCGGGCAGCGTTTCGACGTAGCGCAGCTCGTCGTCGGTGTCGTCGTAGCGGAGCACCGCGGGCGGCGCACCGTCGACGACGACGTACGGGCGCGGAATCACGTCGCTGTAGCGGCGCAGCCAGTATTCGGCGACGAACGGCAACTCGATCCGCTCGCCTTGCGCAAGCTTGATCGTGCCGGGCTGCGGCGTCAGCTCGTACAGATCGCCCGTCAGATGGCGCAGCGTGAAGCCCGGGCGATCGATCCGGAGAATCCGTCGAATGCTGTGCAGATACAGCCGCCAGCCGCCGTCGGTGATCTGCGGGTGCCCGCGGTTCTGCAGGATCAGGCGGCCCGTCGCGCAACTCGCCCAATCGGCGCCGAGGCCGGCGCACGGCACGCCTGCCGACGCCGCATGATTGTTGTCGACGGAGACGCGCACCGCGAGGCCGTTCGACAGCAGCGCGGCGAGCTCGGCGGGCGTGGCGGGCGAGGTGGACGGCCGTGCGGCCGCCGCGGCCGCAGTTGCCCGCGCGGGCAACTGCGCGCGCGATGCCGCAGGCACTAGCGCCGCCGCGGCCAGCAAGGCGGTGCACAGGGAATGCGAGATTCGATTCATGGGGATTCCTCGGAAAAAAACGGCGATACGACGCCGTGGGATTACGTCGCTGCGATCGGGTCTTTCAAGGAAGCTGCTGGGGAAGGCTCGGGGGCTGCGCGCGGACGAAAGGAAGGACGAAGCTGCGGTCGCGCGCGTTCGCGTGTCACGGATCGGATTCGGGGCGGTCGTGCCGGTCGGGGCGGCGGCGCGCGGGCGCGGGTGTGTTCATGAGCGGCGCGCGGCCATGCGAGCGAAGGCGAAGCCTGCCGTGATGCCGATGCCGACGCCGACGCCGACGCCGATGCCGAAGCCGACGCCGAAGGCATCGGGCGCGAAACGAGCGGGCCGCGCGGCGCGATTCGTCGACGGCGCGGGATGAGCCGCCAGCGAACGTTCAGGTCGAGTCATCGAGGCACGGCGCGAGCGGAAGCGGTGGGTGCCGGTTGCGTCGAATGCGTTGGAAGCGACGATGCCGGCCAAACGGGGATCCTTCATGCCTCCTCCACCGATGTGGATGCGGCCTGTGAGCGGCCGTGTGAAAGATCTTATGAAACCTTCGATTGGTGTTCAAGTGGTATCAATTTGGAATCTGATTGGAATTGGATTTTGCAAAAAAGGATGGATTGAGCGATGCGGCGGGTGGGCGGCGCGTTCAGCGAAGGCGGGGCGAAGACGCGCGCCGAGAAGTCGCGGCCGCGGCAAGCGAGCGGCGACGAAAGAAGCCGGCGGGGGGAGCGAGGAGCGAAAGCGAAAGACGTAAGCGACATGCATCGGCGGCGCGCCGCGCCGTTCATCTCCCGCGAAACGGGCTGCGAGCGATTCGCCGAAATCAACGGCATCGCATCGACGCGGGCGGCAGGTGCGACGAAAACGAGAGCGTCGCCGTCCCGGGCGCGTCGCTGCTGATCCGCGATGGCTATGCGCGAAACCGCGCCCGCTCACGCGCAAGGCGAAACAAAAAGCCCTCGCGCGCGGCGAGGGCTTTGTCCTGCGGCATTGAATCGAGCGTCTCGAGCCCGGAACAGACAAGCGAACGAGCGAACGAGCGAACAACGACGACCGCTCGCGTCCGCTGCCGATCCGACGCAGCGCTAGGCCGGCCCGACGCGCGCGCCGCCGTTACGCATCGCGCTTTTGCCGCGCTTCGAGCCACATCGCATTGATGATGCCGAACGCGAGCGCGACGCCGATGCCGAGTATCCAACTGAAGTACCACATGATCTGACTCCTTGCGAATCTTGCCAAGAACCGGCCGCGTCGTGCCGAGCACGCGGCGGCCGGCCGAACGTCAATACATCGAGTGCCGGTTTTCCTCGAGCGCGCGCGGCGTGACCTTGCCGCGCAGCACGCGGTACACCCAGCCCGTGTAGAGCAGGACGACCGGCAGGAACACGATCACGGCGGCGAGCATCACCTGGAGCGTCAGCTTGCTCGACGTCGAATCCCAGACCGTGAGGCTGCTCTTCGGATCGAGCGACGACGGCATGATGAACGGGAACATCGAAAAGCCCGCCGTCAGGATCACGCCGGTGATCATGAGGCCCGTGCAGATGAACGCAGTCTTCTCCAGCTTCGAGCCCGCGAGCAGCATCGCGAGCACGCCGCCCGCGATGCCGACGATCGGCGCGGCGATCGTCCATGGATACAGCCCGTAGTTCACGAGCCACAGGCCCGGGGCTGCGGAAACCTGCTTGAGGAGCGGGTTCGCGACGGTGTCGACGGGCGCCGCCTGCGTGATCTGGAAGCCGCCGATGAACGACGCGATCAGCACGCCCGCGAGCACGAACAGCGCGACCGCGACGAGCGAAGATACGCGCAGCGCGATCGACGCGCGCTTCGCGATCACGCCGTCCGTCTTCATCTTGACGAACGCGGCGCCGTGCGCGACGAGCATCGTCAGGCTCACGAGCCCGCAGACCAGCGCGAACGGATTCAGGAGCGCCCAGAAGCTGCCGTGATAGGTGACGCGCAAGTCGTTGTCGAACGCGAACGGCACGCCCTGCAGCAGATTGCCGAACGCGACGCCGAACACGAGCGCGGGCACGAAGCCGCCGACGAAGAGCGCCCAGTCCCAGCTCGTGCGCCAGCGCGGATCGTCGCGCTTGCTGCGGTAGTCGAAGCCGACGGGCCGGAAGAACAGCGCGAACAGCACGAGCAGCATCGCGAAGTAGAAGCCCGAGAACGACGCGGCGTAGACGAGCGGCCAGGCGGCGAACATCGCGCCGCCCGCGGTGATGAGCCAGACCTGGTTGCCCTCCCAGGTCGCGCCGACGGTGTTCACGATGATGCGGCGCTCGTCGTCGGTCTTGCCGAGGAACGGCAGCAGCGCGGCCGCGCCCATGTCGAAGCCGTCCGTCAGCGCGAAGCCGATGAGCAGTACGCCGACGAGCAGCCACCAGATGACTTTGAGAGTTGCGTAGTCCATAGCGATTCCTTGTGCGAATTCGATGTGGCGAGGTCGTCAGGCGGCCGTTCCGGCGACTGCCTTGTCGAGCTGCCGCTCGCCCTGTTCGTGGTGATAGCGGCCGGTGTGCAGCGACGACGGGCCAAGGCGCGCGTACTTGAACATCAGCGTGATCTCGATGATGAAGAGCGCCGTGTAGAACAGGATGAAGCCGGCAAGACTCAGGTACAGATCGGTCGGCGTGAGGCTCGACGCGGACAGATGCGTCGGCAGGATGCCCGCGATCGTCCACGGCTGGCGGCCGACTTCGGCGACGATCCAGCCGAACTCGGCGGCGAGCCAAGGCAGCGGAATCGCCCACACCGCGTAGCGCAGGAACCAGCGGCGGTTGTCCTGCAGCAGTTGGCGGCGCGCGCAGAACCAGAACGCGGCGATGAAGGTCGCGAGGAACAGGAAGCCTAGGAACACCATGATCCGGAACGAGAAGAACACGGGCGCGACGGGCGGGATCGTCTGCTTGGCCGCGGCCTTGATCTGATCCGGCGTCGCGTCGGTCACGTTCTGCGTGAACTGCTTGAGCATCAGGCCGTAGCCGAGATACTGCTTGTGCTGGTCGAAGGTCGCCTTCGTCTCGGCGCTCGTGTCGCCCGCCTTCAGCTTCTGCAGCGCGCCGTATGCGACCATTCCGCTCTGGATGTGCTCCTCGCTGCGCTTCGCGAGCTCGCGCAGGCCGATTACCGGCTCGTCGATCGAGCGCGTCACGATGAGGCCGAGCGCGTACGGGATCTTGATCGCATAGTCGGTGCGCTCCTCGGCCTGGTTCGGCAGGCCGATCAGCGTAAACGATGCGGGTGCCGGCTGCGTCTCCCATTCGGATTCGATCGCGGCGAGCTTCATCTTCTGCACTTCGCCCGTCGTGTAGCCGGATTCGTCGCCGAGCACGATCACGCAGAGCGTCGACGCGAGGCCGAAGCCCGCGGCGACCGCGAACGAGCGCAGCGCGAAATCCGTGTCGCGCTTCTTCAGCAGATACCACGCCGACACGCCGAGCACGAACATCGCGGCCGTCACGTAGCCGGCCGACACCGTATGCACGAACTTCACCTGCGCGACCGGATTGAAGATCACGTCGAAGAGGTTCGACAGCTCCATGCGCATCGTCTGGTAGTTGAACTCGGCGCCGACCGGATTGTTCATCCAGCCGTTCGCGACGAGGATCCACAGCGCGGACAGGTTCGAGCCGAGCGCGACGAGGAACGTGACGATCAGGTGCTGGACCTTCGACAGACGGTTCCAGCCGAAGAAGAACAGGCCGACGAACGTCGATTCGAGGAAGAACGCCATCAGTCCTTCGACGGCGAGCGGCACGCCGAAGATGTCGCCGACGTAGTGCGAGTAGTACGACCAGTTCGTGCCGAACTGGAATTCGAGCGTGATGCCCGTCGTCACGCCCATCGCGAAGTTGATGCCGAAGAGCTTGCCCCAGAACTGGGTCATGTCCTTGTAGACCTGTTTGCCGGTCATCACGTAGACGGATTCCATGATGACGAGCAGCCAGGACATGCCGAGCGTCAATGGAACGAACAGGAAATGGTAGAGCGCTGTGATGCCGAACTGCAGGCGCGACAGATCGACGACTTCGCTACTTATCATGGCGGTCTCCCCGAGTGGGTTCGGATGGCGTCGTCGACAGCAACTGCGCGGCGACGACGGCAGGCGGCAACGACATGTGCTCGGCCTGCGGATGGTTGAAGAATGCGTACTTGAGCGCGACGAGCAGGATCAGCTTGAAGACCAGCACGATCGAGATGTCGCGCGCGAGGGTCGGGCCGCGGGCCCAGGCGGCCGCCCGATCGCGCCAGCCCGCCGGACGAGCGGGCGGCGTATCGCGGGGCGACGCCTTTTTGTTGATGAGAGTCAAAGCCATGAGGTCCGGGATAGCGCGATAGGCATAAAACTAGGCCGGTCTCGTGACGCGCTTGTGCACGCGCAGCATCCGTTGGCCGGTCCTCCCAATTGTAGGAGGTGTCCCGGAAAACCCGGTGTGCCGCGCTGCGGCACACCGTCGCGAAGCAATCGCGAAAGCTTGAGCTGGCTCAAGACTTACGTAAATCGCAATGTACCGGGGGAATTTTTCATAACGTTGATCAAGCATACGCGCAACGCGTGCGATTTCGCAGTGCACAAAAAAACCCGCTGTCACAAGACAGCGGGC
This sequence comes from Burkholderia sp. BDU5, assembly GCF_001522845.1. Classification (NCBI taxonomy): domain Bacteria; kingdom Pseudomonadati; phylum Pseudomonadota; class Betaproteobacteria; order Burkholderiales; family Burkholderiaceae; genus Burkholderia; species Burkholderia sp. BDU5. The sequence goes on along the minus strand of NZ_LOWC01000109.1, from coordinate 100,542 downwards.
TTTTCCGTTTCGACGCGGCCTGGTGGGCCGGGTGATCGAGCGTTACGCGTACGCGGCGAGCGCCGTGCGCATCTTCTTCATCGCGCTTGCCTCGATCTGGCGGATGCGCTCCGCCGACACGCCGAATTCGGCCGCGAGGTCGTGCAGCGTCGAGCCGCCCGAGCCGTCGTCGTCGACGTGCAGCCAGCGCGCCTCGATGATCCGGCGGCTGCGTGCGTCGAGCGACTCGAGCGCTTGCGCGATGCCGTCCGTCTGCAGCATGTCGCGCTGCCGCGCGGCGAGCACGGCGGTCGGCTCGTTGTGCGAATCGGCGAGATACGCGATCGGCGCGTACGACTCCTCGCCGTCGTCGATCTGGCCTTCGAGCGCGACGTCGCCGCCCGACAGGCGGGTTTCCATCTCGGCCACATCCTCGCGCTTGACGTTCAGCTCCTGCGCGAGGCCGTCGATTTCCTCGGGCGTGAACGCCTGTGTGCCCTTCTTGTGGCTGCGCAGGTTGAAGAACAGCTTGCGCTGCGCCTTCGTCGTCGCGACCTTGACCATGCGCCAATTGCGCAGGATGTACTCGTGAATCTCGGCCTTGATCCAGTGGATCGCATACGACACGAGACGTACGTTCTGAGCGGGATCGAAACGCTTGACCGCCTTCATCAGGCCGATGTTGCCTTCCTGGATCAGGTCGCCGTGCGACAGGCCGTAGCCGAGGTAATTGCGCGCGATCGACACGACGAGCCGCAGGTGCGACAGCACGAGCTGGCGCGCGGCGTCGAGGTCGTTGCTGTCGCGGTATTCGGTCGCGTATTGGCGCTCTTCTTCCGGCGTCAGCAACGGAATCCGGTTGACGGCCTGGATATAGGCGTCGATGTTGCCCAACTGGCCGGGCAGCATCGACTGGGATGCGAGCGCCAGCGAGCCTGCCGATGCGGCCTTAGCGGACGCCGGGCGCAGAATGTTCGGAAGGGTCAATGCGTTGCTCACGTAAAAAACTCCTTTGGAATCAGGGACAAGCCCCTTTGCCGGGGCGATTCCTCGATGAATCTTAGCACTCCATCTACCGGAGTGCTAATCCTTAGAAGGAACAGGGTCGCTGGAGTTCCCATTTTGCTATTGATTTTGATGAAGTGATAGCCCATGCCGGAGCCCTTTTTCTGCTCGTCGTCCATAAGTCGTTGTTTTACGGGCGTTTCGGGTAAAGGATCCTGATTCTTGTCAATTCGGCAGAAAACCATTTCGTCAGACGATGCCGATCAGAAAAGTCCTTTACCATAAGATTCTGTTCGCTCGGGCACCGCATGCGGATTGCAGCGAGGCTCTATTCAACCAGAGAAGTTGGAGTAAGAGATGAACGATAAAAACGGCGGTCGGGCGGGGCGGGTCATCGCGCAGGTCGCAGTGGCAGCGGCGCTTGTCGGCGCCTCCGGCGCCGCTTTCGCGGATCGTTGGGGATTGCAGCTCGGCGGCGGCGTCGCCGACCACGACATCAAGAAGGGCGACATCGCTGTCGCTTGGGATCCGAACTGGGCCTGGTGGGAAATCGGCGGCTGGCACTTTGCGTTCGTCGCCGAAGGACACTTGTCGTATTGGCGGTACACGGGCGATCGCGCGATCAACGACAGCGTCTGGGAAGTCGGCGCAACGCCCATCGTGCGCTTCATCAAGAGCGCCGGCTACGTGCGGCCGTTCATCGAGGCGGGCGTCGGCGTGCGTTTCCTGTCGCATCCGACGATCTCGCAGAACTACTCGATGTCGACCGCGTTTCAGTTCGCCGACATGATCGGCGTCGGCGCGCAATTCGGCGATCGTCAGCAGTATCAGGCGGGTTTGCGCTTCCAGCACGTGTCGAACGCGGGTATCAAAGACCCGAATCCTGGTATAAATTTCAGCCAGCTCTACGTGCAATACAACTTCTGATCGGCGCGCCGGAGGCGCGCATGCAGTCGAGGAGTATGGCGATGGTGGCGAAGGTGATCGATGCGATTCGCGCGCTCGAGCGCGACCGGTTTCGTGCGATGGTCGACGGCGACGGCGAGGCGCTCGAAGCGTTGTTGTCCGACAAGGTCTACTACGTGCACACCAATGGCAAGCGCGAGACCAAGCAGCAGTTCATCGACGCGATCGCGGCAGGGCGCCGCCGCTATCGGCAGATCGAAATCCAGTCGCAGGAGGTGCTGCCCGTCGGCGACGGCGACGCCACGTATGTCGTCGCGGGGCGCGCGCTGATCGAGATGGAGACGAACAACGGCGGCCTCGTGTTTCCGGTCGCCTACACCGCGGTGCAGACGCTGGAGAGCGGCCGCTGGCGCCTCCTCGCATGGCAGGCGACGCGCTGCGCGACCGAGAGCTAGGCACGAAGCACGCCTTCGCCCGCCATTCTCGCCCGCAGCTGCCGCCCGCTTTTTCGGTTCTTTTCCGGCCCTTTCCCGGCCGTTTCTTTCGGCCCCTCGTCGGAGCCTTCCGTCGCCGCGCGGCTTCGTGAGCTGCACGGTTTGCACCGGCGCACCGCGGATCGCGCGTCGCACCGGTTTGGCGCAGCGGCGTGCGCCGCGCCTGGTCCTTTCGCGTGTCGGTCGCGCCGCGTCAGGCGGCCGCGCGCCGCTCGTCGCGGCTCCAGGCGGAGCGGTTGATCGCGCTTGCGACCGCATCCGTCGCGGCGGCGACCGGATCGCGATGCACGCCCGCGCCGTGGCGCAGCGCGGCCCCGCCGACCTTCGCGCCGACGAACACGACGGTGTCGCCATTCGCGGTGCGCTCGACCTCGCACGACGCGACGTCGATCTCGACGCCCGCCGCCGCCGCGAACACGGCGGCCGCCTGCCGCGCCGCGCTTTGCGCGTCGTCCGCGTGAGCGAGCGCGGCTTCGCGGTCATGCCAGCTCGCCGACGCGCCCGCGCGCGCGGCCGGACCCATCGTCTCCAGATATTCACGCGCGAACAGCGCGCAGATCGCGTCGGCCGTCACTTCTTCGCCCGATGCATCGGCGAGCGCCTGCACCGCATGGCTGAATTCGATCTGCACGCGGCGCGGCGGCGAGAAGCCCATCCCGCGCTCGAGCAGGTACGTCGCCCCGCCCTTGCCGGACTGGCTGTTCACGCGAATCACCGCGTCGTAGCCGCGGCCGAGATCGGCGGGATCGATCGGCAGATACGGCACTTCCCAGATCGCGTCGGGCTGCTGTTGCGCGAAGCCCTTGCGGATCGCGTCCTGATGCGAGCCGGAGAACGCGGTGAACACGAGGTCGCCCGCGTACGGATGGCGCGGATGCACGGGGATCTGGTTGCAGCGTTCGACGACGCGGCGCACCGCGTCGATGTCCGAGAAATCGAGGCCCGGATCGATCCCTTGCGTGTAGAGATTGAGCGCGAGCGTGACGAGGTCGACGTTGCCCGTGCGCTCGCCGTTGCCGAACAGGCAGCCTTCGATGCGATCCGCGCCCGCGAGCAGCGCGAGCTCGGCCGCCGCGACCGCGGTGCCGCGATCGTTGTGCGGATGCACGGACAGCACGATGCTGTCGCGATAGCCGAGATTGCGGTCCATCCATTCGATCTGGTCGGCGAACACGTTCGGCGTCGCGGCCTCGACGGTCGCGGGCAGGTTCACGATCATCTTGTGATCGCGGGTCGGCCGCCACGTCTGCGCGACCGCGTCGCAGACTTCGCGCGCGAACGACAGCTCGGTCATGCTGAACGTCTCGGGCGAGTACTGGAACGTCCAGTGCGTGTCGGGGCGCGCCTGCGCGTGCGCCTTGATGATCCGCGCGCCGTCGACGGCGAGCGCTTTCACCTCGTCCTTCGACAGCCCGAACACGATCCGGCGGAACGACGGGCAGATCGCGTTGTACAGGTGCACGATCGCGCGCGGCGCGCCTTCGAGCGCGTCGAACGTGCGCGCGATCAGGTCTTCGCGCGATTGCACGAGCACTTCGATCGTCACGTCGTCGGGGATGCGCTGCTCGTCGATCAGCTTGCGCACGAAATCGAAGTCGGTTTGCGACGCCGACGGAAAACCGACTTCGATTTCCTTGAAGCCGATCGAAACGAGCATCTCGAAGAACTCGAGCTTCTGCTCGATGCTCATCGGCTCGATCAACGACTGGTTGCCGTCGCGCAGATCGGTGCTCATCCAGATCGGCGCGCGCTCGATCGTGCGGCTCGGCCATCGGCGTCCGTTGATGCGAACGGGTTCGAACGGTCGGTATTTCTCAGCGGGGTTGCGCTTCATCTTTGCCTCGGGCGGTCAAGTCGCGAGCGAAGACGGGCGGCATGTCGCGCCGGTGGGCGCCGCCTGCGCACGTGCATGCCCGATGGCACGACGACGCGGGAATCTTCGCGATTCGCCCGACGGATCGACGGACGAAAGCTGACGACTACGGGTTGTAAAAAACTGCGAGGAACAGCTAGGGAAGGGACCGCGCCGGGACGGCGCGGCGCTACGACAGCTTTACGCTAGTCGTAGCGATAGCGGCCGCGCTAGGCGGCCGGAGGTAATTCGGAGGGGGTTCGGGAAGGAACGCATGTCGGCAACTCTATGCGAAGTCGGCGGCGGCTGTCAATCATCGGGGTATTCGAAGGCGGGGGCGTGACGCGGGGGCGGCGTGTGCGGCTTGCCGGTGGGAGGGGCAGGACGCAGGACGAGGAGGCAGGACGCAGAGGGCGCGCGAGCGACGCGAAGGCCCGGCGTGCGAGCGTCGGCATGATGCGGCGCGCGGAACGCCGTGCCGGCGGCCGGCCGGGCTTCCGGCGCGATGCGTCGGGCTTCGTGCCGGGGGCGCGCCGAGAGGCGTCTCACGGCGCGCGAGGCGACGCGTCAGGCTGCACCACCGCGGCGCCGCATCCGCCGGTCCGCGCGATCGCAGCGATCCGCCGCCTCCCCGGCAGCGCCGCCGGCGCTCATTCGACGATCCGCGAGAGCCGCACGATCGTTTCGACTTGCGTCGCGACCGCGTCCGGAACCGGGATTTCGCCGCGCATCACGGCGTCGGTCCACGCGGCTGTCGTCGCGGCGTCGCGCGACGCGGGCAGCTCGACGGGCGGCGCGTCGGGCGACGAGCGCACCGGTTCGGCGACCGTTTCGCACAGGCCGTCGTGCAGCCAGTCGACCTGGACCTGGCGGCGCGTGTCGGCGACCGCCTCGCCCTCGGTGCCGCGCGCGAGCAGCGCGCCGCCCGCAGCTGCTTCCGGATGTTCGCGGAACAGCTCGACGAGGCTGTCGCGGTACGGCGGATGCGTGTAGTTGACGAGCCGCAGCCCGGCCGGCTCGAACGGCTGCAGCAGCTTGACGACCGTGTGCGTCGAGTTGCGCACGCCGAGCACGCGCCGCAGCGCGATTAGCCGCGCGAGCTTCGGCGCGAGCACGTCGATCGGCGCGAACGCGACGCGGCGCTCGGCGAGCGTGTCCTCGATCCCGTCGTGCGATGCGCCGGGCGGAATCGACAGCTCGGCGAAGATCTCCGCGCTCGTCACGCGCCCCGGGTCTTCGGTCACGCCGTGCACGAGCACCGGCACGCCTTCCCGCGCAAGCAGGAGCGCGAGGAGCGGCACGAGATTGGGCTGCCTGCGCGCGCCGTTGTAGCTCGGGATCGACACCGTGCGGAACGCGGCGTCCTGCACGTGCAGCGGCTCGAACGACGCGTGCGCGGCGGCGAGCATCGCCGCGAGCTCGGCGGCCGTTTCGCCCTTGAGCCGGTACGCAATCAGGATCGCGCCGAGCTCGACGTCGGATACGTGTCCGTCGAGCATCGCGCGATAGAGCGCCGACGCGTCGTCGTACGACAGCGGGCGTGCGCCGTTTGGTCCGCGCCCGATCTCCTTGATGAAGCGGGCGCACGGAAAGTGATCGGGCAAGGCTGCATTGGCTTGGGATTCGGTCATCGAGGAGCGGGAGCCGCGGCCGTCGCCGTTTCGGCGATCAGGCGGCGCAGCTCGGGTATGCAGGAACCACACTGAGTACCGCATTTGAGCCGTTCTTGCAAGTTCGCGAGCCGCTCGCCGGGTGTCGCGGACGGCGCGTCGGCGGCGAGCATCGCGCCGATCTCGCGCTCGCCGACGCCGACGCAGTTGCAGATCGTGCGGCCGCGCGCGGGCGCCGTCTGCAGCGGCACGCGCCCCGCGAACAGCAGCAGGCGGCCGAGCGCGCCGACGCTCGCGCCGCTCTCGACATAGTCGCGCAGCACGGCCGCGCTCTCTTCGGTCGCGCCCGCGGCGCCCGCGACCGAGAACGCGGCGAGCGCGCCGTCGACGATCCGCACGCGCCGGCCGGCGCCGCGCCGCGCGTCGCCGTAGCTCATCACGTCGGCCGCGTGCGCGGGCAATTCGAAGAGCGCCTCGATTTCGCGCTGGAGCTCGGCGGGCGCGGGCTCGTACGCGGCGACGCGCCACGCGAGCCCGGTGTACTCGTCGGTGCCGAACGGCACGCAGCTCGCGTACGGAAAGCACGCGAAGAATGTACGCGCGGCGCGCTGACGCTCGAGCATCCGGTCGGCCGGCACGCGTGCGGCGATCAGCCAGCGCCACGGCAGGTCGGCCTTCAGCAGTTTGATCGCCGCATGCTTCAATTCCGGCTGCTGCGAGTACGGATCGCGCATCGGCGTCGTCAGTGCGTTGACGCCCGTCGCGGCGCGGTTGCCCGCGACGCCCGATACGTATTCGTCGCCCCAGTGCATCGGCGCGAACGCCTGGCCGGGGGCGACCGCATCGTCGGCGCGCGCGGGGACGAGCGCGCTGCCGCGGCGCGACGTCACGTGGACGAAGTCGTGCGGGCCGACCTCGAGCCGGGCGCAATCGCCGGGATTCAGGTCGACGCACGGTTGCGGCGCATGCGCGAACAGCTTCGCGACCGTGCCCGTGCGGCTGCCGCCGTGCCATTGGTCGCGCAGGCGGCCCGTCGTCAGCGCGAAGCGGTAGCGCGCGTCGACCGCCTCGGCGACCGGCTGATAAGGCGTGAGCACGAAGCGCGCGCGTCCGTCGGCGGTCGGAAAGCGGCCGTCCGCGTACAGGCGCGCGAGCCCGCGCTCGGCGCCCGCCGGGAATGGCCACTGTTGCGGACCGTCGCGTGCGATGAGCGGCCACGACAGCCCGCCGATGTCGCAATCGCGGCCGATCGTCGTCGCGCGGTGCTCGTTCCATACGGCTTCGGCGTCGGCGTACGGAAAGAGCGTCGGGCGGCCCGGCGCGAGCCGCGCTTCGATCCGGCGGCCGACGTCGGCGGCGATCTGCCAGTCGGCGCGCGCATCGCCGTGCGGCGCCGTCGCCGCGCGCACGCGCGAGATCCGCCGCTCCGAGTTCGTCACCGTGCCTTCCTTCTCGCCCCAGGTCGCGGCGGGCAGCAGCACGTCCGCGTACGGCGCGGTTCCCGTGTGCGCGTATGCGTCCTGCAGCACGACGAATTCTGCGCGCTCGAGCCCCGCGCGCGCGATCGCCTGGTTCGGGATCGAATGCGCGGGGTTCGTGCAGACGATCCAGATCGCCTTAAGCGTGCCTTCGGCGAGCTGCTCGAACATCTCGACCGCAGTCAGTCCGGGCTTCGCCGGCAAGTCGGGCACGCCCCAAAGGCGCGCGATTTCCGCGCGGTCGGCGGAATTCGCGAGATCGCGGTGCGCGGACGCGAGCGTCGCCATGCCGCCTACCTCGCGGCCGCCCATCGCGTTCGGCTGTCCCGTCAGCGAAAACGGCCCGGCGCCCGGTTTGCCGATCTGGCCGGTCGCGAGATGCAGATTGATCAGCGCGACGTTCTTCGTCGTGCCGGTCGCCGACTGATTGAGCCCCTGGCAATACAGCGACAGCGACGGCCCCACGCCGAACCAGCGCGCGGCCTGCACGATGTCGTCGGCGCGCAGGCCGCAGATTTGCGCGGCGGCGGCGGGCGTCGCGTCGCGTACCGCGTCGCGCAGCGCGTCGAAGCCTTGCGTGTGCGCGTCGATGAATGCGCGATCGAGCGCGCCGTCCCAGATCAGCACGTGCAGCATCGCGTTGAACAGCATCGTGTCGGTGCCGGGCTGCAGCGCGAGATGCAGCGTCGCGTCGCTCGCCGAATCGGTGCGCCGCGGATCGGCGACGATCACCTTCATCTGCGGATTGCGCGCGCGCGCCGCTTCGAGCCGCCGGTACAGGATCGGATGCGCGTACGCGGGATTCGCGCCCGCGATCAGCACGGTGCCCGCGTGATCGAGATCCTCGTAGCTGCACGGCGGCGCGTCGGCGCCGAGCGTCTTCTTGTAGCCGACGACGGCCGAGCTCATGCAAAGCCGCGAGTTCGAATCGACGTTGTTGGTGCCGACGAGCCCCTTCGCAAGCTTGTTGAAGACGTAATAGTCCTCGGTCAGCAATTGGCCGGAGATGTAGAAGCCGACCGCGTCGGGGCCGTGCTGCTCGACGATTCGCGCGAAGCGCAGCGCGACATGATCGAGCGCGTCGTTCCACGACACGCGCGTGCGCGCCGCATCGCGCGACAGGCGCAGTTCCGGATGCGCCGCGCGCGTCTGCGCGTAGCGCTCGGGCGTCGCGGTCAGATGCAGCGTGCTGCCCTTCGAGCATAAGCGGCCGAAGTTCGCCGGATGTTCGGGATCGCCGCGTACGCCGACGATCCGATCACGGCCGTCGGCGTCGCGTCGCGTTTCGATGACGACGCCGCATCCGACGCCGCAATAGCAGCAGGTCGAACGCGTTTCGCGCACGGCGTCCGGCGCGTCTTGCGCGGGCCGCGCCAACGTGTCGACCGTCATGCCGCGGCGCCCGGCGCAACGAATGCGATTGGTTGCGGCGCGTCGTCGACGCCGAGCGTCGCGAGCTCCGCGCGATCGAGCAGCACCGCATCGCCTTCGCGCTTCACGCGAAAGACCGTCGCGCAGCCGTCGTCGGGCGGCAGCGCGCGGCCGCTCTCGAACGCGATGTTGAAACCGTGCAGCGGACAGGCGACCTGCTCGCCGTGGACGATGCCTTGCGACAGCGGGCCGCCTTTGTGCGGGCAGCGGTCGAGCAGCGCGAACACGGTGTCGCTCGCGGTGCGAAAGAGCGCGATCGGCGCGCCCGCGGGACGCGTGACGACGCGAGCGCCGAGCGGCGGGATGTCGCCCAGATCGCAGACGGCGATCCATTCGGATGGCGTGACGGACATGTTTCGAATTCCTGGTTGATTGACCTGGCCGGCGTGCGGCGCGATGCGCGGCGCATCGACGCGCATCACGCGTCGGCGGGCGCGACCGCGATCGGGATGAACTGGCGCAGATCGACCTGCGCTTCCTTCGAGTCGTGCCACGGATCCGGCTCGTCCTTCAGCGCGAATTGCAGGCGCTCCCACAGCGCGCGGCGATTGTCCGCATCGTCCAGCATGCGGGCCTTCACGTGGTCGAGGCCGACGCGCTCGAGGTAGTGCACGGTGCGCTCCAGATACCAGCCTTCCTCGCGATACAACTGCAGGAACGCGCCCGCGTACTCGAGCACCTCTTCGTGCGTCTTCACCTTGCAGAAGAACTGCGCGACTTCGGTCTTGATGCCGCCGTTGCCGCCCACGTAGATTTCCCAGCCCGAATCGACGCCGATCACGCCGACGTCCTTGATCCCCGATTCCGCGCAGTTGCGCGGGCAGCCGGACACCGCGAGCTTCACCTTGTGCGGCGCGTACATGCGCCACAGCGCGCGCTCGAGCTGCTGGCCCATCAGCGTCGAGTCCTGTGTGCCGAAGCGGCACCATTCCGAGCCGACGCAGGTCTTCACCGTGCGCAGCGCCTTCGCATACGCATGGCCGCTCGGCATCCCGAGGTCGTGCCAGACGCCCGGCAGGTCTTCCTTCTTCACGCCGAGCAGGTCGATGCGCTGCCCGCCCGTGACCTTCACCGTCGGAATCGCGTACTTGTCGACGACGTCCGCGATGCGGCGCAGCTCGCCGGCGGTCGTCACGCCGCCCCACATCCGCGGCACGACCGAATACGTGCCGTCCTTCTGGATGTTCGCGTGCGCGCGCTCGTTGATGAAGCGCGATTGCGGATCGTCGTTCGCTTCGTGCGGCCACGTGCTGATGCAGTAATAGTTGAGCGCCGGGCGGCAGGTCGCGCAGCCGTTCGGCGTGCGCCATTCGAGGAAATGCATCGCGGACGGCACCGACAGCAGCTTGTGCTCGCGGATCGCCGCGCGCACTTCCGAATGCGTGCGGTCGGTGCAGCCGCACACGGGCTTCGCCTTCGGCGACGCCGAATAGTCGCCGCCGAGCGTCGACATCAGGATCTGCTCGACGAGGCCCGTGCACGATCCGCACGACGCGGACGCCTTCGTGTGCTTGCGCACGTCGTCGAGCGTGAAGAGGCCTTTTTCCTTGATCGCCGAGACGATCGTCCCCTTGCACACGCCGTTGCAGCCGCACACTTCGGCGTCGTCGGCCATCGTCATCGCGTGCGTCGCGCCGCTGTGGCCGGTGTCGCCGAGACTCGTCTCGCCGAACATCAGCGTGTCGCGGATGTCGGCGACGTTGCGGCCTTCGCGCAGCAGCTTGAAATACCATGCGCCGTCGGCGGTGTCGCCGTACAGACACGCGCCGACGATCTTGTCATCCTTGATGACGAGCTTCTTGTACACGCCTGCGATCGGATCGGACAACGTGATGTCTTCGGTGTCGCCGCTGCCGAGAAAGTCGCCCGCGGAGAAAAGATCGATACCCGTGACCTTGAGCTTCGTCGACGTCACCGAGCCCGTGTAGCGGCCGATGCCGAACTGCGCGAGATGGTTCGCCGCGACTTTCGCCTGCTCGAAGAGCGGCGCGACGAGGCCATATGCGATGCCGCGATGGCTCACGCATTCGCCGACCGCATAGATGCGCGGGTCGTAGGTCTGCATCGTGTCGTTGACGACGATTCCGCGATTGCAATAGAGGCCCGCGCTTTCGGCGAGCGTTGTGTTCGGGCGGATGCCGACCGCCATCACGACGAGATCGGCCTTGCATGTTTCGCCGTCCTTGAAGCGCACCGCGCACACGCGGCCGCTCTCGTCGCCGACGAGCGCCTGCGTTTCCTTCGGCATCGCGAATTTCAGGCCGCGCGCTTCGAGCGACGTGCGCAGCAGGCCGCCCGCCGTCGCGTCGAGCTGACGCTCGAGCAGCGTCGGCGCGAGGTGGACGACCGTCACGTCCATTCCGCGCAGCTTCAGGCCGTTCGCCGCCTCGAGGCCGAGCAGGCCGCCGCCGATCACGACCGCATGCGTGTGGCGCGCGGCGGCATCGATCATCGCCTGCGTGTCGGCGATGTCGCGATAGCCGAGCACGCCGTCGAGATCCGCGCCCGGGATCGGCAGCATGAACGGATTCGAGCCGGTCGCGAGCAGCAGGCGGTCGTACGCGGCCTCGGTGCCGTCTTCGGCGATCACGACGCGCTTCACGCGGTCGATCTTCACGATCTTCTTGCCGACGTGCAGCGTGATGTCGTGCCGTTCGTACCACGCGTAGTCGTTGAGCACGATCTGCTCGAGCGTCTGCTCGCCCGCGAGCACGGGAGACAGCAGGATCCGGTTGTAGTTCGGATGCGGTTCGGCGCCGAATACCGTCACGTCGTACAAATCGGGGGCGAGCTTGAACAGTTCTTCAAGGGTGCGCACTCCGGCCATGCCGTTGCCGACCATCACCAGCTTCATCTTCCGCATCGGGGATCTCCTGACTGGGCCGCTTGTCATGGGGGCCCGTGTTCGATGCACAAAAATAGCAAGCGCCATGCCACTTTTTATTGGGCCGCTAATTAACAGGACGGCGGGGTGGCGGGCGCGGATCGCGCGCGTGCGCTTGGTGCGCCGGCGCACGCCGAACGAACGGATTCGCACGCGAAGCGTGCATCGCGACAGTACTGCACCGACAAAGTGCCGCCGGATCGGCAGCGCGAAACCGGCGTCGCGCGAGCCGCGTTACACTTTCGGCCGATACCGGAGCATTCGGCGCGGCGGGACGGGCAGACGCCCGTCTCGCGGTTCGCGCTTTCGCGCGCATCGCGGGAACCGCGCGCGGGCGCCGGCGAGAAGGTCGACGATCGAGACAATGAGGGACACTGATGAAGCTATATAGCTATTTCCGCAGTTCGGCGGCGTTTCGCGTGCGTATCGCGCTGCATCTGAAGAAGCTGCCGTTCGACTACGTGCCGGTGCATCTGCTGCGCGACGGCGGCCAGCAATTGACCGACGAATATCGCGCGCTCAGCCCCGACGCGCTCGTGCCGACGCTCATCGACGGCGAATCGGCGCTGCAGCAGTCGCTCGCGATCATCGAGTATCTGGAAGAAGCGTACCCGGACGTGCCGCTGCTGCCCAAGGCGCTCGTCGACCGCGCGTACGTGCGCGCGATCGCGTTGCAGGTCGCCTGCGAGATCCATCCGCTCAACAACCTGCGCGTGCTGAAGTATTTGAAGCACACGCTGAAGGTCGACGACTACGCGAAGGATGCGTGGTACCGCCATTGGATCGAGGCGGGCTTCAAGTCGCTCGAGGCGCGTCTTTCGAACGATCCGCGCACGGGCAAGCTGTGCTTCGGCGATACGCCGACGCTCGCCGATCTCTGCATTGTCCCGCAGGTGTTCAACGCGCACCGCTTCTCGATCGGCCTCGAGCGGTTTCCGACGATCCAGCGGATCCACGATCACGCGATGACGCTCGACGCTTTCAAGGCGGCCGCGCCCGCCGCGCAGCCCGACGCCGAATGAGCGTTGCATCGGCCGCGCGCCAATGAAAAACGGGCGCCTTGCGGGGCGCCCGTTTCGTTGCGGGATGGCGGAATCGCGAAGATCGCGACGGATCGATCGCGGCGCGCGCGGCTTAGCCGAGCAGCGCGTCCGCGAATTCCTCCGCGCTGAACGGCTGCAGATCCTCGACCTTCTCGCCGACGCCGATGAAGTACACCGGAATCGGCCGCTGCCGCGCGATCGCGGCGAGGATGCCGCCCTTCGCGGTGCCGTCGAGCTTCGTGACGATGAGGCCCGTGAGGCCGAGCGCATCGTCGAACGCCTTCACCTGCGTAAGCCCGTTCTGTCCGGTATTCGCGTCGATCACGAGCAGCACCTCGTGCGGCGCGCCGTCGTGCGCCTTGCCGATCACGCGCTTCACCTTGCGAAGCTCTTCCATCAGATGCAGCTGCGTCGGCAGGCGGCCCGCGGTATCGGCCATCATCACGTCGATGTTGCGCGCGCGCGCGGCGCTGACCGCGTCGAAGATCACCGCGGCTGGGTCGCCGCTTTCCTGCTGGACGACGGTCACGTTGTTGCGCTCGCCCCAGATCGCGAGCTGCTCGCGCGCGGCCGCGCGGAACGTGTCGCCCGCCGCGAGCAGCACCGACTGATCGAAGCTTTGCAGATGCTTCGCGAGCTTGCCGATGCTCGTCGTCTTGCCCGCGCCGTTCACGCCGGCGATCATCATCACGAGCGGCTGCGCGCGTCCGAGCATGAGCGATTTCTCGAGCGGCTTCAGCAGATCGACGAGCAGGCCGCGCAGCGCGTCCTTCACCTGCTGCGGATCGGTGAGGCGGCCCGTGCGTACCTTCTCGCGCAGTGCGTCGAGCAGATGTTCGGTTGCGTCGACGCCGGCATCGGACATCAGCAGCGCCGTTTCGAGCTCCTCGTAGAGCGTCTCGTCGATCTTCGTGTTGACGAACACGGTCGTGATGCTCGAGCTCGTCTTCGCGAGGCCGGATTTCAGCCGCGCGAGCCACGATTTCTTCGCGGCCGGCTCGGGGGCGGGCGGCGGCACGATCTCGACCGTCTCGACGACCTCGTTGCGGCCGTTCGCGGACGGCGTGACCGTCATCACGACGGAAGGCGCGGGCTCGGCGGACGGCCGCGCGGGTTCTGCGGACGGTTGCTGCTGAACCGGCGGTTCCGGCGTCGTGGCGGACGGAGCGGCACGCGGCGTCGCGGGCGCGCTTGCAGCGGCGGACGGCTGCGCGACGGGGATCGACGGCGCGACGGCCGGCGCTTCATCGCGCGCGACCGGTGCGACAGGCGCATCGACCCGCGCGGTCTCGGGCGCGGCGGGGCTGCCCGCGTCGTCCTGCTGCGCGTCGGGGGCTTGCTGCGGCGGCTCGACCGGTGCGGCTTCGGGCGCTTTCTTGAATCGTTTGAAGAAGCTGAACATGGTTTCGCTTGCGGAAGAGGCGGGGCGCGGCGCCGGGTGCGCCGAGCGGCCGGGCCCTGTGCGAGAGCCTGGCGGCGCGCGTGCGGCGCGCCCGCGCACCGGAAACCCGGCATTTTATCAGGCGCACGGGCTTTGCCGTGTGGCTGCGGCAGAGCATGCGCGCCGCTTGTGGTAACGTGCGCGTCATCGCGGCGCATCGCGCCGTTTTCGACCGGTTCATTCCGTTTCCAACGCTTCCGTATCGAATTCTTCCGTATGTCCCGTTCCTCTCCGGCGCGGCCGCCGGCGCAGCGAGCCTCAGCGGCCGGCCGCGGCAAGCCGCACACGATCCGCATCATCGGCGGCGACTGGAAGCGCACGCCGCTTCCGGTGCTCGACCTGGACGGTCTGCGTCCGACGCCCGACCGCGTGCGCGAGACGCTCTTCAACTGGCTCGGCCAGGATCTCGAAGGCCGGCGCTGCCTCGACCTGTTCGCGGGCAGCGGCGCGCTCGGCTTCGAGGCGGCGTCGCGCGGCGCGGCGAGCGTCGTGATGGTCGAGCGCCATCCGCGCGCCGCGCAGCAGCTGCGCGCGCTGAAGGACAAGCTCGCGGCGCGCGCGATCGAGATCGCCGAAGCCGACGCGCTGCGCATCGCGGCGGGCCTCGCGCCGCGCTCGTTCGACGTCGTGTTCGTCGATCCGCCGTTCGGCGACGCGGCTGCCTTCACGCGCGCGCTCGCGCTCGCGCCGAATCTCGTCGCGCCGGGCGGCTATCTGTACGTCGAGACGGGCGCGCCGCTCGATCCGTCCGAACACGCGTCGCTCGCCGGCTGGCAAGTGACGCGGCACGGCAAGGCGGGCGCCGTCCACTATCATTTGCTGCAACGCGAAAATGATGAATAATGCGCGTTCCAAACGAGGCGCCGCGTGCAGTCGCGACGTGCGCCCACGTCGGTGGCCGCGCGCGACGCGTCTGGCCCTGACCCCAATTGGCTCGATGACAGGAGGAGCGACATGGTAGTCGCCGTGTACCCGGGTACGTTCGATCCGCTGACGCGCGGCCACGAGGATCTCGTGCGGCGCGCGTCGAGCATTTTTGATACGCTGGTCGTCGGCGTCGCCGACAGCCGCGCGAAAAAGCCGTTCTTCTCGCTCGAGGAGCGTCTGAAGATTGCGAACGAGGTGCTGGGCCATTACCCGAACGTGAAGGTGATGGGCTTCACCGGGCTGCTGAAGGATTTCGTGCGGGCGAACGACGCGCGTGTGATCGTGCGCGGCCTGCGCGCGGTGTCGGACTTCGAGTACGAGTTCCAGATGGCGGGGATGAACCGCTACCTGCTGCCCGACGTCGAGACCATGTTCATGACGCCGTCGGACCAATATCAGTTCATCTCGGGCACGATCGTGCGCGAGATCGCGCAGTTGGGCGGCGACGTCAGCAAGTTCGTGTTCCCGTCGGTCGAAAAGTGGCTGACGGAGAAAGTGGCCGCGATGGCCCAGGCGCCGTCCGCGTGAGCGCCGCGCGCGCGGCAGGCGGCCCGAAGCGGCCGGCCGCGCGCCGGCGGAAGTGAGACCAGTATGGCTTTGATGATTACCGACGAGTGCATCAATTGCGACGTGTGCGAGCCTGAGTGCCCGAACGGCGCGATTTCGATGGGCCCGGAAATCTACGTGATCGATCCGAACAAGTGCACCGAGTGCGTTGGCCATTTCGACGAACCGCAGTGCCAGCAGGTGTGTCCCGTCGAATGCATTCCGCAGGATCCGAGTCGTCCCGAGACGAAGGATCAGTTGATGGCGAAGTATCGCGTGCTGATCGCGGCGGAGAAGGACGGCGTGTGATGCGTCGCGGCGGGCGGGTTGAGCCTGTCGCCGCTGGCTTGCTTGCGACGGCGGCCTGCTCGCCGCCTTGCCGCTCCTGTTTTCGCTTGCGTTCGCGCGTGAATCCGCACTAGCCGGCCGCTACGCGAGCAATTCGCGCAGCGCCGCGACGAGCGTGCCGCACTCCGCGTCGGTGCCGACCGTGATGCGCAGGTGCTGATCGATCCGCGGCAGCTTGAAGTGCCGCACGAAAATCTCCCGCTCCTTCAGCCGCGTTGCAAGCGTCGCCGCGTCGCGGCGAGGATGGCGCGCGAGCACGAAGTTCGCCGCCGACGGCACGACGTCGAAGCCGAGCGCGACCAGTGCGCCGACAAGCCGCTCGCGGCTCGCGATCACCTGCTTTCGCGTCGCCTGGAACCAGGCGTCGTCCTCGTACGACGCCTGCGTCGCGACCTGCGCGAGTCGATCGAGCGGGTAGGAGTTGAAGCTGTCCTTCACGCGCGTGAGCGCGTCGATCAGCGCCGCATCGCCGAACGCGAAGCCGACGCGCATGCCGGCGAGCGAGCGCGCCTTCGATGCGGTGTGCACGACGAGCAGGTTCGGATAGCGCGAGATCAGCGACACCGCCGACTCCGCGCCGAAATCGACATACGCCTCGTCGATCACGACGACCGAGCTCGGATTCGCGGCGACGATCCGCTCGACGTCCGCGAGCGGCAGCGCGCGGCCCGTCGGCGCGTTCGGGTTCGAGAACAGCACGCAGCCGGTGTCGTCGAGATAGTCGTCGATGTCGATCGAGAAGTCGTCGGCGAGCGGCACCGTCTCGTATGCGACGCGATAGAGCCGCGCATAGGTCGGATAGAAGCTGTACGTGATGTCCGGAAAGCGCAGCGGCCGGTCGTGCTGCAAGAGCGCCTGGAATATGTGCGCGAGCACTTCGTCGGAGCCGTTGCCGACGAACACCTGCTCGGGCGCGATGCCGTGATGCGCGGCGACCGTCTCGCGCAGCTTGCGCGCGACGGGGTCCGGATAGCGGCGCAGCGCCTCGCCCGCGTCGCCGAGCTCGCGCCGGATCGCGTCGATCGCGCGCGGCGACGGCGGATACGGATTCTCGTTCGTGTTCAGCTTGACGGGATGCGCGAGCGCCGGCTGCTCGCCCGGCACGTACGGCTCGAGTTGATGGACGATGTCGCTCCAGTAACGGCTCACCACGTGGCTCCTGATGCGGTAAAAGAAGCAGTAAAAGGACGAGCTTAACCGATGTGCGCCGCCCCGAGTGCACGGCAAGCGGCGGCGGGAAAGGCGCCCGGCTTACGCGCCGTTGCGATGCAGCTGCATCATCGCGCGCTCGGTCTCGCCCTTGACGACGGTCGACATCACGGCGAGCGCGCGCTCGATCGCGACGTCGATCACGTCCTGCTCTTCCTTGCGCGGCGGCTTCAGCACGAAGTTCGCGACGTCGGGCTTCGCGCCCGCGCGCGCGCTTTCGGGAATCAGGTCGCGCGGATGGCCGATGCCGATCCGCAGCCGCCAGTACTGCTGCGACGATAAGTGCGCGGAGATGTCCTTGAGGCCGTTGTGGCCGCCGCTGCCGCCGCCCAATTTCAGCTTGACCGCGCCGGGCGGCAGGTCGAGCTCGTCGTGCGCGACGAGGATCTCGTCCGGCAGGATCTTGAAGAAATGCGCGAGCGCGACGACCGATTGGCCGGAGCGATTCATGTACGTTTGCGGCTCGAGCAGATGGACTTCCTCGCCGTGAAGGCGCGCCTTCGCGTAGAAGCCGTGGAAGCGCCGCTCGTCGCGCAGCGTCGCGCCGGCTTCGCGCGCGAGCTGGTCGACGAGCCAGAAGCCTGCGTTGTGGCGCGTCGCGGTGTATTCCGCCCCGGGGTTGCCGAGGCCGACGATCAGTTTGATCATGATGAACGCTTGCCCGTCAGGGCTTGCCCTCGCGGGCTGCAAAAATGAAAAAACCCGCCGGGCAAGCCTCGGCGGGTCGTCGACCGTCGTGCGAAACGGTCCGAAGGGCGTTTAGGCAGCCGGCGTTTCGCCTTCGCCCGCAGCCGCTTCTTCCGACACGGCGCCGGCCGGGATCGTCGCCGAAGCGACCACCGGGTTTTCGGCGTCGACGTGCGCGACCAGCGCGACGCCCTTCGGCAGCGCGATGTCCTTCGCATGCAGCGATTGGCCTGCTTCGATCTTCGACAGATCGACTTCGAGGAATTCCGGCAGAGCGGCCGGCAGGCACTCGACTTCGATTTCGGTCGCGACGTGCGACACGACTGCGCTCGACAGCTTCACGGCCGGGCTGACTTCAGCGTTCAGGAAGTGCAGCGGCACCTTCGTGTGCAGCTTCTTCTTCGCGTCGACGCGCTGGAAGTCCACGTGCAGCACGAGCTGCTTGAACGGATGGTATTGCACGTCGCGCAGCAAAACCTGTTGCGACTGGCCGGCCACTTCGAGATCGAGGATCGACGAGTGGAAGGCTTCCTTCTTCAGCGCGTGCCACAGGGCGTTGTGATCGAGTTCGATCATTTGCGGGGCTGCTTCACCACCATACACGATACCCGTGGTCTTACCGGCGTTGCGCAGGCGGCGGCTCGCACCCGTACCTTGCTGTTGGCGCTCGAAAGCGACGACTTTCATGTGTTTCTCCATTTGCTGCCCGCGACCAGGCAGTAAAACGGGGCCCCGCGACTGCATGAGGCCCCCGATCGAATGGCCGGGGGTTCGTCGGTCCCGGCCGATTGTGCAAAAAGCGAAGCTCGTCGCTTCGCTTTTTGCGCTAAACAATTTCAGCTGCGGTTCGCTTCAGGATTCCGCGAACAGCGACATCACCGAATCGCCGCGGCGGATCCGCGAGAACGTTTCGGCCAAAAGGCCCGCGCTCGACAGCGCGCGGATCTTCGGGCACGCGAGCGATTCGGCGGACAGCGGAATCGTGTCGGTGACGACGAGCTCGTCGAGCGCCGAAGCGGCGATCCGGTCGCCCGCGCCGCCCGACAGCACCGGGTGCGTCGCGTATGCGAACACCTGCTTCGCGCCGCGCTCCTTCAGCACTTGCGCGGCCTTGCAGAGCGTGCCCGCCGTGTCGACCATGTCGTCCATGATCACGCAAGTGCGGCCTTCGACTTCACCGATGATGTTCATCACTTCGGCGACGTTCGCCTTCGGACGACGCTTGTCGATGATCGCGAGGTCGCAGTTCAACTGCTTCGCGAGCGCGCGGGCGCGCACGACGCCGCCGACGTCCGGCGACACGACGAGCAGATCCTGGTAGTTCTGCTTGCGCAGGTCGCCCAGCAGGATCGGCGTCGCGTAGATGTTGTCGACGGGAATGTCGAAGAAGCCTTGAATCTGGTCGGCGTGCAGATCCATCGTGATGATCCGCTCGACGCCGGCGATTTCCAGCATGTTCGCGACGACCTTCGCGGAAATCGCGACGCGCGCCGAACGCGGACGGCGATCCTGGCGCGCATAGCCGAAGTAGGGGATGGCGGCGGTGATCCGGCCTGCGGATGCGCGCTTCAGCGCATCGACCATGATCATCAGTTCCATCAGGTTATCGTTCGTCGGCGCGCACGTGGATTGCAGGACGAAGACGTCCTTGCCGCGCACGTTTTCCTGGATTTCGACCTGGATCTCGCCGTCGGAGAAACGGCTGACCATCGCTTTGCCGAGGGGAATACCAAGAATTTTGACGACTTCCTGAGCAAGCGCGGGATTGGCGTTGCCAGTAAAAACCATCAGGCCGTCATGGCTGCTCATCGTACACCTGCTTCAGGCTTAGGCGGGAAATGCGGGAAAGAAATTTTGGCAGGGGAGGAAGGACTCGAACCCTCGCATGCCGGAATCAAAATCCGGTGCCTTGACCAACTTGGCGACTCCCCTACACTTAACTCTGAGCTCCACCGGAAGTGTAGGCCATCCGATGGCGCAAAACTCTATGACGCGAAAGCGAAGAGTGGATGCTCACTCAAGCTCTCGGTAACTGCGCTGTTCCAGCCGGCCGGCAGTTGGGCTTGCGCCGCTTCTGCCTCAACCTTGCTCGTGAACGCCGCAAACACGCTAGCTCCAGAGCCGGTCATCCGCGCGGGGGTCAGATTGTAAAACCATTCGACCACCTTTGCAACTTCCGCGTACTTGCCTGTCACAACTTGCTGCATGTCATTCCGGCCGAAGCTGTCTGGCCATCCTGCGTCGCAGCTTTGCTGTGCAAGAAAGTCCGTAATTGTGATGGGCTTTGAATCCCTTGTCAACGATTTATCGGAGAAAATCGCTGCGGTCGGAACATGAACCCGTGGCGTCACAACCAGGAACCAACGAACCGGTAATTGTACCTGCTGCAACGCTTCTCCGATACCCTCTGCGAACGCATTTTTTCCGAACACGAAGAAGGGCACGTCGGCGCCGAGCTTTATCGCGAGCGCTTGCAGTTCTTCACGCGGCAAATCGAGTTTCCACAGGCGGTTGAGCGCGAGCAGCGTCGTCGCCGCGTCCGAGCTGCCGCCGCCGAGGCCCGCGCCCATCGGCAGGCGCTTGTCGATTTCGATGTCGACCCCGGCTTCCGTGCCCGTGTGCGCCTTCAGCAGCGAGGCCGCGCGTACGACGAGATCGGTTTCTTCCGGCACGCCCGGCACGTCGGTCCTGCGCGACACCTTGCCGTCGTCGCGCAGCGTGAAATGCAGCGTATCGCCCCAATCGAGCAGCTGGAACACGCTTTGCAGCTCGTGATAGCCGTCCGGGCGGCGGCCCGTGATGTGCAGGAACAGGTTCAGTTTCGCCGGGGCGAGGCAGTCGCGCAGCGAGCGGGTCGTATCGGTCATGCGAATAGCTTTGTCGGAGAAAAGCACGCGATCAGCGGTCGAGCACGAGCTTGATGTCGAGCGGCGGCGTCTGCCGCGCCAGGTTGATGCGCTTCACGCCGGCGGCGGGCGCGTCGGCGTACGAGACGTAATCGATGGTCCAGCCGTCCTGACGGATTTCCTTGATCCGCGTGCCGTCCTGCGGATCGCGCACCGTGGCCGCGGGCGTCGTGGGCGCGGGCGTCGGCAGCAGCCAGTAGCGCAGGCCGTCGAGCGGCAGCGCGAAGCCGAGCGCCCGCTGCATCAGCTCGCCGACGTCGGGCGCGTACTGCGGCTGACGGTTCGGCAGTTCGAGCGATGCGCCGTTCGGCGCCGACTTCACGATCGCGAGCGTCTGGCCGAGCGGACTGCGCAGTTCGAGCGACACGTTCGTGCCCTGTTCCTGCCAATCGAAATTGCCGTAGACGTTGCGCGGATTGCCGAGCTGGTCCTGGTACTGGACCGCGAAGCGGCCCGTATACGCGCGATTCTGCTCGGTCTGCAGCGCGTTCGGGGCGGTGACGGGCGCGCGCTTGGGCTGGGTCGCACAGCCGGCGAGCGCGACGGCGGCAGCGGCCGCCGCAGCGAGGGCGAAGCCGCGCGCGGCGTGCGCGCGCGGCCGGGCGAAACGCGGCATCGTCATCAAAGTCCGTTCACCTGAAAGCGCTTGAGCGTCTGCACGAGCGTGTCGTTGTCGGGCTCGAGCTTCTGCGCGGCGCGCCACGTGGCGCGCGCTTCGTCCTGCGCGCCGGCCTTCCATAGCACTTCGCCGAGATGCGCGCCGATCTCCGCGTTCGGCTGCAGGTCGTACGCGCGCTTCAGGATCTTCGCGGCGCCCGTCATGTCGCCGAGGCGGTACTTGACCCAGCCGAGGCTGTCCATGATGAACGCGTCGTTCGGCGCAAGCGAGCTGGCTTTCTCGATCAGCGTGTCCGCTTCCTGAAGGCGCAGGTTGCGATCGGCGAGCGAATAGCCGAGCGCGTTGTATGCCTGCGGATTATCCGGCTGCGCGCGCATCAGCAGACGCAGCTGTTGCTCCATCGTCGTGTACTGGCCGATCTTCTCGCTCGCCATCGCGTAGTCGTAGCGCAGATCGGGATCGTCCGGGAAATCCTCGACCGCCTGCGCGAGCCGGTCCGCGGCTTCCTTGTAGCGCTTCGACGTGAAGAGGATCGACGCGTCGGTGCGCGCGATCACCGCGGCGTCGCGCGGGTCGGACACCTGCAGGTTCGCGAGCAGCTTGCGCGCTTCTTCGGCCTTGCCCTGCTTCTGCAGCAGTTGCGCGCGCGTGACCTGCGCGGGCACGTATTGCTGGCTCGATTCGTCGACCTTGTCGAGCCATTGCGCGGCGAGCGTCTCGTTGTTCTGGTCGAGCGCGATCTGCGCGAGATAGACGTAAGCCTGGCCGACGTCCGCGCCCGGCTTCTTCTGAGCGACCTTCACGTACTGCTTCAGGTACGTGCTCGCGTCGTCGAGGTGCTTCTGCTGGATCTTGATGAGCGCGAGCGCCATCAGCGGCGTCGGGTCGCTCGAATCGTTCCGGCGCATCGCCTCGAACTGCTTCTGCGCGTCGTCGAGGCGGTCGTCGGCGAGATAGAGCTGCGCGAGCGCGAGGCGCCCGTCGCGCGATTTCGGATTCTGCTGGACGAACTTCTCGAACGACACTACCCCGGCCGCGCGCTCGT
The DNA here is from genome assembly GCF_001522845.1 of Burkholderia sp. BDU5. NCBI lineage: Bacteria > Pseudomonadati > Pseudomonadota > Betaproteobacteria > Burkholderiales > Burkholderiaceae > Burkholderia > Burkholderia sp. BDU5. The sequence goes on along the minus strand of NZ_LOWC01000109.1, from coordinate 78,132 downwards.
TCGGTCCCATCTGCGATAGCATCAGCGCGGCCGGCAGGTAATCGGGCTTGATCCGCAGCGCTTCCTTCAGCGACTGCGTCGCGCCGTCCTTGTCGTCGGTCGCGAGCTGCTGGCGCGCGATCGCGAGCCGCGCCTCGGGCCGGTTCATGTCGTTCTTCAGCAGATCCTGCAGCACGGTCAGGCCGCCGACGCGATTCGGGCCGCGCGAGAGCAGCGCCTGCAGCGCGATGATCGCTTCGCCGCGGTTCTCGCCCGTCGCGCGCGCGAGCTTCCGCGCGAGCATCGGCTGCGCGTCGGCCGGCTTGCCGCCGAGCACGAGCAGCGCGGCGTCGACCTGCGCGGCGCGGGGCGAGCTCGGCGAATACTCGCGCCACAGATTCGCGGCGGTCAGCGCATCGGCCGGACTCTGTGCGGCGAGCGCGATCTCGGTCGCCCGCTGCGCCATCCGCGGATCGCGGGTGTCGCGCGCGAGCGCGAGGTAGGTCTGGTAGGCGGGTGCCGGGAGATTGCGTTGCAGCGCGACTTCGGCCGCGAGCACCTGATAGACGATCTGGCTCGTCAGCGCGACGTTCGGCAGATCCTTCTGCTCTTCTGGCAGCGTCGGCGCGAACGTGGCCTGAGGGGCGTCGCCGCCTGCATCGTCTTGCGCGTGTGCGGGGAACGCGGCGAACGTCCACGCCGCGACGAGCGCGGCGCCGATCGCGCGGCGCACCGGGACGGCGCGCGGGCCGCGCGTCGCGGCTGGGCGCTTCTGGGACAGCTTCGAGGACAAAGTCATGGAAATCCGTTCGATGTTTCAGCCGATTGTAACGCGCTCGCTACAATACGCGCACAATCGCCATTAGCCAGATTAGAGACCCGTAAAACATGCCAGAGTTGCCGGAAGTCGAGGTTACGCGCCGCGGCATCGAGCCGTTCGTCGCCGGGCGGCGCGTGAAGCGCGTCGACGTGCGCACCGCGATGCTGCGCTGGCCCGTGCCCGCCGGCTTCGCCGAATTGCTGAGGGCGCGCGAGGTGCTGAACGTCGAGCGGCGCGGCAAGTACCTGCTGTTCGAAGTCGATGCCGGATGGTTCATCGTCCATCTCGGGATGACGGGCACGCTGCGCGTGCTGCCGAACGACGCGCTGCCGCCCGCGCCCGCGAAGCACGATCACGTCGACTGGATCTTCGACGAGTTCGTGCTGCGCTTTCGCGATCCGCGCCGCTTCGGCGCGGTGCTCTGGCATCCGCGCGACGCGGGCGACGTGCAGGCGCATCCGCTTCTCGCGAGCCTCGGCGTCGAGCCGTTCTCGCCCGCGTTCACGGGTGCGCTCCTCTTCAAGCGCACGCGCGGACGCACAGTGTCGGTCAAACAGGCGCTGCTCTCGGGCGACATCGTCGTCGGCGTGGGCAACATCTACGCGTCCGAGAGCCTCTTTCGCGCCGGCATCCGGCCGACCACCGCGGCGGGGCGCGTGTCGCTGCCGCGCTGCGAGCGCCTCGCCGAAGCCGTGCGCGCGACGCTCGCCGATGCGATCGAGCGCGGCGGCAGCACGCTGCGCGACTTCGTCGGCAGCAACGGCGAGAGTGGCTATTTCCAGCTCGATTGTTCCGTCTACGATCGCGCGGGCGAGCCGTGCCGAGTCTGCGGCACGCCGATCCGCCAGATCGTCCAAGGCCAGCGGTCCACCTATTTTTGTCCGAATTGCCAGCGTTGAAATCTTGAAACCGCCCCGCATCCCCCTCGCACCGCCTGTCATCACGCCGCTTCACACCGCCTTCGCGCCGACGCTGATCGCGTGGCAGCGCAAGCACGGCCGCCACGACCTGCCGTGGCAGAACACCCGCGATCCGTATCGGATCTGGCTGTCGGAGATCATGCTGCAGCAGACGCAGGTATCGACCGTCGTGCCGTATTACATGCGCTTTCTCGAGCGCTATCCGGACGTCGCCGCGCTCGCGGCCGCGCCGATCGACGACGTGATGGCGCTGTGGGCCGGGCTCGGCTACTACTCGCGTGCGCGCAATCTGCATCGCTGCGCGCAGGCGGTCGTCGAGCTGCACGGCGGCGCGTTCCCGGCGTCGCCCGAAGCGCTCGCCGAGCTGCCGGGCATCGGCCGGTCGACGGCCGCGGCGATCGCGTCGTTCGCGTTCGGTGCGCGCGCGACGATCCTCGACGGCAACGTGAAGCGGGTGCTCGCGCGCGTGTTCGGCGTCGAGGGTTTTCCGGGCGACAAGCGTGTCGAGAACGAGATGTGGGCCCTCGCCGAGGCGCTGCTGCCCGATGCGGGCGAGCCGGCCGACGTCACCGCGTACACGCAGGGCTTGATGGATCTCGGCGCGACGCTCTGTGCGCGCGGCAGGCCCGATTGCGCGCGCTGCCCGTTCGCGGGCGACTGCGTGGCCGAGCAGAGCGGGCGGCAGCGCGAGCTGCCCGCCGCGCGTCCGAAAAAGGCGGTGCCGACGCGCCGCACATGGATGCTCGTGCTGCGCGACGGCGACGCGGTGCTGTTACTGCGGCGTCCGCCCACGGGCATCTGGGGCGGCTTGTGGAGCCTGCCCGAAGCGGACGGCGATGCCGCGCTCGCGCTGCGCGCGCGCGAGTTCGGTGGCGCGGAGCTCGCGCCGCTCGCGCCGCTCACGCATACGTTCACGCACTTCAGGCTCGAGATCGAGCCGCGGCTTGCCGAGCTCGACAGCGCGGCGGGCGGCGTGTTGCCGGCCGCCGACGACGAGGCCGCATGGGTCGCGCTCGACAAGCTCGACGCATACGGCGTGCCGGCGCCCGTGCGTAAGCTGCTCGACGGGCTGAGCGGGTCTTTGCTGTAGGCTGGGTGGTCGGTCAAAGGCCGGATGATGCGCGCGCCGGCGAGCCGTGCGGCGACGGCGCGCGGCATCGAAGGCGCGCTGCGAAAGGGCAGCGGGTTGTGGCCGACGAGCCTTCGTCATGAAGCGATGTTCGGGGCGGTAGCACGGATCGTCGCGTACGAATGTGCTGCCTGTCGCTGGCCAAGGATCCGGCCGAGTGCGGCTCATACCCAAAAACGCCGAGCAGTTCCGGCTGTCCTGTCTCAAAGCCCCGGCGATCGAACGACGCCTCGCGCCTACAGCCATCCGTGACGATTCAATTCCCGATGAACCGCGTCGATCCGTGCGCCGACGTCGGGAAACTCCATCAGCTTCTGCCGCGCGCGCAGATCGAGCGGCAGCACTTCGGCGAGCCGATTCGACACCCATGTCGGGTCTTCGAAGCGGAACGGCTCCGCGAACGGCAACTCGGCTTCGGATTTGCGCAGCACGTCGACGATCCGGTCGAGCGCCTCCGCGCACGCGCCGAATTGCGCGAGCGCTTCATCGCCTTCGAGCGGGATGTCGTCCTGCATCGGCTCGGCGATGCCGACGAGCAGGCCGTTCGCTTCGACCCGATGCGACAGCAGCTCGAAGCGCTGTGTGCCGATCGTGCGCAGGAACAGCATGCCGAATTCGCCGGTGTCGCACTCGACGATCCGCGCCATGCAGCCGATCGTCTCGGGCACCGATACTTCATCTTCCTGAGCGACTTCGGGGCCGCTCTTCAGCAGGCACACGCCGAACGGCGAGTCGTCGCGCAGGCACGCGCGCGCCATGTCCAGATAGCGCGCCTCGAAGACTTTCAGAGGCAAGAGTCCGCCCGGAAACAACACCGTATGCAGTGGAAAGAGCGGCAAATCGATGAGCGTGGTCGACAGAGAGGACATGGCGGGGACGGGAAAAGTGAGCGGCGCTAGGTCACCAGCCGCGACGACGCGTCCACGGCGACGGGCGCGTCACGATGCCGCACGATCACGTTGGCCTGCCGCGAAAGACGCGCGGCAAGCGTCTCCGCGAGAAACACCGATCGATGCTGGCCGCCCGTGCAGCCGATCGCGACCGTCAGGTAGCTGCGATTGTCTTCGCGGAAATGCGGCAGCCATTTGGTGAGAAACGATTCGATGTCGTCCAGCATCTGATGGACGACGGGCAGCGCGTCGAGAAACGCGACGACCGGCTGGTCGAGCCCGGTGAGCGGGCGCAGCTCGTGGTCGTAATACGGGTTCGGCAGCGCGCGCACGTCGAACATGAAATCGGCGTCGAGCGGCACGCCGCGCTTGAAGCCGAACGATTCGAACATCAGCACGAGATCGTCGTTCTTCTGCTCGATGAAGCGCTTGACCCACGTGCGCAGCACGTTCGCGCGCAGGTTGCTCGTGTCGATCTGATGACCGAATTCGGCGAGCGGCGCGACGAGGTCGCGCTCGCGCTCGATCGCCTCTTCGAGCGACACGAGCAGGCCGACGTCCGCGTCGTGCGACGGCGAGCCCGACAGCGGATGGCGGCGGCGCGTTTCGGAGAAGCGCTGGATCAGGGCCTGCGTGCTCGCGTTCAGGAACAGCACGCGCACGTCGTGCTCGCGCGACAGCGCGCGGATGAGGCCCGGCATTTCGTCGAGCGAGGCGCTCGAGCGCGCGTCGATCGCGACGGCGAGCCGGTTCTGGCCTTCGGCGGCAAGGTAGTGGGCGAGCTCGGGCAGCACGTGGGGCGGCAGGTTGTCGACGCAATAGTAGCCTGCGTCCTCGAGCGCGTTCAGCGCGACGGACTTGCCGGAGCCGGAGATGCCGGTGATGAGGACAATGCGCATGGAAAGAGAAAATCCTGACGTTTCATCATAGCACCGGCTCATTGCGCCAGCGTGGCGGCGGGAGCCGGCGCGAGTTACACGAGCTTGCCGGGGAACTGGCTGTCCGGGTCCTGCATCGCGAGGCGCTGGCGGTCCATGAAGTCGCGCAGCGTGTCGATGCCGCGCAGTTGCAGGATCGTGTTGCGCACCGCCGCCTCGACGAGCACCGCAAGGTTGCGGCCCGCCGCGACCTGGATCGTGACCTTGCTGATCGGCAGACCCAGCACGTCGACCGTCTGGCTTTCGAGCGGCAGCCGCTGGAATTCGCCGTCCGGCCGCCGCACGAGCTGGACGATCAGCTTCAGCTTCATCTTCCGGCGGACCGCGGTCTCGCCGAAGATCGTCTTGATGTCGAGAAGGCCGAGGCCGCGCACTTCGAGCAGGTTCTGCAGGAGCGGCGGGCAGCGCCCTTCGACGAAATCGGGGCCAAGTCTGACGAAATCGACAGCGTCGTCGGCGACGAGCCCGTGGCCGCGGCTGATCAGCTCGAGGCCGAGCTCGCTCTTGCCGAGGCCCGAATCGCCCGTCAGCAGCACGCCCATTCCGAGAATGTCGAGGAACACGCCGTGCAACGTCGCGCGCGGCGCGAGGATCCGCGACATGTAGAGGCGCAGGCTGTCGATCACCGCGGCGGCCGACATCGGCGTCGTGAAGAGCGGCGTCGACGAGCGCGTGCAGCGCAGGACGAGCTCGGGCGGCGCGGCGGCGCCGCCTGCGACCACCAGGAACGGCGGCTCGAGTGCGATCAGCTCGGCCATGTGGCGCGAGCGATCTTCGTCGGTTTGGCGCTGGTAGTAGTCGATCTCGGCTTCGCCGAGCACCTGGATCCGGTTCGGGTGGATCAGGTTCAAGTGGCCGACGAGGTCGGCGCTCGACGTCGCATTCGCGACCGTGTCGGCGGAAAACCCGCGTTCCCAGCCTTCATGCCCCGTCAGCCAGCTGAGCTTCAGCATGGCCGCGTTGTCGTCGAAGATGCTCTGGGCGTTGATGCTGGACGTATCCATGAGTCCGTTACTCCAAGGAGCCGGCGCCCGGACGCTGCAACGAAGGTTGCGGCTCCGGCCCGGCGGCGGGCGGCTCGGCTCGGCGGCGCGGGCCGCGACGCAATGGGGAACGAACCGCCCCGATCAGCTTAAGGTTGCCACTGAGTCAGGAGTCCATGCAACTCGTCGCGGTCCGTTTCGGTGTGCAGACGCTCGCGGGTGTCGCGATCGGACAGCAGTTGGGCGATTTCGGAGAGGATTTCGAGGTGCTGCTGCGTCGCCTGTTCCGGCACGAGCAGGAAGATCAGCAGCGAGACGGGCTGGCCGTCCGGCGCCTCGAACGGGATCGGCTCGGCGAGCCGCACGAACGCGGCGAGCGGGTGCTTGAGCCCCTTGATCCGGCCGTGCGGAATGGCGACCCCTTCGCCGAGACCCGTCGAGCCGAGACGCTCGCGCGCGAACAGATTATCGGTGACGGTGCTGCGGGCGATGCCGTTCTGATTCTCGAAGATCAGGCCGGCTTGTTCGAAGACGCGTTTCTTGCTGGTGACGGAGAGGTCGATGACGACATTCTCCAGAGGCAGGATTTTGGCTAGGCGATTCATGTTGGCAGGCATAGGGGCGGCCTGGGATCTCCTCGCGGCGGACTGATTTTCCATGTCGGTCAAAAAGGACGGCGTTAGGCGAAGGAGACCTGTGAAGCACGGCGAGCCGGCTCATCGCCCCCGATAATAACCGAGACATTATAGAGCACTGCAGACGGCGCCGCGCGCTGTGCGAAACGTCGAGAAACGCTTCTATTGTGCAGTGTTCGCGCGTCGCGCCACAGCGGTTTGCACAATAAAAAACCGCCCGTCGAAGCGGGCGGTTCGGCCAGCGCTGCCGCGCCACGGCTCATTGCGGCGGAAGTTCGATTTGCTCGGCCACCTGATGGTGCTTGATCGGCTCGTGCGCGTGCGTTTGTAGACGCTCCATGTGCTTGACGACTTGCCGGTCGAGCTTGTCGATCAGCAGATCGATCGCGGCGTACATATCGCCATTCGCGCTTTCGACGAAGATATCCTTGCCCTTCAGATGCAGCGTGATTTCCGCCTTTTGCCGCTTGTCCTTCTCCTTGTGATTGTCGACCGTGAGGATCACAGCGCCATCGATGACCTGATCGCTATGCCGTAGCACCCTGTCGAGCTTGGTGATCACGTATTCGCGGATAGCAGGTGTGACTTCGAGATGGTGTCCACTGATCTTCAGGTTCATAGTGCTTCTCCAAGCTAATGACCACCTTCCGCATAGAGGCGGCAGCGCCTGCCGATTTCGTTTGCCGACGCTCGCCGCAGCGAGCGGATCGGTCGGCCGACTTTGCCGTCGACGATGCGGCGGCCGGAAAACGCCCACCGCGTGGCGACGGGCTACAGAGACTTGCGCAGATTTACCGCCGGGATCTTGAGGGCTTCGCGATATTTGGCAACCGTGCGGCGCGCGACCACGAACCCTTGTTCCGCTAGCAGTTCGGCTATGCGACTATCCGAAAGAGGGGATTTGGGGTCTTCGGCTCCTATCAGTTGTTTGATGAGGGCGCGGATTGCCGTCGACGACGCGGCACCTCCGGTGTCTGTCGAAACGTGCGATCCGAAGAAGTACTTAAATTCAAGTGTGCCGAACGGGGTCAGCATGTACTTGCCGGTTGTCACACGGGAGACAGTCGACTCGTGTAGGCCCAGCGTATCAGCTATTTCCCGCAAAACCAAGGGGCGCATCGCAATTTCGCCGTGCGCGAAAAAATTCTTCTGACGTTCGACAATCGCTTGCGCGACGCGCAGGATCGTCTCGAATCGCTGCTGAATATTCTTGATCAGCCAGCGCGCTTCCTGCAGTTGCTGCTTGAGCGAACCCGCGCTCGGATCGCCCCGGCTATTGCGCAGGATGTTCGCGTACAGATGGTTGATCCGCAGCCGCGGGACGACTTCCGGGTTGAGTTCCGCCTGCCAGTTCTGACCCGTCTTCTTCACGATGATGTCGGGCACCACGTAATCCGCTTCGGCTTTGCCGTACGCCGCGCCGGGGAACGGCTCGAGCGAGCGGATGAGCGCGTGCGCATCGCGCAGCTCGTCGTCGGATGCCTTCAGTTGCTTGCGCAGGCGCGTGAAATCGCGCGCGGCGAGCAGCTCGAGATGCTGTGACACGATGTCGAGTGCGAGCGCGCGCGTCGGGGACGGATCCAGCCGCAGCAATTGCAACTTCAGGCACTCGGACGGGGAGCGTGCGCCGACGCCTGCCGGATCGAAGCTGTGCAGCAGCGCGAGCGCCGCGTTCAGTTCGTCGAGGTCGACCTCGAGCTCCGGCGGCAGATCGGCGAGGACTTCTTCGAGCGACGCGGTCAGGTAGCCGTCGTCGTCGAGCGATTCGATCAGGAACATCACGAGCGCGCGATCGCGCGGGCTCGCTTGCGTGACGCGCAGTTGCGCGGCGAGATGGTCGCGCAGCGACGTCGCCGTTTCGTGGATCTGCATCGGCGGCAGATCGTCGTCGTCCGAGGCGGAGGGCGAGCGGCCGAAGTCGTCGAGGTTCCACTGGCTCGCATCGCCGCTGTCGGCCGAATAGCTGTCGTATTCGTCGACGCCCGCAGGCTCGTCGCGCTCGGTGCGCTCGGTGCGCTCATTCGTCGCACTCGTGCCGTTCGATGCGCCCTGCATCGGCTCGGGCGCCGACGATGCGGGCGTCTGCGCGATCACTGAGCCGTCGGCCGCAACGCGCAGCGGGCTCGCGATCCAGTCGTCTTCGTTTTCGAGAAGCGGATTCTGCGCGACCGCCATCGCGACTTCCTGCTGCAGTTCGAGCGTCGACAGCTGCAGCAGCCGGATCGACTGCTGAAGCTGGGGGGTGAGCGCGAGATGCTGCGACAGGCGGAGTTGGAGGCTGGCTTTCATGGCAAAAAGGGAGTCGTACCGGAAGTTTGCCACGAGGGCGGCGCGTTGAGGCATCCGGAATGACGCTTGGCGCGCGAATGCGCACGAGCGGCGCGAGCCGGGCGTGCGGAGCGAGGGCGCGGGTCGCGCCGGGGAAAGGGCGGCGGCGGGATCGTGTCCCGCGCCGCTTACATGCGGAAGTGCTCGCCGAGGTAGACGCGCCGTACGCTTTCGTTTTCGATGATGTCCTTCGGGGCGCCGGACGCGAGGACCGATCCGTCGCTGATGATGTATGCGTGATCGCAGATGCCGAGCGTCTCGCGCACGTTGTGATCGGTGATCAGCACGCCGATGTTGCGTTGCTTGAGGAACTTCACGATCTTCTGGATCTCGAGCACCGCGATCGGGTCGACGCCCGCGAACGGCTCGTCGAGCAGGATGAAGCTCGGGTTGCTCGCGAGCGCGCGCGCGATCTCGACGCGGCGGCGCTCGCCGCCCGACAGCGACAGCGCCGGATTCTCGCGCAGATGCGCGATCTGCAGCTCTTCGAGCAGTGCTTCCGCGCGCGCGCCGATTTCGTCCTTCGACAGCCGCTTGCCGTTGTCGTCGTGCTGCAGCTCAAGCACCGCGCGGATGTTCTCCTCGACGGTCAGCTTGCGGAACACCGACGCTTCCTGCGGCAGATACGACAGGCCGAGCGACGCGCGCTTGTGGATCGGCATCAGGCTGATCGGGCTGCCGTTCAGCGAGATGTCGCCCGCGTCGAGCGGCACGAGGCCGACGATCATGTAGAACGACGTCGTCTTGCCGGCGCCGTTCGGGCCGAGCAGGCCGACGACCTCGCCGCTCTTCACGTCGAGCGACACGTCCTTGACGACGGTGCGCGTGCCGTAGCGCTTCTTCAGGTTGCGCACGACGAGCGAGCTCGACGTGCCGGCCGGCTGGCGATTGGGGAGCGCGTTCACGGGTTCGGTGTCCCCTGGATGTTGTTCGACGGCGCGAGTTGAGCCGGACTGCCGGACAGCGGCGCGGGGCCGCTGTTCTTCGGCGTCAGCATCGCGCGCACGCGGCCGCCCGGATTGCCCGGCCCGGCGACGTCCTTGCCGCCGCGCGCGGTGTAGAAGTCGCGCTGGCCGTCATACGTGATCACGCTGCCGTGGACCGTGTCGGCGACGGTGGACAGACCCTGCAGGCGGCGCACGGTCGCGTTCGTCGTCAGCGTGGTCAGATCCTGCTTGCCGTCGTAGTCGATCCGCTCGGCGTCGCCGTCGACGTATTCGTCGAGGCCTTCGCGCTTCTGGCGGAACGACGCGTGCTTCTTGCCGCTCGCCGTCGCGGTCGCGTACTGGTAGCCCTGCGGATCCTGGCGCACCTCGACGCGGTCGCCCTTGATCAGGATCGTGCCCTTCGTGATGACGACGTTGCCCGTCGCGACCGTGACCTGCTTCAGGTCGTCATAGGTCAGGTTGTCCGCTTCGACGTTGATCGGCTTGTCGCGGTCGGCCTTTTCGGCATGGGCCGCGGGCGCGACGCCCGCGAGCGGCATCGCGACGAGCGCCGCCGCGAGTGCGGCGCGGACGACGCGGCGTGCACCGCTCTGAAATAAACAAGGGAACGATTCGTTCATGCAGTCCCGCGTGGTGAGTTACTTGGGTTGGCCTGGAGCGCCGCCGGACGCGTCGGAAGCGGCGATCGTGCCGCGCACGTTGCCGTAGAGTTCGATGACTCGGGTGACGTTGTTGTACTTCATCCCGGCGGCGGCGTTCGCGATCGACAGGCCGCGCTGAAGTTTAACCGGCTTTTCGGTCTCGATCACATCGTCGTTGACCAACACCCGGAAATGCTCGGAGTCCGCCTGCATCTGCGGGTCGGTGCCGCCCGCCGCGCGCAGGATCCGCGCTTCGTCATACAAATCGACGATCGACACGTCGCCGTTGACCGTGCCGCGCTTCGCGGTTGCGGTCACGGTCGGCTTGCCGGGCTGGAACGCGCGCAGCGCAGGCTGCGTCAGGTCGCTCGTCTCGTCGTCTTCGTAATGGACGAGGCCCGCGGCCGTCAGCCGGTACTGGGTGGAGCCCGTCTGGTCGAGCTCGGTGACGGAAAAGTTATCCGCGAAATAGTCGGGCGCGTGCGACTTCGGACGCACGACGCTCTCACCGGGCGGCGGCAGCGTTGCCTGCAGCAGCCAGTACGTGCCGCCCGCGAGCGCCGCCATCGCGACGAGCGGGATCATCGATGTCAGCCGGAATTTGCCGTCCATTCGGTCAGGCTCCGCAGGCGGCTGCAAGCAGCGCGTCGTAGCGGTGCTGCGCGCGCAGCACCGCGTCGCACACTTCGCGCACCGCGCCATGACCGCCACGGGCCTCGGCGACCCAGTGCGCGCGCGCGATCACGTCCGGATGCGCGTTCGCCGGCGCGGCGGCGAAGCCACAGCGCAGCATCACCGCGAGGTCCGGCCAGTCGTCGCCCATGTAGCCGCACTGCCCGGCTTCGAGGCCGAGCGTGCGCAGCAGTTCGCCGAACACGGCCAGCTTGTTCTCGACGCCCTGATGCAGATGCGCGATCCGCATTTCCTTCGCGCGCGCGGCGACCGCGTCCGAGCGGCGGCCGGTGACGATCGCGGTCGCGATTCCCGCTTCGCCGAGGAGCTTCACGCCGTGGCCGTCGAGCGTGTTGAACGACTTCATCGTGTCGCCCGTCGCGGTGAAATGGAGGCCGCCGTCGGTCAACACGCCGTCGACGTCGAAAATCATCAGCTTCACGCGGCTCGCGCGTTCGGCCGCCGTGACAGGGGACGCGGACATCAAATCACCTTCTTCGAGAACAGATCGTGCATGTTGAGCGCGCCGATCAGCGCGCCCTTGTCGTCGACGACGAGCATCTGGTTGATCCGGTGGCGTTCCATCAGTTCCACCGCTTCGACGGCGAGATGGTCCGGCGCGATCGTGCGCGGGTTGCGCGTCATCACGTCGACGATCGGCAGACGGCGGAAATCGCCGTCGCGCTCGAGCACGCGCCGCAGGTCGCCGTCGGTGAAAATGCCGGCCACGCGGCCCGCTTCGTCGACGACGGCCGTCATTCCCATCCGCTTCGCGGTGATCTGGAAGAGGGCGTCGGACAGCGTCGCGTCGAGCGGGACGGCGGGCACCTCGTCGCCCATGCGCATCACGTCGCGTACGTACGTGAGGAGGCGCCGGCCGAGCGCGCCGCCCGGATGCGAGCGCGCGAAATCCTCCGAGCCGAAGCCGCGCGCGTCGAGCACCGCGACGGCGAGCGCGTCGCCGAGCGCAAGCGCGGCCGTCGTGCTCGCCGTCGGCGCGAGGTTCAGCGGGCATGCTTCCTTCGCGACGCCCGCGTTCAGATGGACGTCGGACAGCGTCGCGAGGCTCGATGCCGGGCGGCCCGTCATCGCGATCAGCTTCGCGCCGAGCCGCTTGATGAGCGGCAGGATCGCGACGAGTTCCTCCGATTCGCCTGAGTGCGAGATCGCGACGAACACATCGTCCTTCGTGACCATGCCGAGATCGCCGTGGCTTGCCTCGGCGGGGTGGACGAAGAACGCGGGAGTGCCGGTGCTGGCGAGCGTCGCGGCGATCTTGCGGGCGATGTGCCCCGATTTGCCGATCCCGGATACGACGACGCGGCCGCTGCAATTCAGAAGCAGCCCGACCGCGGCGACGAACTCGCCGTCGAGCTGATCGGCGAGCGCGCGCACGGCGTTCGCCTCGATGTCGAGCACGTCGCGGGCGAGCGCGAGCGCCCGATCATCATTGATTTTCGCTATCATGCGCGGAGTATAGCAAAGGCGTTTGTTCGCCGCGCCGGGCCCCTTGCGCCCACCTTCCCGAGTATTCTCCCGGCCCAACCCGGCGTCCGTCATGCGGCGCCGACGACGAACGAGGACGCTTCGCCCGTGATTTCCCCGCTCGAAATGACGCTTCTGCTGCTGCTTGCCTCGGTGGCGGGCGTCGTCGTGTTCCGTTCGCTGAACCTGCCGCCGATGCTCGGCTATCTGACGGTCGGCATCGTCGTCGGCCCGCACGCGCTTGGCTTCGCGGCCGACCTCGAACGGGCCGAGCATCTCGCCGAGTTCGGCGTCGTATTCCTGATGTTCTCGATCGGCCTCGAGTTCTCGCTGTCGAAGCTGCGCGCGATGCGCCGGCTCGTGTTCGGGCTCGGGCTCGCGCAGGTGCTTGGCACGATCGCGATCGCGCTGCTGCTGGGCGCGCTCTTCGAGCGCTGGATGCACATCACGTGGGAAGGCAGCGTCGCGCTCGGCGGCGCGCTCGCGATGTCGTCGACGGCGATCGTCTCGAAGATGCTCGCCGAGCGGCTCGAGATCGAAACCGAGCACGGCCGCAACATCTTCGGCGTGCTGCTGTTCCAGGATCTCGCCGTCGTGCCGCTCCTCATCGTGATCGCCGCGTTCGGCGGCGAGTCGTCGAAGGATCTCGTGATGTCGCTCGGGTTCGCGGCGGTGAAGATCGTCGTCGCGCTCGCGCTGCTCCTGATCGTCGGCCAGCGCTTCATGACGCGGTGGCTGAACGTCGTCGCGCGGCGGCGCTCGCAGGAGCTGTTCGTGCTGAACCTCCTGCTCGTCACGCTCGGCGCCGCGTTCATCACCGATCGCTTCGGCCTGTCGCTCGCGCTCGGCGCGTTCATCGCCGGGATGCTGATCTCCGAGACGCCGTACCGGCATCAGGTCGAGGAGGACATCAAGCCGTTTCGCGACGTGCTGCTCGGCCTCTTCTTCGTGACGACCGGGATGCTGCTCGATCCGAGCGTGATCTGGCGGCATCCGTTCCTCGTGTTCGGCTTCTTCGCCGGCCAGGTGCTGCTGAAGAGCGTGATGATCACGGGGCTCGCGCGCGCGTTCGGCGCGACGCCTGGCGTCGCGATGCGCACGGGCCTCGGGCTCGCGCAGGCGGGCGAATTCGGCTTCGTGCTGCTGAACCTGATCCTCGACCGGCATCTCGTCGACGCGACGCTCTTGCAGTCGATCCTCGCGTCGATGCTGCTGTCGATGCTCGCCGCGCCGTTCCTGATCCAGAACGCCGACCGGATCGCGATGCGGCTGTCGTCGGCCGAATGGATGCAGCAGTCGCTGCAGATGACGCGGATCGCGACGCAGAGCATCAAGCAGAAGGGCCACGTGATCATCTGCGGCTACGGCCGCGCCGGGCAGAACCTCGCGCGGATGCTCGAACAGGAAGGAATCTCGTACGTCGCGCTCGACCTCGATCCGGACCGTGTGACGGCGGCCGCGGCGGCGGGCGAATCGGTCGTGTTCGGCGACGCCGCGCGCCGCGAGTCGCTGCTCGCGGCGGGCATCCACCGCGCGGCGGCCGTCGCGATCACCTACGCGAACACGCCGTCCGCGCTGCGCGTGCTGCACAACGTGCACGAGCTCGAGCCGACGCTGCCCGCGATCGTGCGCACCGTCGACGACGCCGACCTCGAGAAGCTGCTCGCCGCGGGCGCGACCGAGGTGATTCCGGAGATCGTCGAGGGGAGCCTGATGCTCGCGTCGCACACGCTCGTGCTGATGGGCGTGCCGATGCGGCGCGTCGTGCGGCGCGTCGAGGAGATGCGCGACGCGCGCTACAGCCTGCTGCGCGGCTATTTCCGCGGCGCCGACGACGCGGACGACGACGATCACGAGCAGGTGCGGCTACAATCGGTGCCCGTCGACGCGCGCGCGGACGCGGTCGGCCGCTCGCTCGCCGAGCTGGGGCTGTTCGCGCTCGGCCTCGAGGTGACGGCGATCCGCCGCCACGGGATTCGCGGCGTCGAGCCCGACCCCGAGACGAAGCTGCGCGCGAGCGACATCGTCGTGCTGCGCGGGCTGCCGGAAGCGCTCGCGGAGGCCGAGGAGCGGCTGTCGCGGCACCGGCGCGACGGCGGATCGACCGTGGCGGCGTGATATCGTGCGGCCGCTGATTTTTTTGGGTTGTCGAGCGATCGACGAACAGCGCGTGATTCGGCGCCGTTTTTTTCGGAGATTTTCATGATGTCCACGTCGTCGGACGCGCAGCTCGATCCCGTCGAGTTCATTCACAGCCGCATCCGCACGGTGCCGAACTGGCCGCAGCCGGGCGTGATGTTCCGCGACATCACGCCGCTGCTGCAGAGCGCGAAGGCGCTGCGCGTGCTCGTCGATCTGTTCGTCGAGCGCTACGTCGATGCGAAGCTCGATTACGTCGCCGGCCTCGATGCGCGCGGCTTCATCATCGCGCCGATCGTCGCGTACGAGCTTTCCGTCGGCTTCGTGCCGATCCGCAAGGTCGGCAAGCTGCCGCACAAGACGCAGCGCGAGTCGTACGCGCTCGAGTACGGCACGGCGACCGTCGAGATCCACGAGGACGCTTGCCGGCCGGGCGACCGCGTCGTCATCGTCGACGACCTGATCGCGACGGGCGGCACGATGATGGCGGGCAAGAACCTGCTCGAGCGGCTCGGCGCGGTCGTCGTCGAAGGCGCGGCGATCGTCGACCTGCCGGATCTCGGCGGCTCGGCGCTGCTGCGCCAGGCGGGCCTGCCGCTTTATACGGTCACCGAATTTCCCGGACACTGAGCGCGGCGCGCCGCCGCGCGTCGTCCGTCCCCCGGTTCAGGTTTCATTCAGCGTCAGTCCACTTGTCCGCCGATTCAAGCGAGCCCGCGATGCCCAACTTCATGCTGTTCCTCGCCACGTCGATCGCGATCACCGTCGCGCCCGGCCCCGACAACCTGCAAGTGCTCGCGCGCGGCATCTCGCAAGGCCGCGCGGCCGGCATCGTCGCGGCGCTCGGCTTCGCGTCGGGCGTGCTGTTTCACACGACGCTCGCCGCGTTCGGCGTCGCCGCGCTGCTGCGCTCGTCGCCCGTCGCGTTCCAGCTGCTCAAGCTCGCGGGCGGCGCGTACCTGATCTGGATCGGCGTCAAGGCGCTGCGCAGCAAGGGCCTCGCGACCGCGCACGAGCGCGCGCCGCAGCCGCTGTCGACGATCTTCCGCCAGAGCGTGATCGGCAATCTGCTGAATCCGAAGGTAACGCTCTTCTTCGTCGTGTTCCTGCCGCAATTCGTCGATCCGCACGGCGCGCAACCCGTCGCGCTGCAGATGCTCGAGCTGGGCGCGCTCTTCATGGCGCAGACGGCCGTCGTGTTCTCGGTGTTCGGCGTCGGCGCGGGCGTGATCGGCGTGTGGCTCAAGCGCCGGCCGCGCGTCGGCGTGTGGCTCGACCGGTTCGCGGGCGCGACGTTCATCGCGCTCGGCCTGCGCGTCGCGCTGAAGGACTGACGGAGATTGCGATGACGTTTCCGTGCATCGCCGCCGCGCGCCACTTCGACGCGTTCGCGCACCTGCCGTTCCGGATCGCCGGCCGGCAGGTCGGCTGGCTGCGCCGCGACGACGTCGCACGCCTTGCGCGCTGGCCCGACGTGTTCGATTTTCCGGCGGGATGCGTCGAGCTTTGCGCGCGCTACGACAGCGTCGACGCACGCAGCATGGCGCTCGCGAGCCCGATCGGCGCGCTCGCGGCGGAAGGCGCGATCGTCGGCTGGCGCGACGAGATCTATGCGATCCGCAACCGCTTCGACGATCCGCCGCTCGCGTACATCGAGCGGGCGGCGTCGCGCTTCTTCGGTACGATGACGTACGCGGTGCATCTGAACGGCATCGTAGAATATGCGCCTTCGGCGCCGCTTCGGATGTGGCTCGGCCGCCGCAGCGCGACCAAGGCGACCGATCCGGGCATGCTCGACAACGTCGTCGCGGGCGGCATCGGCTGGGGACTCGGGATCGAGGACACGATCGCGAAGGAATGCTGGGAAGAAGCGGGCATTCCGGCCGACCTCGCCGCGCGCGCGATTCCCGGCCGCATCGCGCACGTGCTGTGCTCGCTGCCGGAAGGCACGCAGGCCGAGCAGATTTTCATCTACGACTTGCCGCTGCCGGGCGATTTCGCGCCTCACAACCAGGACGGCGAAGTCGCCGAGCACCTGCTCGCCGGCGTCGACGAGGTGGTCGCATGGCTGCGCGCGGGCGAAGCCACCGTCGATGCGAGCCTCGCGATGCTCGACAGCCTGCTGCGCCACCGCGCGATCCCGCCCGACGACGCGCGCGGGCTCGACGCGCTGTTCGCGCCGCCGCCGCCGTTTTGCTGAGCGCGAATCGAATCCATTGTTCAGAAGATTAGAAAAGGGAGTAGCGGTCATGTCGGCCGATCACAGCTTTATCCTGAAACTGTCGTGCCCGGACCGGCGCGGCATCGTTCACGCGGTCTCGGGCTTCCTGCTCGAGCGCGGCAGCAACATCGTCGATTCGGCGCAATTCGGCGACAGCCGCACCGGCGAATTCTTCATGCGCGTGCATTTCGAGCAGACGAGCGGCGCCGGCGCCGCGACCGCGCTCGACGGCCTGCGCGCCGAGTTCGCGCCGCTCGCCGAGCAGTTCGCGATGCGCTGGGAACTGCACGACGCGTCGGTGAAGCCGCGCGTCGTGATCCTCGTGTCGAAGATCGGCCACTGCCTGAACGACCTGTTGTTCCGCTACCGCACCGGCCAGCTTCCGATCGAGATCTCGGCGATCGTGTCGAATCACAAGGATTTCTATCAGCTCGCCGCGAGCTACGACATCCCGTTCCATCACTTCCCGCTCGCTGCGGGCGCGTCGGCCGACGCGAAGGCCGCGCAGGAGGCGCGCGTGCTCGAGGTGATCGACGAGCATTCGGCCGATCTCGTCGTGCTCGCGCGCTATATGCAGATCCTGTCGCCGAACATGTGCGAGCAGCTCGCCGGCCGCGCGATCAACATCCACCACTCGTTCCTGCCGAGCTTCAAGGGCGCGAAGCCGTACTACCAGGCGTTCGATCGCGGCGTGAAGCTGATCGGCGCGACCGCGCACTATGTGACGACCGATCTCGACGAAGGCCCGATCATCGAGCAGGAAGTCGAGCGCGTCGATCACAGCATGACGCCGGACGAGCTGACGGCCGTCGGCCGCGACGTCGAATGCGTGACGCTCGCGCGCGCGGTCAAGTGGCACGTCGAGCACCGGATCGTGCTGAACGGCACGAAGACGGTGGTGTTCCGCTAGGCTGCTAAGCCGCGCGCGTGTTTTCCGCTCGGCCGGCGCGCGAGGCGCGGCGGCGGGCGGCGGCGCAACGAAACGAACGAAGGCCGGGTCCGGCGACGGACGCGGCCTTTCTTTTTGCTAGGGAATGCGGCGGCGCGAGATCCCGCGGACGGGCGGCGGCGCGCGGCGCTCAGATGAGTCGCAGATAGATCAGCTCGCGCTTGATGTACGCATAGAAGATCGGCGCGGCGATCACGCCGGGCACGCCGAACGCGGCTTCCATCACGAGCATCGCGAGCAGCAGCTCCCACGCGCGCGATTCGATCTGGCCGCCGATGATCTTCGCGTTCAGGAAGTATTCGAGCTTGTGGATCACGACGAGGAACACGAGCGACGCGATCGCGGTGCCCATGCTGACCGACAGCGACACCGCGACGATCAGCGTGTTCGAGATCAGATTGCCGACCACGGGCAGGAGGCCCGCGATGAACGTGACGAGCACGAGCGTCTTCGACAGCGGCAGCCGCTGATGGAAGATCGGTAGCGCGACGAGCAGGTAGAGCGCCGTGAAGAACGCGTTGAGCGCCGAAATCTTGATCTGCGCGAAGACGATCCGGCGGAACGAGTCGGAGAAGCGCGAGATCCGCGTGACGAGCGCGGTCGACAGCGGCTGGCGCTGCTTGTGGCGATCGACGCCGATCGCGATCATCGCGCCGATGATCATCCCGAACAGCACGTGCCCGAACCCGCGCGCGACGCTCTTGCCGCCTTGCTGCAGCTGATCCATGTGCTTGTTCATCAGGCCCGCGGCCTTCGTGCGCATCTGCTCGGCGTCGACGGGCAGCAGGTTCGAGATCCACTCGGGCGTGCGCATGCGCGCCTGATCGATGATCTGCATCACCTGGCCGAGCAGGTTCTGCGCGTTCGGCACGGTGTGCTCGAAATGCTCGATGACCGCGATCGTGAGGCCCGCGAGCCCGCCGACGATCGCCGCCGACAGCAGCACGACCGCGACCCAGCGCGCGCGCTGGCTCGACATGTGGCGTTCGATCGCGGGCGCGATCATGTGGACGAGCTGATAGACGAGGAGGCCGGCCAAGAGGCCGCCGAGCAGCCTCAGGTGCAGGACGAGCCACAGGCCGACGAGGGCGAGGAGGTAGCTGCCGATCTCGATCGCCGAAAGCTTCGGCAGGCTGAAATCGCTCGTCAGCCGGACGCTGCGCAGGTGCGGTTCCCGCGTTTGCGGCTCGCGCGGCGGCTCAGATTGCTTCTCCATGAGTATCCCTGTATTCGGAGGCTATTCGGCGCGCTTGTGGCCGCAAGCGGGCATAACCTTGCATCGCCGCGAAGTATAGCAACGATTATCGACCTGAATATTAGGATGTTGTAAGGAAGAATTTGGCGCCGTATCGGCCGTGCGCCGGGGCCGTTTTTGGGGGGGGCGCATGGAGGCCGCGCGTTGCGCGCGGACCGGGCGGCCGCCGGGCGTGCGCCCGGACGGCCGCGTCCCGCTTACTTGCCGCGCTTGAGGAGCGGCGCGAGGTACTTGCCGGTGAAGCTCGCCTTCGTCTTCGCGATCTGCTCGGGCGTGCCCTGCGCGATGATCTGGCCGCCGCCCGCGCCGCCTTCCGGCCCCAGGTCGATCACCCAGTCGGCTGTCTTGATGACGTCCAGGTTGTGCTCGATGATCACGACCGTGTTGCCCTGGTCGCGCAGCCGGTGGATCACTTCGAGCAAGAGCGCGATGTCGTGGAAGTGCAGGCCGGTCGTCGGCTCGTCGAGGATGTAGAGCGTGCGGCCGGTGTCGCGCTTCGAGAGCTCGAGCGACAGCTTCACGCGCTGCGCCTCGCCGCCGGAGAGCGTCGTCGCCGACTGGCCGAGCCGGATGTAGCCGAGGCCCACGTCAAGCAGCGTCTTCAGCTTGCGCGCGACGACGGGCACCGCGTTGAAGAACTCGTACGCGTGCTCGACCGTCATGTCGAGCACTTCGCTGATGTTCTTGCCCTTGTACTGGACTTCGAGCGTCTCGCGGTTGTAGCGCTTGCCGTGGCAAACGTCGCACGGCACGTAGACGTCCGGCAGGAAGTGCATCTCGACCTTCAGCACGCCGTCGCCCTGGCACGACTCGCAGCGGCCGCCCTTCACGTTGAACGAGAAGCGGCCCGGATCGTAGCCGCGCTCCTTCGAGGTCGGCACGCCCGAGAACAGCTCGCGGATCGGCGTGAAGACGCCCGTGTAGGTGGCCGGGTTCGAGCGCGGCGTGCGGCCAATCGGCGATTGGTCGACGTTGATCACCTTGTCGAAGTGCTCGAGGCCCTCGATCGACTCGTGCGGCGCGGGTTCGGCCGACGAGCCGTACAAGTGGCGCGCGACCGCGTGATACAGCGTGTCATTGATCAGCGTCGACTTGCCGGAGCCGGACACGCCGGTGATGCAGGTCAGGAGGCCGACCGGCAGCTCGAGGTCGACGTGCTTCAGGTTGTTGCCGTGCGCGTCGACGATCCGCAGCATCCGCTCCGAATCGGGCCCGATCCGCTCGTCCGGGAACTCGATCGTCCGCTTGCCGACGAGGTACTGGCCCGTCAGCGAATCGCCGTTCGCCTGCACCTGCTTCGGCGTGCCTTCGGCGACCACCGTGCCGCCGTGCTCGCCGGCGCCCGGGCCCATGTCGACGACGTAGTCGGCCGTGCGGATCATGTCTTCGTCGTGCTCGACGACGATCACCGAGTTGCCGAGGTCGCGCAGGTGCTTGAGCGTCGCGATCAGGCGATCGTTGTCGCGCTGGTGCAGGCCGATCGATGGCTCGTCGAGCACGTACATCACGCCTGTCAGGCCCGAGCCGATCTGCGACGCGAGCCGGATGCGCTGCGCCTCGCCGCCCGACAGCGTCTCGGCGCTGCGCTCGAGCGACAGATAATCGAGGCCGACGTTGTTCAGGAACGTGAGCCGCGCGACGATCTCCTTGATCACCTTGTCGGCGATCTCGCGCTTCGCGCCGTCGAGCGAGAGGCCGTCGAAGTAGCCGAGCGTGTCGCGCAGCGGCCAGCTGCTCACTTCGTAGATCGCGCGCGCGTAGTCGCCCTGGCCGACGCGCACGAAGCGCGCCTCGCGGCGCAGGCGCGTGCCGTCGCACGACGGGCACGGCTGGTTGTTCTGATACTTCGCGAGCTCCTCGCGGACCGCGACCGAATCGGTCTCGCGGTAGCGGCGCTCGAGATTCGGGATGATCCCTTCGAACACGTGCTCGCGGATCGTCGTGCGGCCGCGCTCGTTGATGTACGAGAACGGGATCGTCTGCTTGCCGGAGCCGAACAGCAGGATCTTCTTGATCTTCTCGGGCAGGTCCTCGAACGCGGTGTCGATGTCGAAATCGTAGAACGCCGCGAGGCTTTGCAGCATCTGGAAGTAGAACTGGTTGCGCCGGTCCCAGCCCTTGACCGCGCCCGCCGCGAGCGACAGCGACGGATGCGCGACGACCCGCTTCGGATCGAAGAACGTGATCTGGCCGAGGCCGTCGCATTCCGGGCACGCGCCCATCGGGTTGTTGAACGAGAAGAGGCGCGGCTCGAGCTCCTGTAGCGAATACGAGCATACCGGGCACGCGAACTTCGAGCTGAACAGATGCTCCTGCTCGGTATCCATCTCCAGTGCGATCGCGCGGCCGTCGGCGAGGCGCAGCGCGGTCTCGAACGATTCGGCGAGACGCTGCTTCATGTCCGGGCGCACCTTCAGGCGATCGACGACGACGTCGATCGTGTGCTTGTCGTTCTTCTTGAGCTTCGGCAGCGAATCGACCTCGTAGATCTTCGCGACGCCTTCGTTCGCCGTGCCGCCGCCCGAGCGGACGCGAAAGCGCACGAAGCCCTGCGCCTGCATCTCCTCGAACAGCTCGGCGTGCTCGCCCTTGCGGTTCGCGACGACGGGAGCGAGGATCATCAGCTTCGTCTCCTCGGGCAGCGCGAGCGCGGCGTCGACCATCTGCGACACGCTTTGCGCCTCGAGCGGGATCTCGTGATCCGGGCAATACGGCGTGCCGACCCGTGCGTACAAAAGTCGCAGGTAATCGTGAATTTCGGTGACGGTGCCGACCGTCGACCGCGGATTGTGCGACGTCGCCTTCTGCTCGATCGAGATCGCGGGCGACAGGCCTTCGATCAGGTCGACATCCGGCTTCTCCATCAACTGCAGGAATTGGCGCGCGTATGCCGACAGGCTTTCGACGTAGCGCCGCTGGCCTTCTGCGTACAGCGTGTCGAATGCGAGTGACGACTTGCCCGAGCCGGACAGCCCGGTGATCACGATCAATTTGTGCCGCGGCAGGTCGAGATTGACGTTCTTCAGGTTGTGGGTGCGCGCCCCACGGATACGAATTTGTTCCATGAACCCGGCGGAAGATGAGAGAACCAAACCTGCTACTATAACGACTTTTCGAGTCCGTCGTTTCAGGCTCCCAACCAATTCCCGCGCCTGCCGGCGGCGGGCTTTCGCGACGCCCGAGCCGCAGCGAGGCGGCGCGCGGCGGCAGGCGGCCCGCCCGGATCTTCCGCCGCCCGGCAGCGGGCGGACTACCGATTCACTCGAACACACGCCCGATGTCCAATCCGTCCGCTACTTCCACTCGCATGAGCGCACCCGAGCTGCGCGCGACCACGTCGCTCGCGGCGATCTTCGCGCTGCGCATGCTCGGCCTCTTCATGATCATGCCGGTGTTCTCCGTCTACGCGAAGACGATTCCCGGCGGCGGCAACGTCGTGCTCGTCGGCATCGCGCTCGGTGCATACGGCGTCACGCAATCCCTGCTTTACATTTTTTACGGCTGGGCGTCGGACAAGTTCGGACGCAAGCCGGTGATCGCCACGGGGCTGCTGATCTTCGCGCTCGGCAGCTTCGTCGCGGCGTTCGCGCACGACATCACGTGGATCATCGTCGGCCGCGTCATCCAGGGAATGGGGGCGGTATCGTCGGCGGTGCTCGCGTTCATCGCCGACCTCACGTCCGAGCACAACCGGACGAAGGCGATGGCGATGGTGGGCGGCTCGATCGGCGTGTCGTTCGCGGTCGCGATCGTCGGCGCGCCGATCGTGTTCCATTGGGTCGGGATGAGCGGGCTCTTCGCGATCGTCGGCGCGCTGTCGGTCGCCGCGATCGGCGTCGTGCTGTGGGTCGTGCCGGACGCGCCGCTGCCCGTGCACGTACCGGCGCCGTTTGCCGAAGTGCTGCACAACGTCGAGCTGCTGCGCCTGAATTTCGGCGTGCTCGCGCTGCACGCGACGCAAACCGCGCTCTTTCTCGTCGTGCCGCGGCTGCTCGTCGACGGCGGCTTGCCCGTCGCGTTGCACTGGAAGGTCTATCTGCCGGTGATGGGGCTCGCGTTCGTGACGATGGTGCCGGCCATCATCGTCGCGGAAAAACAGGGCAAGATGAAGCCCGTGCTGTTGGGCGGAATTGCAGCTATCCTAATCGGCCAGTTGTTGCTTGGCTTTGCAACACATACGATTCTGATTGTCGCGGCAATCCTGTTCGTCTACTTCCTGGGCTTCAACATTCTGGAGGCGTCGCAGCCGTCGCTCGTGTCGAAGCTCGCGCCCGGATCGCGCAAGGGCGCGGCCACGGGCGTGTACAACACGACGCAGTCCATCGGGCTCGCGCTGGGCGGCGGCCTGGGCGGCCTGCTGCTGAAGAGCGGCGGCGCGAATACGGTGTTTTTCGCGTGTTCGGCACTCGTAGCCGTGTGGCTTATAATCGCGGCCGGCATGAAACAGCCGCCGCGCAAAGCCTGACACGCGAACGCCTTTCTAAGCGCGCGGCGTGCTCCGGTCCGGCACACGCCGGCCGATGAAGCCGTGAACGGTTTTGCCGCGCTGTTTTGCATCGAATCAACTGGAGAAACACATGGCATCCGTCAACAAGGTCATTCTCGTCGGCAATCTCGGCGCCGATCCCGAAGTGCGTTATCTGCCGAGCGGCGACGCGGTAGCGAACATCCGCCTCGCGACGACCGACCGCTACAAGGACAAGGCGTCCGGCGAATTCAAGGAAATGACCGAATGGCACCGCGTGGCGTTCTTCGGTCGTCTCGCCGAGATCGTCAGCGAGTATCTGAAGAAGGGCTCGTCGGTGTACATCGAAGGCCGGATCCGCACGCGCAAGTGGCAAAGCCAGGACGGCCAGGACCGTTATTCGACCGAGATCGTCGCCGACCAGATGCAGATGCTGGGCGGCCGTGGCGGTTCGGGCGGCGGCGGTGGTGACGACGGCGGCTACGGTGGCGGTTATGGCGGCGGTCGCGGCGATGCCGAGCGCGGCGGCAACAATGGCGGTGGCGGCCGTGCGGCGGGCGGCGCGGCTGCGCGCAGCGGCGGCGGCGGTGGTGGTGCGAGCCGGCCGAGCGCGCCGGCGGGCGGCGGGTTCGACGAGATGGACGACGATATCCCGTTCTAAATCCCCGACCGGATCTCACGAAGCGGTAGCTAAAAAGCTCGCAACCCTCGCAGTTGCGGGCTTTTTTGTCGACTGCACATTTCAAGTCGCCGCGCGACGATCGGATCGGAGGCGCGCTTTCGCGCGGCGGCCAGCGCATCCGGCGGCATGGTCCCCGACAGGATGTAGGTCGGCCATTCGAGTATCAGGTCGATCATCGGGTCATCCTCGGCATCAGGTAGATGTTGAACGTAATGGAGGGCGATCGATCCATTGAGGGTCGGCGGACCGATCGATGCCGTGCGCGGTCACGCGCGGCGTTTCGAATGGACCTCGTCGGTCGCGTCAGTCTAAGGATGACCGGGAATGAAAGATCGTCGGGCGTGTGCGATGCGCCGCAATAGGCGACGGGCAATCGTGCATGAGGATGTCGCCAGAGAACGCGATGCGGGCAACGAGGCTCCGGACAAAGCGGTCGTGGAGCCATTTCGACGCAGGTGTTCACGATATCCGGTGCTGTTCGTCCGCACCGATCGTCCGCGGACGATGCAGTTGCGATCATCGCGCGATCAACTACGGCTTGCTGATGGCGCGCGCGACATCCCCGATTCGGAGACGCCGGAATCGTCGAGGCCGCGGCCCCCGTGCATGTATCGGTGGGCGTAATGTCGTCGTCCGTGTGCGGGACGGCCGCGCATTGCTTGATCGTTACGCCCCGGCGGCGTGCGAGTTGTCGTTCGCCTGGTCGAACACGCCCGCTTCGAGATCCTTCCTGAAGTGCAGGAGCCAATCGCTTGCGTCGCCGAGCGGGTATTCCTTCGTCACGTGCGTCGATCGTCGGGTGATCGTGACGAAGCCCATTTGCCCGATGTTCTCGTCGCTTTTCGGGTCGGTCGTATCCGTTTCGCGAAGCGCGAAGTCGCTGCCCGACAGGCCGCAGCTGTGCAGGGCCGCGAGATAGTCCGCGTGTTCGCTCGGTTCAATCAGTCGCATGGTCGTCCTCTCGTGCGTTCGACGTTAATGGACGGGGCGTGAGCGAGTCACGCCAACGCGATCGGCGGCTCGCGCGTGCGCGCGGAAACCGTCGATGACGGACATTCGCTGTCGTGCTTGGCGGGGCGCATTGCGCGCGACGGCCTTGGACGCGGAGAGGGCGGCTATCGGCGCAGGCCCTTCATGTTTTCCGCTTCCATCGCCGCTCGCCATTCCTCGCGCGCCTCGGTGGGGTCCATCTCGTCTTCCACCGACGACATCGCGCGCTCGGCGACCGCTTTCGCTTCGTCAGACAGGAAATCGGATTCGTTGGCGTCGTCTTCCGGGGGCTGCATCATGTCGCGAATCATCGCCTGCAACTCGGGCGTGTCCCACGGCAGACCGCGCTGCGTTCGAACCTTGATGTAATGCCTTACTTCAGCGTCCTGCTCGGGTGTCAACGGCAAGCCACGGAAGGTGCTTTCAGGGTCGGGAGGAATCATGGTTGTCTCCGCTTTCAGCGCCTTTAGTGTAGTCCTGTTGAGGGGCGGGAGGGGAGAGGGGAGGTTGACGTTCGTGGGGGTTTTGTATCGTTTTCGGTTTTTGCAGACATGTGAAGCGTATCGGGAATCTCTCGCTTCGCCTATCCGCTTGCGGCCGAAGGCCGTATCGATAGCCGATCCGTTGCAACCCTTCGACGAATCATCACGGGAACGACGGATTCCAGAGTCAAGCGGCCGCCGGATGGTGTGGAAGTCGTCGATAAGGCCGTTAGCCTTTCGCTGTCCGATGACGATCGTGGCATGCGAATCCATCCAGTGTCGCAAAGTGTCGGTACGGCGCACCGCGTCCTTGCACGACGACTGCTGCGATAACCCGACGCTGCTGGCGCTTCATGACGCGAGAACAAATGCGGTCGCGAATGGGATCGACGCGATCAGCGGTTTCGGAACCCACGATCTAGAATGGGACGTAGCGCCTGTCGTCTGGCGTGGAACCAGTCGTTTTTTCCTCTTTCTATCGACTGCACGGGCCATGAACATTCACAGCGTGCGCTTCGTTCGCCCGACACTGGGCGCACTTTGCGTTGCTTCGCTTGCGACGCTTTACGCGTGCGGCGGCGACGCCTGCTTCGGCTTCGACGGATGTTTCAACGAAAACGGCATGCAGACCATCTCCCTATCCGGCACGGCCGCCACTGGCCGGGCGCTGGCGAGTGCGATGGTCAACGTCGATTGTGCGCAGGGTTCGGGCGCTACCCTGTCGGATGGCGGCGGGCACTACAGCATCACGTTCAATGCCACGCTTCCCTGTGT
The DNA here is from genome assembly GCF_001522845.1 of Burkholderia sp. BDU5. Classification (NCBI taxonomy): domain Bacteria; kingdom Pseudomonadati; phylum Pseudomonadota; class Betaproteobacteria; order Burkholderiales; family Burkholderiaceae; genus Burkholderia; species Burkholderia sp. BDU5. Next base: position 51,808 of record NZ_LOWC01000109.1, on the reverse strand, counting down.
CATCTCCGTGAGTTCCGGCGGCACGACGCTGCATTCGCTGGCATTTGCCGGCGGCACGTTCAATACGACGCCCGAGACCGAGCTGATGCTGGTTTACCTCGCTTCGCAGCTGGGTACGAACACGGCCCATCTGATCAGGGATTTTCCGGGCAATTCGCGCTTCCAGCAGGTGCTGGAAAATCAGACCGACGTGCTGGCCGCGCAAGCGGCAGTCGTCACGAACCTCCAGCAGCGCTATGCGGTCACGCTGACGGCGCCGGCGTTTCTGACGACGCCGTTCGTCGTCGGACAAGCGGGCGTTGACAGCGATCTCGGCGCGCTCGCGGGAGCGGGCGCGATCGACGCAGACGGTATGCCCGATCCGGTCGCTGTGTCGTTGTTGTTGCAGGCGGGGGCGGCTCATCCGTTGTAAGCGATGTTGATGTCGGCGATGCGATTGAATGCCGGTGGTTTGGGTTTTGGAGGAGGGGGCGCGGAAATGCATCGCAGGAGCGGGCCATTCCCGCCGGGAACTCTCAAAGCTCACGCATAAGGCTGGGATCATTGGCCTGTAGGTTTTTATAATCGGATCGGGCCGGAGGCGACCCACAAGGGACGGCCGCGGCGACCGGAAGCGGCCGTTGCACGCGCCGTTCCGCGTAACGGTGCTATAAATGCGGTGACCCCGAGTTCTCCCGTTGGAATCGGATATGCTCCCGCTCTCTTCATCCCCGGGGCGCTTCAGGGAAGCCGGCCACGCCCCCGCCGCGCCTTCTCATTCGGCATCCTGACAGACGTATTTCAATCCGATGTGGGAATCGGCGAAACGAAAGCGGGATCGCTGCGCCGCTCGCACGTCGTCCTCGGCTGCGGCCGGTAAAAACAAAACCCGGCGATCCTGACCGGATCACCGGGTTTTTCGTTTGCGCGCTTCTTGTTTTGTCGATCCCGCCGCATTCGGACGGGCGTGCCTGCATTATCGCGAAACGATACCAAGGTGCTACCGAAATAGTTTTTATTCCGGACAGACGATGCGCGGTCTGCCGGGCGCCGTTTCGGATCGACGGCGCACGATTTGCCGAAGCCGATGTCCGCCGCGCGTGCCCCGCTTGCCGCCGCCGCGGCAATCCGCGGCGGCCGGTTCGCAGTCAGCCGGCCCTCGTTCGACGGTCACAGGCCGAGCGTGCCGCTCTTGCTCGTGCCTCCGATGATCGGCGCGCAGACGGTAAGCCTGTAGTCCAGCTTCTTACCGGGCACGTCGAGCGTCAGATCGACTTCGGACTTCAGCTTGTCGACCGCGCCGCCGAACTTGCCGCTCGGATGCGCGGGGTTCAGCGTGCAGCCGCCGATCAACTGCCGCGCGATGTACAGCTCGGCCGTCGCGGAAGCCGGTTTCCCGCTGACGCGAAACTCCAGCGTGACCGGACCGATCGTCACCGAATGTCCGGACGCGTTGAAAATACTCTCGTCGAGCTGGTCGGCCCGAATATGTGCGAGCAGGTCTTGGTTCATGCCCGTTCTCTGTTGTTGTCGTCAGGCGATCGATCGGAGCGGAAGCGCGGCGTTCGTCGGCTCACTCGGCGTCGAGCGTTGCCATGGGCGCTTGCGCGGCGTCATGACAGAACAGCCCGACGCTGACGGGAATGATCCCGTTCGCGCCACGGATGAAGATCTCCTTGTGATACTGACTCTCGAACGAGCAAGTCGGCGTCCGGTACTTCTTGACGCTCGGCGACGGGCGTCCGGCGATGCCCACCACCTGGAGGAGCACCCCGCCGATGAAGCCGGGATCGTGCGCGAGGTGAATGTTGCCGACGAAGAGCGGCGCTTCGCCTTCCGCGATGATATGGAAGAAGCCCGGCACGTGCGGGCTCAAGGCCGTATACATAGCCTTTGCGCTCGCGACCGAGACGAGGACCCGGCGTGGTTGGATGATGTCCGACGAACTCATGTTGGTCTCCACGCGCCGCTTCCCGCAGCGTCATGTATCGAGAGAAGCATCGTTGCCGGCATGCGGCAGTGCCGGTGAAACGAACAGTACGGCGGCGGGGCGGCGAAATCCATTACACTCGATTACGTCGCGCGCGACGGGCGGTGTGCGGTGGATCGTGGGTCTGCGGCGCGCCTCGGTTCGCATCGACGCATGCAGCCGCGGCTCGATGCGAAATCGATTTCGCCGCCGCGTGTCGCCAAGCAATTCCGCCGGCATGCACACGTGCACACATGCACGCACGAAATCGTCCCGATTCCGATCGACGTATTCATCGACCGTGACAGTCGGCAATGAATGCGATGTCGCCGACATTCGCAATCGCGAAGCATCGGGATCGAAACACATTCAACGCGGCGCGTCGCGCATTTGTCTCTCGATAATCGCGATGCGGCGCGCTCGTTTCGAGAGACCGGCGGACTTGCGATAAAAAAACCGGCGATCCGTTGCCGGACGCCGGGTGCTTTCGTTCGCTTGTTCTTGTTCGGCGATTTTCTGGCTTTTAAAGCGCTCGTCTCCGATTGTCGTGCAAACGATTCGGAATGCGGCGTTCGCCGCCGCCGGCCGGTTCCGACCCGGCCGGCGCGCCGCGATCACGCGGCGTCGAGCGCCTGCAGGAACGCGTCGGCTTCTTCGTGCGGGATCTGCTTGACCTCGACGACCTCGGTCTTGTTGCTGCCGTGGACGACGATCGTCGGATGGAATACGCCCTGGAACGTATGTCGCACCCGGTATGGCTGCGTGCCGCTCGACAGCGGCCCCGTCCAGCCCATCACGTCCACCTTCAGTCCGCCGACGAAGTGTGGATCGCGTACCAGTTGAATGCCAGTCGTGAAGCGAGGCGCGTTGCCTTCCACCTCAACGATGAGGGCGCCGGGTACGCGCAGGCCCAGCCACACGTACGTGGCGCGCGCTTTTTCGAACGGCTCGGGTCCATAGAATCCCATGATGGTCTCCAAACGCTAGATATCCGTCACATTTTCGGAATATTGAATCTTCGCCGGCATACGGATGTGCCGGTGAAACAAAACGTAGGCGAGACGATCAACGAAATCCATTACATCCAATTACGCCTTGTCGCTGATGCGGCGCTTGCCTATGATTCAACAGAATCTGATATTCGACCGTCAATCATTCACATAAGACGCGCACGATATCCATATAGCGGTGCCACAGGTTGTCGTGCATTTTTCCGCAGGTCGACGAAATGGCGTTATTGGAAAACGGTCTTTCCGGGGAAGCCTGTCTGCTGCGCGCGCACCACGTATTGGGTCGCGATCCGCAGCGCTGCGACACGGTCATCGCCGATCCTTACGTGTCGCGCATCCATGCGAGCATCTGCTGGGCGGCGGGGCAGTGGGAACTGCACGACCACGGCCGCAACGGCACGTTCGTGTCCGGGAGATTCGTCGGCGAAGGCGAACGGGTCGTGCTGACCGACGGCGACCTGATCCAGTTCGGCAGCGCCGGCTCGGTTCGCTGGCGGGCCCGTCATCTCGGCGAGCCCGTCGACATGCTGTGGCCGCTGCGTTCGCCCGCGCAGCCGATCACGCTCGATCGCGCGCAGGCGCTGCCGGGCGCGGCGATCACCGTCAGCCGCTCCGCGCAGGGCGACTGGCTCTGCGACGACACGGCGCCGCCGCGCGTGCTGCACGATGGCGATGCGGTGATCTGCGGCGATTTCGCATGGCAATTGGTGCTCGCGCATCGCAGCATGACGGCCGCGCTGCCGCGCGCCGCGCAGGATGCGACGCTGCCGCAGCGAATCGACTTCACGGTGAGCCGCGACGAGGAGCACGTGACGGCGACGCTGCACACGCGCGGCGGCGTCGTCGATCTCGGCGCGCGCGCCCATCACTACTGTCTCGTGACGCTCGCACGCGCGCGTTTCGCCGATGCTCAAGCGGGCTACGACGCCGCGTCGCAGGGCTGGATCGAGCTCGACGTGCTCGCACGCATGCTCGGTCTCGACGAATCGCACGTCAACGTACAGATCCATCGCGCCCGCACGCAATTCCTGCCGCTCCTGTCCCCCGGCTCTCCCGAGCTCGTCGAGCGCCGCCGCGGCGGCGTGCGGTTCGGCGCGCTCGCGTTCCGCGTCGTGCGCGGCGACCGGCTCGAATGCCAGTCGGTCGAGGCCGACGCTTTCGCGCCGATACCCGAACCGGCCGCGCGCGGCGCATCGACGTTCGTCTCGCCCGCCCCGCTGGGCTGAGCGGCACTTCATGTCTTCTTCCGTTCTGGCCGAACGCGCGCACGCCGGCAATCGCCACGCGTCGCGCATGCCGGCGCCGCCGCTGCCCGGCGAAGGCGATGAGCTGCAGGGCGAGCATCGCTACCGGCTCGGCGCCGTGCTCGGCGAAGGCGGCGCGGGCCGTGTGCATGAAGCGAGCCGGCTCGACACGTCGCAGCGCGTCGCCGTCAAGCTGCTGCGTGAGGATGCGCCGCGCGGCGTGCGCGAAAGCGCCCGCCTGCGCGCGCGCTTTCGCCGCGAGATGGCGCTGTGCGCGCGGCTGTCGCATCCGAACGTCGTCGCGCTGCTCGACAGCGGCGAGACGCCGGACGGCGTGCTGTTCGCGGTGTTCGAGCACGTCGCGGGCCGCACGCTGCGTGCGCTGCTCGCGGCCGACGGCGCGTTGCCCGCCGAGGCGACGGGCGCGCTGATGGCGCAGGTGCTCGACGGTCTCGCGCACGCGCACGCGAGCGGCGTCGTGCATCGCGATCTGAAGCCGCAGAACGTGATGGTGACGACGATCGACGGCGAGCCGCGCGCGAAGATCCTCGACTTCGGGATCGGCGCGCTGCTGCCGGATGCGCATGCGGCCGACGAGCTGACGCTCACCGCGACGACCGAGGTGCTCGGCTCGCCGCAGTATTGCGCGCCGGAGCAACTGCGCGGCGAGCCGCCGACCGCGAAAAGCGATTTCTACGCGTGGGGCCTGATGGTGATCGAATGCCTGACCGGGCATCCGGTGATGCAGGGCGCGAGCGTCGCGGACGTGCTGTATCAGCATCTGAGCCCCGTCGACGTCGCGCTGCCGCCTGCGATCGCCGCGCATCCGATCGGCGACGTGCTGCGCGATGCGCTGAACAAGGATCCGCGGCAGCGTGCGGAATCCGCGCAGGCGCTTGCGAACCGGTTTCGCGCGATCCATTTTCCGGCGCTCGTCGGCGGCTTGCGCTACGGGCCGCGCGCGCAGGCGGAGCCGGGTGTCGCGTACAGCGAGCGCGGCGGGCAGACCGCCGTCGACGCGCCCGTCGGACGGCGGCAGGTCACTGCGCTGTGCTGTCGCGTCGCGGTCGTCGCGGACGGCGCGCAGCCGGACGACGCGGCGGCGGCCGAAGAGGCGCTCGATGCGTTCCACGCGCACTGGCTCACACGCTGCTCGGACATTGCGGTGCGCTATGGCGGCCATGTCGCGGGCGCGCTCGGCGACACGCTGCTGTTCTACTTCGGCTATCCGGAAGGGATCGATCGGCCCGCGCAGCGCGCGTGCCGCGCGGCGCTCGAAATGACGCGGCAGGCGGGGCAGGCGGCGAGCGCGCCGCAGCCGGTGGCCGACGGCGCGGGTGAGCCCGCGTGGCGCGTCGAGATCGCGGGCGCGATCCATGTCGGCACGGCGCTCGCGAATGCGCGCGGCGCGTCGGGCGGCGCGATCGCGAGCGCGGCCGTCGGCCTGCAGCGCGTCGCGCAGCCGGGCCGCATCCTGTTGAGCGACGAAGCGGCGCGCGCGCTCGAGCGTCACGTCGACGCCGCGGCGACCCCGCTCGCGTTCGCCGCGCCCGGCGCGGCGCCGCAGCCGGTGCGCGAGCTGCTCGGCGAGCGCTACGAGCGCGGGCCGTTCGAGTCGCTCGAACTCGGCGACGCGGCGCCGATCGTCGGACGCGATCGCGAGCAGGCGGCGCTCGCGCGCGCGTGGCGCGACGCGGCGCGCGCGGCGGCGGGCGGCAAGCACGCGGCCGCGCGGCGCGCGACGCTCGTCGTCGGCGAGCCGGGGATCGGCAAGTCGCGGCTCGTGCACGCGCTGCGCGAGACGGTGCGTGCGCAGCACGGCGCGTGCGCCGCGTGCGTGTGCCTGCCGGAGCAAACGAACCACGCGCTGTTTCCGATCCTGCGCTTCGTGCGTGCGCACTGGCAGCTCGATGCGGGCGATCCGCAGGCGCTCGACCGGATGCTCGAAGTGTTCGACGGCGATCGCGCGTCCGCGCGCGCGACGCTCGCCGCGTGGCTCGGCCTGCCGGGCGGCGCCGACAAGCTGCGCTGGTCGGGCGCGCGGCAGCAGCAGGCGCTCTTCGACGTGCTGTGCCAGTTGCTCGGCTCGCTCGGCGGCGGCGGTCCCGTGCTCCTGATCGTCGACGACGTGCAATGGGTCGACAGCGCGACAGGCGATTTTCTCGACGCGCTCGGACATCACCCGGCCTGCGCGGCGGTGTGCGTCGTGCTGACGTCGCGGCCGGAACAACTCGAGCGCTGGCGCGGCGGCACCGAGCGGCTCATGTTGCGCCGCCTGTCGGCCGCCGCGACGCGCAACCTGATCATGTCGCTGATGCCCGATGCCGGCGCGGACCGCGCGGCGCTCGACTTCCTCGTGAAGCGCACGGGCGGCGTGCCGCTGTACGTCGAGGAAACGATGCGCGCGCTCGCTTTCGGCGGCATCGCGCCGGCGGCAGGCGGGCGCTTGGCGGATCTCGCCGAGGCGGGGCGCTGCCCGCTGCCTGGCAGCTTGCGCGAGACACTCGAGCTCGCGCTCGAACACGCGGACGACGCGCTCGACACCGTGCAGCTCGCCGCGACGATCGGCCTCGAAGTCGACGCGCGGCTGCTCGCCGACGCGTCGCCGCATGCGGGCGCGGCGCTCGACGAGCGTCTGCGGCGGCTGCTCGAAGGCCGCGTGCTGTACGCGCAGCACCGGATCGGCGGCGCGACGTACGTGTTCCGCCACGCGCTGCTGCGCGAGGCCGCGTATGAATCGATGCCGGCCGCGATGCGCCGCGCGAATCACCGGCGTGTCGCGCAGGCGTTGCTCGCGCGTCCCGCTGGCGGCGATCCGGCGGCGCGGTCCGCGAGCATCGCCGATCATTTCGCGCACGCGCATGCGTTCGCCGAAGCGGTGCCGCACGGCATTGCTTCGGCGCGCCGCGCGCTCGAGCGTGCGCTGCACGACGACGCGATCCGCTATGCGGGCGCCGTGCGCGGCTGGCTGCTGCATTGCGATTATCCGGGGCAGGAAGAAGATGCGGTCGCGGTCGACCTGACGCTCGCGCACGCGCAGATGGCGCGCGACGGCTGGGGCGAGCCGCGCGTGCGCGAGCACACCGACCGCGTGCTGTCGCGCGTCGGCGCGCTGCGCGACGCGAAGGCGGCGGCGAGCGCGTTGTGGACGGTCGCCGTGTATCACCACGTCGCGGGCGATCGTGCGGCGGTGCGCCGCATCGGCGCGCAGCTGTCGGATCTCGCGCGCGCGTCGGCGCTCGCGGATCTCGGCGTCGCCGCCGACACGCTGCGCGGGATGAGCCTCTGGATCGACGGCCACTACACGCTCGCGCTCGACGCGTTCGATGCGGCGCTCGCCGCGTACGACCCGCGCCGCGACGCCGACCATCGCCGCACGTTCGGCCTCGATACGCGCGCCTGGGCGCTGACCGCGCGCGCGAGCGTGCTGTGGGGCATCGACGACGACGTCGCGCATACGCTCGCGCTCGCGCACGATGCGGTCCATCTCGCGACCTGCAGCGATCATCTGCCGACGATCGGCGTGACGATGATGTATCTCGCGCGGATGCAGCAATGCGCGGGCGATCGCGACGGCGCGCGCGTGACGTCGGACGCGGTGCTGCGGCTGTCGCGCTGCTACGGGCTCAATGCGGTCGAGCGCTACGCGGCCGTCGTGCACGCGTGGTGCGGCGGCGATCGCGACGCGGCGCTCGCGAACGTCGACGCGCTGCGCGTATCGGGATGCTTGCTGGGACTCACTTATTACGCGTCGGTCGTCGCCGACATCGACGCCGCGCGCGGCGATTGGCATGCCGCCGTTGCGACGCTCGACGAGTGTCTCGCGCTCGCCGAATCGACGGACGAGCGCTACTACGTCGCTGAACTGCTGCTCAAGAAAGCGCGCTGCGTGCACGAAGCGCACGGGCGCCGCGCGGGCGACGCCGTCGAGGCGTTGTGCGTGCAGGCTGCCGCCGTCGCGAAGCAGGGCGGCATGGCTCGAATCGTGAAGAAAGCGCAGGCGGAGCTGCGCGAGTTGCAACGAGAACTCCGTTCAACCACGGGAGAAGAGCGATGATGGACCAAGGCCCTAATATGCCGTCGTACGACCAGTTTCTCGAATACCGCGCCGTGATCGTGCAGGCGATCGCGGCGGCCTGGCACGACCCGAAGTTTCGCGCGCAACTGATCGACGACCCGGTCGAAGCGCTGCACGAGTACTTCGACTATCGGTTCCCGATGAAGATGCATCTGAAGGTGCATGAGGACAGCGCGACGTGGGCGCCGCGTATAAACGGCGGCTGGACGACGAACGAGACCAACACGCTCGAGCTCGCGCTGCCGCCGGCGCCGCCGCCGGAAGAGCGGGCGGCCGCGCTCGCCGCGTACAACGCGAAGCACATCAGTCTGTTTGGACCGGACCGCAAGGAGATCTGACATGGCCGACAACAACGCAGTCCCCTCGCAGGAATCGATGCTCGAGTTTCAGGAAGTCTATCTGCGCGCGATCGCGCTGTCTTGGGAGAACGATGAGTTCAGGAAGAAGCTGCTCGCCGATCCGTACGACGCGCTCGAACGCTATCTCGACTATCGCTGTCCATGGATCCTGAATCTCAAGATCGTCGAAGCGAACCCGAAAGACGGATATGGCTGGAAGCCGCATACGCGGCGCTGGCACCTGCCGGTCAACGCGATGAGCGTCGGCATCCCGACGCGGCCTGGCGAACTCGCCGACGAGGGCATCGCGCTCGCCGCGTATAACGACGCCGGACCTGCCTATCTGTTCACCTGCTGCTGAGCCGTTCATACGGCAACGGGCGGCGCGGCCCGAAGCGTTTCGCTCGCGGGTCGCGCCGCCCATTCCGATCGCGGTATCCGATACGGGGTGACGATGCTCGAAGACTTCTCGCGCGTACTGCGTTTCAAGCCGCATCTGCTGGTGCGCGACGCCGGTCCCGGCGCGTTGTACGTGGTGGACGAATTCAGACGCTCGGTGCTGCCGGGCGACGTGTTTCCCGCACTGGCCGCGTGCATCCGCGACGGCCTGACGATCGCGCAGACATTCGCGACGCTGGCCGTGCGGTTTTCAGAATGGGAGGTGCTCGCCGCGCTCGATCATCTCGTGCGGCGCGGCTACGCGCGCGCCGACGCGCCGAGCGAGCGCGACGCCGCGATCGGCTTCTTCGAGCGTACGGGCGTCGACGGCGATGCGGCGAGCGGCATCGCATCGCGGCTCGCGGTCGCCGTCGAAGCGTTCGGCGTGGATCCGCGTGCGCAGCGCGATGCGTTCGCCGCGTGCGGGATCGACGTCGCGCCGGATGCGCCGATGACGATCGCATTGACCGACGGATACGACCGCGCCGAATTGATCGATGCCGCCGAACGCGCGGCCGCGCGAGGCGGCGCGCTCTTCGTCGTCGCCCCCGGTCGCGTGGAGCCGCTGCTCGGGCCATTGATCGGCCCGCTCGCGGCATCGCCCGGCGCGGCCGATGCGCCGCCTTGCATCGAATGCGTGCGCTACTGGATGGCGCTCAACCGTCCGGTCGAAGCGCTGCTCGCACGCATGCACGGCAGCGACGCGGCGCGTCTGCCGCCCGTGCACAGCCGCGCGAGCGCCGCCGCCGTCGCGGCACTCGTCGCATCGTTCGTCGAGCAGTTCGCGGTGAATGCGCAGCGTCGTCGTCATGCGGGCACGCACATCGTGTCGCTGCGCATCGATACGCTCGCGACCGCCGCGCATCGCGTGGTCCGGCGGCCGCAATGCCCGCGCTGCGGAAATCCGGCGTGGATGCGCGAGCAGGCCGAGCGTCCGGTGACGCTCGCCGTGGCGGACGCGGGCGAGGGCGCGCGTCGCGAAGGCGGCTATCGGACGCTCGCCGCGGGCGAACTCTTCAAACGCTACGGACATCTGATTTCTCCGGTGAGCGGCCCGATCGCCTACCTGCATCCGATGCCGGGGCGCAACGCCGGCATGCGGCACGTGTACGTCGCGGGCTATCTGGTGTGTCCACAGAGCGCGCCGCGCGAGAACCGGTTCGACAAGCTGTGCTCGGGCAAGGGCGCGAGCGACGCGCAGGCGCGCGCGAGCGCGCTCGCCGAGGCGCTCGAACGGTTCAGCGGCGTTTATCAGGGCGACGAAGCGGCGCTGCGCGGCAGTCTCGCGGAACTGTCCGCGCAGGCGCCGCCGGGCGGCGGGCCGATCGACGTCAACGCGCTGCAGCAGTACAGCGATCGCCAGTTCGAACGGCGCGAGCGCCACAACGCGACGACCGATGATCCGCGCAAGCAGGTGCCGCGGCGCTTCACGTCGCACAGTGTGATCGACTGGACGCCCGCATGGTCGATCGCGACGGGCGTGCGGCGGCTCGTGCCGCTCGGTTATTGCTATGCTGAAGCGCCCGCAACGAGCGGGGCCGCCTATTGCGTGCACAACCCGAACGGTTGCGCGGCGGGCGCGTGCATCGAGGAAGCGATCCTGCAAGGTTTGCTCGAGCTCGTCGAGCGTGATGCGGTCGCGATTTGGTGGTACAACGAACTTTGCCGGCCGAGCATCGACGTCGCGAGCTTCGGCGATCCGTACTTCGACGCGCTGGTCGCCGAATACGCATCGCTCGGCTGGCGTCTGTGGGCGCTCGACATCACGCACGACCTGCGCATTCCCGTCTTCGTCGCGCTCGCGCGCGAAGCCGCGACGGGGCGCTTCTCGATCGGCTTCGGCTGCCATCTCGACAGCCGGATCGCGCTGCAGCGCGCGCTCACCGAAGTGAACCAGCTGCTCGACGTCGGCGCGTCGGCGCCGCCGCCATGGGACGTCGACAAGCTGTCGAGCGACGCGTTCCTCCATCCCGACGCCGCGCTGCCGCCGACGCGCGCATCGGCGCGCGCGACGAGCGCCGCCGCCGATCTGAAGGGCGACATCGAGCGATGCGTCGCACGGCTGTCGGCGGCGGGAATCGATACGCTCGTCGTCGACAAGACGCGGCCCGACATCGGCCTGCCGGTCGTGCAGGTGATCGCGCCTGGCCTTTGCCACTTCTGGCCGCGCTTCGGCGCGCAGCGGCTGTATTCGGTGCCTGTCCTCGAAGGCTGGCGCGAGCAGCCGCGCGACGAAGACGCACTCAATCGCGCGCTGCTGTTTCTGTAGCGGCGAGTCCGGCGGCATCGGCCGCCGGAATCAGGAGCGCCGCGCCCGGTTCGCGTGCGCGGCGCGTTCGCATCGATTCCATTCGACAAGGAGCGCACGACATGACTCACGCGCCGAACCAGCCGTTCGCCCGCCCGTCGCGGTTTGCCGAAGCGGAGTGGCAAGCGCGCGTTCAATTGGCGGCCGCGTATCGGATCGTCGATCATCTCGGCTGGAGCGAGCTGATCTACAACCACATTTCGCTGCGCGTGCCGGGCGAAGACGCACACTTCCTGATCAATCCGTTCGGGCTGCATTATCGCGAGGTCTGCGCGTCGAATCTCGTGAAGATCGATCTCGACGGCAATCCGATCGGCCATGCGGACTGGCCGATCAATCCGGCCGGCTTCACGTTTCATGCGGCGATTCATGCGGCGCTGCCCGGCGCGCATTGCGTGATGCACGTGCACACGACGCCGACGATGGCCGTCTGCGCGTCGCGGCACGGACTGTCGTTCTCGAACTTCTACGCGGCGCAACTGCACGGCAAGGTCGCTTATCACGATTTCGAAGGCATCACCGTGCGGCTCGACGAAGGCAAGCGGATCGTCGACAGCGCGGCGGGGCGTCCGGTGCTGCTGCTGCGCAATCACGGGCCGGTTACGATCGGCGGCACGCTCGCACACGCGTTCTCGCTGATGTGGCTGCTCAATCGCGCATGCGAAGTGCAGGTCGCGACACACGCGGTCGGCGCGCCGCTCGAGATCGGCACGCCGATCCTCGAAGCGTGCGCGCGCGATTCGCTGAACCTCGATCCGCGCTACGGCGCGGGACAGGATGCGTTCGACGCGCTGCAGCGGATCGTCGATCGGATCGATCCGAATTACCGCGGCTGAATGCGGCGGCAGCGGATTGTTTCGATCAAAATCGTTCACCGGATCGACTTCAAATATAGAGAATCAATTGAACCGGAACGTCGGCATTCGGAAGTGAAATTTAATGGTTTATGTTTTAATTTTCGATTTCATTCGATGATTTTCGTATGCGAGTGCGGCAGGAACGTTCCGATTCGTTTTCATCGGATGCATAGTGGAACCGCGCGCCAGGCGTGACGGATACGAAAAAATGGATCGCCGTGCGAAGCGCCGGTTAATTCGAAATGAATTACGTCATCCAGCCCACACACTCGTGCCTTGATGTCGTGGATGATCGCATCAAATTGAATGGGCGAAAATTGAAATCGATTTGGCATCCGAATTTCAGATTGATCGATTAATAGAACGCGCCCTCGAAATGATCGCGGCTTGCCGCTTTCGGTGATGCATCGATGGCTTCCGTTCCGAGTCGACTGTCCGGCGGTCCGGGCGCATGGCGCGTTCGGTGCGCGCGCTCGGCCATTGCGGCCGCGCTGACGGCGGTGTTGCTCGGTATGGCGCTGCTGTCGGTCGAGCTTCGCGAAATCGCGCGCGGCCATGCGTATTTTGCGGTACCGGCGAGCATCGGCGCGCGCGTGCTTCGCTGCATGGACGTCGCGGGTCGTGTCGGAGCGGCATCGTTGCCGAGCGCGGCGTCGATGGGCGCGGCGGCTGACTTAGATGCGATCCAGCGTGTGTTCGGCAGAATCGGCACGCGCGAAACGCGCGCACGCGGTGCGACGTGCATGGCGAACGCGACGGCGTCGGACGAACTGCTTGCGTGGCGGTCCGGGCGTGCGCTTGCGTGCAAGGTCGCGCTGTCCGCGTGGGCCGATGCGCTCGATCGCGGCGTGGGCGTCGACGTCGCGCCGCGCGCCGTTTCGAATTCGATGCCTCGGCAGTCCGATGCGGGCGCCGCGGCGGTCCCCCACATGCAATCGTATTCGGACATGATCCATTCGACGCTTCGCGAACCGGCCGCCATCGTGCTCGCACTCGGCCTGCTCGGCATGATCGTGCTCGCACTGCTGCCTGTCTTTCGGATCAGGCGGCTCGCGCTTCGCCTCGGCGAAGCGGAAGGCGCGCTCGCGATGAGCGAAGCGCGCACTCGCGCGGCGCTCGTCGCCGTCGGCGACGGCGTGATCTTCACCGGCCGGGCGGGGCGCGTCGAATGCCTGAATCCCGCCGCGGAGCGACTGATCGGCCTGCTCGCCGACGATTGCCGAGGGCGGCCGCTCATCACGACGTTGAGGCTGTCGCGCGCGAATGGCGACGCGGCCGATCCGCCCGATTCACCCGAATCGCCCGATGCGTCGCTCGGCGATCTCGAGGACGGCGGAAGCTGCGACGTGATGCTGCATCGCACGGACGGCGGCGAGATCGCCGTGCGTGCGACGGCGTCGTCGATCGCGCCGACGTCCGAGCGCACGCGCGGCAGCGGCCGCGTGCTCGTGCTGAAGAGCCTCGCGACCGAGCATGAGTTCGTGCGTCGTCTCGCGTGGCAGACGACGCATGATCCGCTCACCGGCCTGCCGAATCGCACCGAATTCGAACGTCACGTCGATTTCGCGCTTGCGGGAGGCGCGCGTGGACCGGTCGCGCTGCTGTTCGTCGATCTCGATCGCTTCCGGATCGTCAACGACACGTGCGGCTATGGAGCGGGCGACGCGATGCTCGCCGCGCTCGCCGCGCGCCTCGTCGCGTGCGCGGCGTCGGGCGACGTCGTCGCCCGGCTCGGCGGCGACGAATTCTGCGTGCTGCTCGACGCGTGCGACGAAGCGGCGGCCGTTTGCGCGGCGGAGCGGCTGCGCGCGAGCGTCGACGGCTTCGTGTTCGTCTGGGACGGCCAGCCGTTCTCGGTGACGGCGAGCGTCGGCGTCGCGCTGCTCGGTACGCCCGAACGCGCGCGGCGCGTCGAGGATGCGGTGCGCCTCGCGGGCATTGCGTGCGACGTCGCGAAAGCGCGCGGACGCAACCGCGTGCAGCTTGCCGATCCGCTCGATCGCGAGCTCGCGCATCACATCAGCGACGTATCGTGGTGTGCGCGCGTGAGGCAAGCGCTCGAATACGACGATTTCTGCCTGTATGTGCAGCCGATCATCGATACGGCGGCGCATGGCGTGACAGGCTTGCCGCATGCAAGCCGCGGCGAGCTGCTGTTGCGGATGGGAACGCTCGGCGCGCGCGAAGGCATTGCGCCGCCCGGCCTGTTCATTCGCGCGGCCGAGCGCTACGGGCTCGTGACCGACATCGACCGCTGGGTCGTGCGCACCGTGCTCGACGCGCTCGCGCGCACGCCGTACCGGCGTTTCACCGAATACGCGATCAATCTGTCCGGGATGTCGATCGGCGATGAACGCTTTCTCGGCTACGTGCTCGGCCAGTTCGCGCGGACGGGCGTCGCGCCCGCGCTGATCTGCTTCGAGATCACCGAGACGGCCGCGATCGCGAACCTGGCCGGCGCGCTGCGCTTCATGCACGAACTGAAAGCGCTCGGCTGCCGATTCGCGCTCGACGATTTCGGTGCGGGGATGGCGTCGTTCAGTTATCTGAAGCAACTGCCGGTCGAGTATCTGAAGATCGATGGCAGCTTCGTGACGGACATCGCGAACGATGATGCGGCGAGCCTCGGCATCGTCGCGTCGATCAACGACATCGGTCACGCGATGAACTGCAAGACGATCGCCGAGTACGTCGACAGCGCGGCGACGCTGCAAAAGCTCACCGCGCTCGGCGTCGACTATGCGCAGGGCTATTACATCGGCCGGCCCGTTCCGTGGAGCGAGGCGATGTGTTCGTAGGGGCCGTCATTGCGACCGGCGATGCGCGTTCGCAAGCCCGCCGTTCGCGTGAACGGACCTGGGCGCCGCGTGCGCCGCAGACGAGCGTCGTCCGTCAGCCGTCCGCGGCGGGCCGCGGCGCCGGGCGCGCGAAGATCGACACGCGGCGCCGGTACAGCACGTACGCGAGCGTCGCGGCGACCGTGGTCTCGGCGATCAGCACCGCGGCGGCCGCGCCCTGCTCGGCGAAGAACTTCGCGAGGATCGGCAGCAGCGCGACGTTCAGCACGCCGGAGGAAATCAGCACGCGGCTGAACGCGGTCTTCATGCCGAGCGGCAGCATCGTTTGTACACCGAACAGATCGGTCATGCCGGCCATGAACGGAATGAACGCCATGCAGCGCAGCACGCCGACGGTCGGCTCGTAGGTCGGGCCGTACAGGATATGCACGGCAAGCGGCGCGAGCGCGAAGATCGTCAGCGAAATCGCGAGCACCATCGCGCCCTGCACGACGAGCAGCTTGCGCAGGAACGACATCGCGTCTTCGCGCGCGTGATGCATCAGGTAGCTGACGTGCGGATACGCGGCCGCCTTCAGCGGCTGCAGCAGGCTGATCGCCGAGCGGATCAGCTTGTCGCCGGCGGCGAAGTAGCCCGCCGCGACGTTGCCCGACACGAAGCCGAGCAGCACGGTGTTCGTCGACGCATAGAACGCGACCGACGTCGACGCGAGAAACACCTGCCAGCCGCCCTTGAGCGACGCGGCGACGTCGACGGCGCCGATGCGCACGAATTCGACTTCGCGCTGCACGATCAGATAGCCGAACACGAGCACGCCGCAGACGAGCGGCACGGCGGCGTTGATCGCGACCGCATCGATCAGGTCGGCAGGCGATCGTACGAGCAGATACATCGCGGGCACGCTGAGCGCGCGGCACACGAACAGCGTGATGCTGTAGATGCGCAGCTTCTGGATGCCCTGAAAATACCAGCCGGGCGTGAGCGCGGCGCCGACCGTCATCCCGAAGCCGATGACGAGCAGCGTGCGATCGAGCGCGAAGCGGTCGATCGTGAACGTGAGCCCGAGCAGAATCGCGAAGCCGGCCACCGTGATCGCGGCCTGCGCGGCGAAGGTCGCCCAGAAGATCTTCGAACGCGCGGCGAGATCGTCGCGCGCGAGCGCGACGCGCGGCGTCGCGGTCAGATCGAAGCTGTAGTTCGTGAAATTGATGAAATACGTGATGACGGCGAGCACGAGCGACAACTGTCCGTATGCTTCCGGCCCGAGCACGCGCGTGAGGAGCGGCAGCGTGACGAGCGGCACGACATAGGTCGAGATCTGCAGCGTCATCAGCAGCAGGAAGTTCTTGCGGACGGTCGTCATGCGTGGCCTTCGCGTCGCACGGGCGACATCTTGGCGCGTGCGCGCGTGGCGCACGCGCCGGAGTGAACCGGATCGATCAATCGCATTGTGGCGCGAGATCCCGGATTTCGTCGGCGCTCAGTTGCAGCAACGCGGTCAGACGCTCGGCGTAATGCCGGCGCGTGTAGAACAACCAGTCGTAGCGGCGCTGCGGATCGCGCAGATGCGCGCGCAGCGCGTCGAGCGCGTGCGCGAGGCTCGTCTCGTTGCGCGTGTAGAGGATCTTGTTGCCGATCTCGTCACCGAAGCTCGACAGGCTGCCAACGTCGTGGACGAGCACCGGCAGCCCGATCATCGCCGCCTCGACGATCACGAGCGGCGCGTTCTCCGCCCATACCGACGGCAGCACGAGCGCATCGTGCTCGCGCAGCGCGACGAAGAGCTGCGCGTGATCGAGGCGGCCGGCGAAGCGCAGCTGCCCTGCGGCGAGCAGGTCCGCGTACTTGCGTTCGAGCGCCGCGCGCTGGCCGCCGTCGCCGTACACGGTCACGCTCGCGATGCGATCGAAGCGCGACGCGCGCGCGAGATCGAGGAATTCGTCGAGCCCCTTTTCGGGATCGATGCGGCCGACGAACGCGAGGTCGAGCTTTTCGCGATTCACGCATTTCGGTTCGCGCGGCGTGAGCGCGGTGCTGACCGGATTGTGCAGCAGCGCGGTGCGCGTGATGCCGCGCTGAGCGAGCGCGTCGCGCATGTACGGGCTCGGGCAGAGCAGCAGGTCGAATACGCCGGCCGGCTGGACGAGCGCGTCGATCGCATGCCAATGCAGCTTCTTGATCGCGTCGTGCAGCGCGCCGCGCGGGCTCGCGCGTTCGAAGAGCCGCGTGCCGCGCGCGAGCGCGTCGAGCGGCAGCGGCGTCGCGCGTCCGCCCGGATAGGTCAGCAGGTTCGGGTTGTAGAAGACGAGGTGATAGTCGTGGCACGTGAGGTACACGCGACAGCCGGCGCGCCGCTTATAGCGCGCGATCACCGGCACGACGGAAGGCGACAGCAGATTGTGGTAGTTGTGCACGAGCACGCGCTGCGGCGCCTCGCGTCCGAGGACGGCCGCGAGCGCGCGCGCGGCGGGCGCATTCCATGCGCGCGCCGCGCCGTTCGATGCGCCGCCGAACGCGCTTTCGTCGAACGTCACGACTTCGACGCCCGGCTGCGCACGCAACACGTCGACCGATGTCCGGTAGACCTCTTCGGCGCCGCCCTTGCGGGCGAAATCGTTGATGACGAGTACTTTCATGCGAAACGACGCGGGCGGCCCGCCCGCGTTTGTCAGTGCTCGCCGAGCGCGCGGGCGGGCTCGAGCTCGGCTGCGGCCGGCTTCGCCGCTTCGGGTGTGGATTGCACGCTCGCGCGGCCATAGCGGTCGTCGAATCGGACAATGTCGTCTTCGCCGAGATAATCCCCCGATTGAACCTCGATGATCTCGAGCGGAATCTTGCCCGGGTTCTCCAGGCGGTGAACCGCGCCGACCGCGATGTACGTCGATTCGTTCTCGCTCAGCAGGAATGTTTCGTCGCCGCGCGTGACCTTCGCGGTGCCGCGCACGACGATCCAATGCTCGGCGCGGTGATAGTGCATCTGCAGCGACAGCTGCTTGCCCGGATCGACGACGATCCGCTTCACCTGGAAGCGCTCGCCGCGATCGATCGAATCATAGGAGCCCCATGGGCGCTGCACCTTGCGATGATCGCGCACCTGCTCGTGCTGCCCGGACTTCAGGCGCGCGACGACGGTCTTCACGTCCTGCACGCGATGCTTGTTCGCGACGAGCACGGCGTCGGGCGTCTCGACGACGACCACGTCCTTCAGCCCGACGCATGCGACGAGCCGGCCCTCGGAGCGCGCGAAGCTGTCCACGGTGCCTTCGAACAGCACGTCGCCGCGCGCGACGTTGCCCGCTTCGTCCTTCGGCAGCAGTTCCCAGATCGCGTCCCACGAGCCGACGTCGGACCAGCCGGCCGCGAGCGGGACGATCACGCCCGGAATGTCGAGCTCGCGCGCGCCCGTCAACCGCTCCATCACCGCGTAGTCGATCGAGTCGGACGGACAGGCGGCGAACCCCGTCGCGTCTGCCTTGAAGAACGAGCCTTCGGTCGTGCCGTTGCGCCATGCGGCTTCGCATGCCGCATGCATGTCCGGATGCAGCGCGCGGATCGCAGCGAGCCACGTCGACGCGCGCACGACGAAGATGCCGCTGTTCCACCAGTAGTCGCCGGATTGCAGGTATTGCTGCGCGAGCTCCTGATGCGGCTTCTCGACGAAGCTGTCGATCGCGTGGCCGCCTTCGACACCCTGCGAATCCGCGAGCGGCGCGCCTACCTTGATGTAGCCGTAGCCCGTCTCCGCGCGGCGCGGCAGCACGCCGAGCGTGACGATCGCGCCGTCCTGCGCGTAGCGCGCGGCTTGCGCGATCGTGTCCTGGAACGCGCGCGTGTCGGACACCGCATGATCGGCGGGCATCGCCGCGAGCACCGGATCGCCGTGATGCGCGAGCGCTTCGAGCGCGGCGAGCGTGAGCGCGGGCGCCGTGTTGCGCGCGGCCGGCTCGAGCAGGATGCGCGCCTTGAGGCCGCGTGCGCTCACTTGCGCGGCGCTCGTGAAGCGATGCTGCTCGCCGCAGACGAGCAGCAGCGTGTCGGCGAGCTCGGCGTTCGCGATGCCCGTGAGGCGGCGCGCGGTCGCGGACAGCGGCGATTCGTCGGCGATCAGATCGATCAGTTGTTTCGGATGATGCTCGCGCGACAGCGGCCAGAGGCGCGTGCCGGAGCCGCCCGCGAGAATCACGGGCAGGATGCGCGGCAGCGCTTGGCGCGGCGCGGCGGAAGTCGGGTTCATGGCGTGATCGGTCATCGGTTCATCCCGGAATCGGCCGGAAGTCGGGTGGCGAACGCATAGCGCTCGCCGTCGGCGGTGGATTCGGCATCGGCCTTGCGCTTCGCGCGCGGCGCCGATGTCGCGACGGCGCTCGCGGTCGTCGCGGCGCCGACGAGATCGAGCAGGTTGCGCACGGCCTTCGACGGGCTGCTCGCCGCGCGCAGCATGCCGACGTACGGCGCGCCATGCTCGAGATACGGTCCGTCGACCTTGCGGAAACCGAAGCGGTTGTAGAAGTCTTCGCGATGCGCGGGCGCCTGAACGCGCACCGGCGCGTCCGGCCAGCGCGCGTGCGCGGCGGCCAGCACGTGTTCGATCAGCGCGTCTATCGTCCCGTCTTCGCGATGCGCGGCGCTCGTCAGGATCTTGTCGATCGTCGTTTCGGGATCGATGTCGTCACCCGGCATAAGACGCGCATACGCGGCGATCGACGGCCGTTCGCCGCGCTTGTCGGTTGCGAACACGTGGATCGCGAATTCGTCCTTGCCGTCGATGTCGAGATACGTGTGCGCATCCTCGACGACCAGGACCGCGTTGCGTGCGCGAAGGATCATGTAAAGCTCGTTCGAATTCAGATGCCTGAATTCGCAGCATGTCCAGTCCATGATGGAGAGTCCTCGTTTCTGGGCCGCGTGCCGCGTCGTGCGGCGCGGGGTTTTGTGCGCCGCGACATGAGATGTTCCCGATGCGGCCTATGGTCGCCAAGATACGGGCGGACCTCGTGCCGTTCTGTTCGAAAGCGTACCGTGCTCGTGACGAGCGGGACGCGTCGTGCTGCATGCCGGTGTGCGCAGCGCACGCGAGTCGCTGCGCCGATCCTTGCGTACTGTGCGCTTCCGCACATAGGGCGTCCGCGCTTGTTCGGATAATGGCCGTCATGCGATGACGACGCGACACCGTGCCCGCCGCGCCGTTCGCTGACGACGCACCCTGCGTTCGATTCGACGCGCCAATGCGCACATCAAAAGGACTTCCCGCTTGAAGGTAGCAATCGTTCACGACTGGCTGGTGGTGCATGGCGGCGCGGAGCGTGTGCTCGCGCAGATGATCGACTGCTTTCCGCAAGCCGACATCTACAGCCTCGTCGATTTTCTCGACGACCGCTCGTGCCTGCGTGGCCGGCCGGTGCACACGTCGTTCGTCCAGAAGCTGCCGTTCGCGCGCAGCAAATACCGCAGCTACCTGCCGCTGTTTCCGCTCGCGATCGAGCAATTCGACCTGTCCGGCTACGACTTGATCCTGTCGAGCTCGTATGCGGTCGCGAAGGGCGTGTTGAACGGGCCGGATCAGTTGCACGCGAGCTACGTGCATTCGCCCATCCGCTATGCATGGGATCTGCAGCACCAGTACCTGAACGAAGCAGGACTCGCGCGCGGCTTGAAGTCGGCGCTCGCGCGCTCGCTGCTGCATTACATCCGCAATTGGGATGCACGCTCGGCGAACGGCGTCGATCTGCTCGCGGCGAATTCGCGCTTCGTCGCGCGCCGCATTCGTAAGACGTATCGACGCGACGCGACGGTCATCTATCCGCCCGTCGACGTCGATCATCTCGCGCTGCGCGACGCGAAGGACGACTTCTATCTGACCGCGTCGCGCCTCGTGCCGTACAAGCGGATCGATCTGATCGTCGAAGCGTTTTCGCACATGCCGTCGCGCCGGCTCGTCGTGATCGGCGACGGGCCGGAGGCCGGCAAGATCCGCGCGCTCGCGGGCCCGAACGTCATGCTGCTGGGCTACCAGCCGTTCGACGTGCTGCACGATCATCTGCAGCGTGCGAAGGCGTTCGTGTTCGCGGCGGAAGAGGATTTCGGCATTTCGCCCGTCGAAGCGCAGGCGTGCGGGACGCCCGTGATCGCGTATGGCAAGGGCGGCGTCTGCGAATCGGTGCGCGCGACGGGCACGGCGCCGACAGGTCTTTTCTATGCGAAGCAGACGTGCGACGCGCTGATCGATGCGATCGACCGGTTCGAGGCGATGCCGGCGGGCGCGTTCGATCCGCACGCTTGTCGCGCGAATGCGGAGCGTTTCAGCGCCGCGCGGTTCCGCTCGGCATTCTCGCGTTTCGTGCTCGAAGGCTATGCGGTCTTGCAAGCGGAATTGGGCGAGTCGTCGGGCGCCGCGCCGGCGCCGGGCGCGTCGATCGTTTCCACGACGCAAGCCGAGCCGCTTGCATCGCTGTTCCCGGCGGGCACCGCGCCCGTCGAATGCGATGCGACGACGTCGCTGCACGACGCCTCCCGGAACGAAACGCTCGCGCGCACTTGAGCGCGGACGCTTCTTCTATCTGACGTGATGCGATTACTCGTTCTGTTGACCAATTTCGGCGACCCGTTTCTTACCGCGCCGCTCGCCGTCGCGGTGTCGAGCTGGCTCGCGGCGACCGGACGCCGTCGCGCAGCGCTATATTGGGCGATCGGTTTCGCGTGCGCGGTCGGCTTGGTCGCGTCGACGAAATTCATCTACGCAGGCTGGGGAATCGGCATCGCCGCTTGGCGATTCACCGGCATGAGCGGCCACACGATGCTCGGCGCGGCCGTGTACCCGCTCGTCGCGGCGATCAGCGTGCGCGACGCCCACGTACGGCGTGCAGTGGCGGCGGGTCTTGCATTCGCACTCGCGATCGGCATTTCGCGCGTGCTGCTCGGCTTTCATTCATGGTCCGAAATCGCATCCGGCTGGCTGCTTGGCGCGGGCGTCGCGATGTCGACGGCGAGTCGCCTGCGTCGCGCCGGTGCGCGTGCCGGCGACGCGCATGCAGGCGCGGTTCGTTCGACGTCGACGCGTGCGGATCGCAACACGCACGCGTACGTCGACGCCGTCGCCGCACGACGTGCAGCGGGCGTTTCGCGATCGACGATCGCGTTCGTCGCGGCGGCTTGCACGATCGCCTTGTCGTGTTACGGACGAAGCGCGCCTGTGAGCGCATGGATTTCGCACGCCGCGCCGAAATTCGCCGAATGGAGCCGCGTCTGGCTCGACGATACGCGCTGAACGCGCGAGCCATATTCAAGCAACGCAGAGAAGCCACGCAGACATTCAATGAAACGACTCAACGGAATAACGCAAATGTCTTATCTCAATAAAAACCGGGCAGACATCGATCGATCCGGAAGGATTTGTTTCATTCATACACAAACATTACGGCGCCGCTGCGCCACAATGGGTATGCCGTGGCGAAAGTGTCCGATTCCGGCCGTGGCAATTGCCCAATAGATGGTCAACGATGGTCAAATCAAGGTTGGGAATTCGATCGTAAAAGAGTGCGAATGGTAGAGTAACTTCGACAGTCGGCTTCATGAGCATGACGTAGTAAAGCCATCTTGAGAGAGCGAGGTGATGAGGATTGCGCGGTGTGCCGCACGATCTTTCCGGACGAGTTCAACAAGCCCGGCCACGCGGGCGATTCGGCGCGTGTCGCGGCTTTCGGAGCGGACCTTGCGTCCCTTGTCCAAGGCCGCCTGCGGATCCTGCGGCGCGCCGCACGTGAAAAACGCGGCCGAAACGATACGTCGCCGCTTTCTTTGCGAAATCTAACCTTCAATCAGAGACCAAAGAGGCATCTGACGCGCGCTCCCGAACGATACGAGCGGGCGCGTCCCGGCATCGTGTACGGGCGGGGTGCGACACGCTCCCATCTCGCACGGCGTTGCCGGCAGGCGGACGATTGTCGGCTTTTGCCCACACATGGATTCGTCGAGTCACACAGTCAGTTCATTATCGGAGGCACCAGTGACGACTAGCGCGATCATCGGGGGGCTCTCCCGGAGATCTATCCGACAGCGGCCGCTGATTTACTGGACGCATCAGCCGTCGACGCTGCTGCGCCGGGAGCTCGCGCGCCGCGACTGGAAGATTTCGGTCGTCGCGAGCGCGAACCAGGTGCGCACGACGGCAGGCGAAGTCACGGGCGGCATTCTCGATCTGAGCGCCGTATCGATCGAGGAGATGAGTGCAGTCGCGTCCGTGTGCGCGTCGCTGCGCAATGTCGCGTGGGTCGCGCTCGTCGAAGCGCATCAGGCGAACGTGCCCGACGTGCGCACGCTGCTGCGCGATTACTGCTTCGACTACATCACGCTGCCGGCATCGCATCAGCGGGTCGCCGACGCGGTCGGTCACGCGTACGGCATGGAGTGTCTGTTCGCGCCGAGCACGGCGCCCATCGCGTCCGCCGACCAGGGGATGATCGGCACCTGCGATGCGATGCTGCAACTGTTCGACACGGTGCGCCGCATCGCGCGCACCGACGCGCCCGTGCTCGTGTCGGGCGAGACGGGTACCGGCAAGGAGCTTACGGCGGCCGCGATCCATCAGCATTCGGCGCGCCGCGCGGGGCCGTTCGTCGCGGTGAACTGCGGCGCGATTCCGCCGCATCTGCTGCAGTCGGAACTGTTCGGCTACGAGCGCGGCGCGTTCACGGGCGCGAGCACGCGCAAGATCGGCCACGTTGAGGCGGCGAACGGCGGCACGCTGCTGCTCGACGAGATCGGCGATCTGCCGCTCGAAAGCCAGGCGAGTCTCTTGCGCTTCCTGCAGGAGCGCACGATTCACCGGCTCGGCAGCAACGAACCCGTGCCCGTCGACGTGCGCATCGTCTCGGCGACGCACGTCGACCTGCGCGGCGCGATGAACGACGGGCGCTTTCGCGCGGACCTGTATCACCGTCTTTGCGTGCTGCGCGTCGATCAGCCGCCGCTGCGCGCGCGCGGCAAGGACATCGAGCTGCTCGCGCGGCACATGCTCGAGCGCTTTCGCGCCGATGCGCGGCACCGTGTGCGCGGCTTCTCGACTGATGCAATCTCAGCGCTCTACAAGCACGACTGGCCGGGCAACGTGCGCGAGCTCATCAATCGCGTGCGCCGCGCGCTCGTGATGGCGGAAGGGCGGCTCGTCACCGCGCACGATCTCGAACTCGACCATTGCATCGAGGTCGCGCCGCTGTCGGTCGCGGCGATTCGCAAATCGATCGAGCGGGAAGTGATCGAACTCGCGCTGCTGCGCAATCGCGGGCGTCTCGCCGGCACCGCGCGCGAGCTCGGCATCTCGCGCGCGACGCTGTATCGATGGATGGAGGCGTACGGCATCGAACGTCCGCGCAGCACCGCTTCGTCCAGTTGATGCGCCGGTGCGCCGGTGCGCCGATGCGAAAGCGGCGCGCCCGCGCGAGCGTCGTCGCCGTCAGGACGACGCGGCCGCATCGGCGGAAGCCGCGTGCGGCGCGCCGTGCCGCCTGTCGGTCGGCCGGATTCGCGGCTGCAGTCCGCGTGTCTTGTCGCCCCAGGCCGTCAACGTGTCGATGCAGAGCGCGATGACCATCTCTGCCGCCGACGTGCCGTACACCGAATGATCGAGCAGGCGGATCATCTCGACGCTCACGAGCGGCGAGCGCTTGAACGCACGGCGCGGCGAGCCGAAGTAGCGGCTCAGCTCGTCGACGCCGGGGTCGAATTCGCCGTAGACGAGCATCGTGCGGACATTTCGGTCGGTGAGCGCCTTGATCAGACCGCGCGGCGTGTCGCGTTTCGGTGGCCGGCCGAGCCGTTCGGCGAGGCGTCCCGCCGGCTCGCTCAGGCGCGCGGTGACGTGGCGACGCAGCGCGCTCAGCACGGGGCGCAGGTCGCGGCCTTCGCGCAGCAGCCGGCGCCATTTGTCCCAGTCGCGCATCGATGCGAAATAGCCGCGCGCGGAGTTCGTCTGCTGCTTGCGTGCTTCGGCGATCGTGAGCCCGCGCGGCCAGATGAAGCGCGGCAGATTGACTGCAATCACGCCGACGGTCGCGTGCGCATGCGCGGTCGCATGCAGCGCGGCGAACGCGCCCGAGCACACGCCGAACGCGACGACCGGCCGTCGGCAGCGCGCGCCGAGCCAGTCGGCGGCCGTGACGACGTCCGCGATCGCCGGATCGGAATACAGCACCACTGATTGATCGTCCGGCGCGCGCGCGCCGCTGTCGCCGATGCCTTCGATGTCGACCCGCAGCGATGCGATGCCGCGTTGCGCGAGCGTGCGCGCGAGTCGTACGCCGATGCGGCCGTCCGCGCTTCGCGGATTCGCCGCGGTGCTCGCGATCAGCAGGCACGGCGTGCCGGCGTGCGCAGGCGCGATGGGTTCGCACAGCGTGCCGACGAGCCGCTTTGCGCCGATGTAGACGAGCGTTTCGGCGACGCCGTCGAATGCGAACGTGATCGGCGAAGAGGCTTTCGCATCATGTGCGGCGCGCGTTGCATTTGAAGCGTTCGCTGCGTTGGCCGTCTCGGCGATGCGCGATGCAATCGCGATCGCCTCATTCGATGCCGGTGCGGCGGTCATGAGATCGTCGCGGACGGCCTCAGCCGACGCCGATTCCGCCGAACGTTCGCCGCGCCCGATCCAGCGCGCGATCGATTCGAGCGCCGCGAGCGGCACGCGCGAGCGCGCGCCTTCCTGCAGCGCGTTCGGCCATTCCGGGAAAGGCTCGACGTCCGTCGACACGCCGCGCGCGACGAGCGCGGCGCGCAGCGCGGGGCCGTCGCCGTAGCCGGTATCGACGAGCAGCGCGGCGCGCGGCGGCGCGATCGTCGCCGCGACCGCGTCGTTCAGATCGACCTGCTTCAGATCGGCGACGAAATCGGCCGGGTAGCGGTGGCCGAGGATGTTGAGCCACGCTTCCTCGTGATGCTGCTCGCGGATCGCGGGCGGCGTCGTGTCGAGCCAGCGCTTCTGCACGACCGAGAGTTCGCGCAGATAGGCGCGGCCGCGCACGACAGGCGCGAGCGCGACGAACGCATCGACGGCCGGCGTGTCGTTGCCCGCGAGCGCGAGCATCGCGAACGCGGCGCCCGCGCGCAGGCCGACGAGCGTGACGTCGTCGACGGGCGCGCTGTCGCGCAGCACGGCGAGCGCGCGCCGCACGCTCGCGACGCTCGCAGGCAGCCGCCCCGGCGCGAGATCGTCGCCCGCCGAGTCGCCCGCGGACGGGTAATGAAAGCGCAGCACCCACATGCCGTCGTCGGCGAGACGCTCGGCGAGCGCGCGAACCACCTTGTGCGTCCACAACGCCTCGTGTCCGAGCGCTTCGCAAATGACAGCGCCGCGTCGCGTGCGTCCCTCATGCAGCCATCCTAAGCAATCGTCGAATCGAACTGGTCTCAATTTTCTATCCTCGAGCGAACGGTCTTGTTGGAATTCAGTGCGCGCACCTCGATCGCGGGCGGCGCAGGGCGAGCTGCGGGCGCGTCGGGCGGGTTGTCGTCGGAAGCGGGGAAACGAGGGTCGGCAGAGAGCTCGATTCGCGCGGCGGCGCCGGGCGCGAGATGAAACCAGTCGAGGTCCGGCAGCAGGCCGGGCGCGACGACGTGCACGTAGCGCGCGAACGTGCGCGTCTGCACGTCGACGTGCCAGCGGCCGTCGCGATACGCGACGCTCGCTTCGAGGCCGATATCGCCGCGCTCGAACACGGTCGGCGCGGTACGTTCCGGGAAGTGGAAGGCCTGCGACAGCAGCGCGCCGTCGGCCGCATACAGCGATGCGAGCACGACGTCGTGCTCGCGCGGGCCGAAGCGATACGCGTACGTGAAGTCGAAGAATCGTCCGAGCAGACCGGCGGCGTTCATGCATACGCCGGCGTGGGCGTCGATGCGCAACGCATGGTCCACGCGCACGAGAGGCGTCCTGCCGTCACGCAACGCGACGAGCTCGACGCGAGCGTCGAGCGGCGTGGGCGTGTCGTTGAGCGCGTGCACGTCGAGACCGTTGAGCCCCTCGTCGGTCAGCAGGATCTGCCGTGGTTGCGACACGCGCTTGAGCGCATGCCAGGCGGATTTCGGCCGGCCATGCGCGTCGACGAGGCCCCAGCCGGCGCCCGGCATCACGTCCTGGAACTGCCAGACGAGCGCGCCCGCGCACGATGAACCGACGCGCCGCCATTCGGACAGCGTCTCGGCGACGAGATCGGCGACGATCGCGCGCGACAGCGTCAGATAGCGCGCGGGGTCGCTGCCGCGCAAACGCGCGGGCTCGACGCCGTATAGTGTGCGCAGGTAATGGTCGCGCACGTCGTCGAAGTCCCACGGTGCGCCCGGATCGCGCGGCACTGCGCGTTTCCAGTTCGGCTCGTGCGCGGCGGGCGAGCCGATCGATGCGAGCGTCGCGTCGCACGGCACATTCGCGAACGCGAGGCACTCGCTCGCAAAGCGTACGCCGGCGCGGCGCGCGTCTTCGGGCGGCCGCAGATACGCGCCGACGCCGTAGTAATGCGTGACGCCTTCGCGCGGCGCGAACGGCAATACGCCGCCGTGCGGCGAATCGGCGATGTAGATCGCATCGGGCCGATGCTCGACGCAGAGCTCGGCGAGCAACTGCTCGGTGAGCGGCGTGCGACGCTCGTCTGGCGCGAGCCCGACCATCGCCGCTTGCTGCGCGATTTCGCTGCCGCCGCACAGCACGGCGATCGACGGCCGCGCGGCATGCCGATCGAGAAACTGTTCGGCTTCGCGCTTCAGCGACTCGGTGAAGCGCGGGTCAGCCGACGGATAGTCGAAGTTCGCGAGCATGAAGTCCTGCCAGACGAGCAGGCCCAGTTCGTCGCACAGCGCGTAGAACGCGTCGGCTTCGTAGATCATCGTGCCGCCGACGCGGATCATGTTGCAGCCGGCGTCGCGCGCGAGCGTGAGTGCGCGGCGGTATGCAGCGGGATCGGCCTGCAGGCCGGCCGGGTCTGCGCTCGTCCAGCACGCGCCGCGCGCGAAGATCGGCGTGCCGTTGACCGACAGCGCGAAGCCTCGGCCATCGGCGCCGCGTTCGACGGCGAGCATGCGAAAGCCGGTTTTGGCGAGCGGAATCGTCGCGCCGCCGATTTCGACGCCGATGTCGTACAGCGCCGGCTCGCCGTGCGTGTGCGGCCACCACGGCGTGACATTCGGAATCCTCAGCGTCGCGCGCGCGGTGTGCGGACCGGTTGTCTCGAGCGCCGCCGCGTGCGCGCCGCAGACGAGTTGCGCGTGCGCCGCGTTCGCGAGCGGCGCGGCGAATTCGAGCGTCGCGTCGAGGATGCCGTCGCGGCCGTCGAACGTCGCGCGCAGCGTGTCGCGCAAGATCGTCGGCGCGCCGGCCGGATTCGCGATTTCGATGGCGCGCCACGGACCGATCGGCTCGATCGCCGGAAACCAGCCGGGCATCCGGCCGAGGAACGTCGCGCGCACGCCGCGCAGCGCGGGCGTGTCGACGAGACGCGTGCGCCAGCGTGCACGGCCGCGCGGCGGGTGCGCGGCGAGATGCCGGTCGAGCGAGCGGAAGCAGACGGAGAAGCGGTTCGCGCCGCTGAGCGTCACGGCGACATCGTGCGCGATGTACATATTGTCCGAGCAGAGCAGCAGCGTATCGTCGAGCCAGACCTCGGCGATCGTCGCGAGACCGTTCAGTCGGACGATGCGCGGTCCCGCGCCGTGCAAGGTCGTTCGATACCAATAGTCGCTGTCGCCGAGCGGATACGGATGCGCGGGATCGAAGCGCCGCGCGGCGGCGAGCGCCTGCGCGACGGTGCCGGGCACGGGCGCGGCGCACCAGCCGGTTTCGCAGAGCTCGCTCGGTCGCGCGATCGCGCCCGCGGGCGTCGCGATCAACGTCCATTGGGCGGCGCTGAGCGCCGCGCGATCCGGCGCGGATTTCATCTGACCGCGGAGACGGGCCTCGGCGGCACGTACAGCGTGCCGAATGGCGGATTCGGCTCGGCCTTGCCGGGCGGTGCGATTCGCGCGACGCCGCCGACGAGCGACGCATGCGCGCGCTCGAGAATGTCGAGACTGCTTTCGCCGCGCTCCTCCTTGCCGCGCGCGCTCGCGCGCGCGAGACGGAATTCGAGCACCATCGATTCCGACGCGATCGTGTCGCATGCGGCGACGAGCGTGTCGAACGGGCCGCTGCAGCCGCTCGCTTCGAGCCAGCGCAGATAGCGGCCGAACAGCTCGAAGTTCGCGCCGAGCTGCCGCAGCGTGTTGAACGAATACGCGTGAAAGTACGAGATCGGTTGCGACGCGATCGTCTTCGCGTCGCGAGCGAGCTGCTGGCGGAATGCCGCGATCGGATTCGACGTCGGCCGCCGCTTCAGATGGCGCGCCAGAAGCGCGAGCGACGCTTCGCACAGCTCGCGTTCCTCGAGCGGCTTGAATCGGCGCTTCGCGCATTCGACGTATGGCACGAGCTGCGACGGCGCGTGCTTGCCGAACAGGCCGTCGTAGTCGATGCCTTCCGCGAGGTAGTAGCCGCTGTTGTGGAAGTAGCCGACGCGTCGCCGTTCTCGGTCGATCGCGTCGATGCCGATCGTCGTCTTCGTATGCTCGGTCTGATAGCTGTTGCCGCGCGTATCCGGCAGATACCACGCATCGACTTCGACGAGCATCAGGTGGCCGCGCGCGACCTGGTTCTCGACGTGCACGTCGACCGGCTCGAAAATCGCATGCTCCTGTACGACGATCCCGTACAGCGTCTCGAGATCCTCGAACGGAAACTTGAAGAACGAGAACTGGTCGCCCTCGAAGTCGAGCGTGATCGTAAACGGCAGCGCCGCATACGGATTGAGCCCCCACCAGCCGAGCACTTCGATCCATAGATCGACGTAGCAGTTGGTCTGCTTCCAGACCATCTGCGGTCCGTGCAGCGCGTGCGGCCGGTAGTGCCGCACGCGATGCCGGATGTCGGTGAAGATTTCTTCGAGCGACGCGCCGTTCGCCGGCGCATCGAGCAGGATGCTGCTCATCGATGTCCCCACAGTACGTCGCGTACCGCCTGCGGCCATGCGTCGAGATCGAAGCCGTGATGCCTGAAGAGGCCGAGCGTCAGGCGTTCGAGGCCGAAGCCGACGCAGCCCGTGTGCGCGATCTCGGCGTCGGCCGTCTTGATGCCCCACAGCAGGCCGAAGTGGTCCATGTGGTAGTTGAAGCTCAGGCATGCGGTCAGGCGTCCGTCGTATTCGATCGGAATCAGGAGTTCGAATTTCAGGTTCTGGTCGCGCTGGCTGCTCGCGACGATCTTGCCGCCGCGCCCGAAGAACGGGTCGTTCGCGAGGTCGATGCTGTTCGGCAGCCGCAGCGCTTCGATCATCCGCGTGCCGCGCTCGATCCAGCCCTGACGGAACGCGAGAATCTGTTCGGGCGTGCCGATCCGGATGTACTCGCGCATCCGGAACAGTTGCATGCGCGTCGGATCGAGCGACGGCTCGTGGCGGAAGCAGTACGAGAACGCGTCGACGATCCGGCCGTCGGCGGGCAGCGCGCCGCGCCGCGCGATGACGGGATAGACCGGATAGCATGCGGCGGGCGTCATCACGACGTAGGTCGGCTTCTGGCTCTCGGTCCAGTCCTCGCCGCGATCGAGGCATTGCAGCACGCGCTGCTGATCGTGCTCGCCGCCGCAGAAGCTGTGCACGGTGCCCGCGAGCTGCGGGAAGCTCTTCAGATACTCGCTGCGCTCGAACTCCGGTCGGCTCATCGCAGGTGGAAAGCGCAGCACTTCCGCATGCTGGTCGGCGCCGAGGCGCGTGATGTAGGCGTCGAGCGCGTCGACGACGCGCTCGAACTTCTCGCTGCGACCGAAGAGGCCCTGAATGCCCGTCGAGATCAACAGCCCCGCTTCGACGAGCTCGTCGCGCAGCGCGTTCACGCCGTCGCGATCGATGGGTGCCTGAGCCGTTTCGGCCGCGTGCGCAGAAGGATTGGTCATGTCGTTCAAATCTCTCTCTCCAGCGTTGCCGGACGCAACGCGAGCAGCAGGTTGGCTGTATTGGCTTCGATGCGGTCGTTGCTGATCATGAGCGGCGCCGAATGCAGGTCGCGGATGTGGCGGCCGAGCGTGTACGGCGTGCCGTTCTTGTACGACGCCATCCCGCAGATCATCGTCGCGTGCTTGACCACGTCGAGCGAGGTCGTCGACACGTAGGTCTTCAGCGTGTTGATCTCGGCCGCCTGCGCCATCGACGCGGACCACGAGCGAGCGGCGCTGTGCTCATGCAGACGCAGTGCACCGTCGATGCGCGCCTGCATCGCCTGCAGCAGCGCGAGCGCATCGGCGATCCGGCGGCCGGACGGCGGCAGCGCGCCGCCTTGCTTCTGCATCTGCGCGCGGAAGAATTGATGCGCGCGCAGGAATGCGTCGTTCGCGATGCCGGTCCATACTGCCGCCCACAGGATGTGCGACGTCGGCACCATGGTTCGCTCGGCGATTTGCGCGAACGGCACGGGGAAGATCTGCTCGCAGTGGCCGCGCGCGTCGAGCGCGAAGCCTTCGCTGCAGGTGCCGCGCATGCCGAACGTGTCCCAGCCGCTGCGCCGCGTGAGCGTCGCGTTTTCCTTCAGCAGCGTGACGAGCACTTGCTCGGCGGCGGGCGCGTCGCGATGGCGCCGCGCGGTCACGAGGATCGCGTCCGCTTGCGCG
Source organism: Burkholderia sp. BDU5 (assembly GCF_001522845.1). Lineage (NCBI taxonomy): Bacteria > Pseudomonadati > Pseudomonadota > Betaproteobacteria > Burkholderiales > Burkholderiaceae > Burkholderia > Burkholderia sp. BDU5. Next base: position 20,114 of record NZ_LOWC01000109.1, on the reverse strand, counting down.
CCGTACGAGATCGTCGGCGCGAGCTTCGCGAGCGTGAAGGTGTCGTCTTCGGCTTCGATCGCGCAGCGGCTGTTGCGCAGATTGCCGCCGACTTCTTCTTCGGACGTCGCCGACGCGAGCAGCCATTCGCGCTCGGCGAGCTGCTCGACGAAGCGGCGGTGCCAGTCGCTCGACAGCGCGTGATCGACGATGCTCGCGACCTGCGTCTGATGCATCGCATAGATCATCGCGGCCGACGAACAGGCCTGGCCGATGATCCGGCACGCGGCGGCGACGGCTGCAAGCGAAGCGCCGCGGCCGCCCAGTTCGGCCGGCACGAGCGCGCCGAGCAGGCGCTCTTCGCGCATCGCGTCGATCGCTTCGGTCGGAAAGCGCGCGTCGCGATCGACCGCGTCGGCGAAGCGTGCGGCGACTTGCGCGACGCGGCGCGCGGCTTCGTTCAACGAGTGATCGTCGGCGAGCAGGGATTCGACGGCAGCGACGCGTGCGTTGCCGGTTTCGGCGTCGAAGCGCTTCATGCGGATTGTGCGGCACGCTGCAGATGCGTGACGGCTCCGGCAAGCGAGTCGATGCTCTGGAAGAGCTGGCGGTTCAGCATTTCGTCCGGAATCTCGATGTTGAAGCGCTTCTCGATGGCGAGCATCAACTGAATCGTGTTCAGCGAAGACAGGCCCGCTTCGTAAAGGTCGTCGCTGTCCGCGATATGGTCGATCGACGCTTCGAGATGCGCGACGTCCTTGATGATTGTTCTCAATTCGTTTTTCATCTGGCGGCTCCGGCTTGGATGAGGGTCCCCGTATCTGCGGGCAAGACGTATGACGCCCGCGTGGCGTACGACGGGTAGTAGACCATCGGGCATGAGGCGGTTCTGTTCGGCACCTAACCGACGGTGTCGGGCGTCGCGCCGAAGGCGGGAGCCGCGCGTGCGGCGTCATTGTCGTGCGAGGCGCAGCCGCCGCTGCGAACGAGCGGCGCGGAACGGGCTAGCTGCGCAATTCGGTGAGCGCGCCGGACGCGCTCGTCGGCGCGGACAGAATCTTCTTCATCTCTTCGCGAATGATCGTGTGACATCCGCACGACTGTGCATCGAGCCCGGGCAGATCGACGAGGATGATCGAGCTGCGGTACTGGCGGATCAGCCCCATTTTCTGGATGTCGCCGGCCGCGTCGGTGACGGTTTCGCGGCGCACGCCGAGCATCTGCGCGAGCATGCTGTGCGTGACCTGGATCTCGACGCTTCGCGAGCGGTCGTAGGCGAGCAGGAACCAGCGGCACAGCTGGTTCTTCAGTACGTGATGCCGGCTGCAAAACGAGATCTGCTTCGCCTGCGCCATCAGCAGGTGCGTGCAGCGAAAGACCGCCTGGCGCATCTGCGTCGATTCCTCGAGCAGGTTCGACAGCACGCGCGCGCTGAGCCGATATGAGAAGCCGTCCCGGCACGTGAGCACGCGGCACGGAATCGCGCCGTCGCTGCCGACGAGCTGCGGGCTCACGATCCCTTCGTTGCCTATCTCCGCGATCTCGAGCGTCATGCCGTCGGACGATGCGTACTGGATCGAGATGACGGTCGTGACGGGCAGATAGACGTGCTCGAGCGGCATGCCCGGTTCGCACAGCACCTGGCCGGACTTCACGTGCACGAGTTGCAGGTGGCTCGCGAGCGTCGCGCGCTCGGCGACGCCGAGCGATGCGAGGAAGCGGTTGGCGTCGGTGCGGTGCGGCAGCTCGATGATGCCGCCGGCCCTCGTCGCGGGCTCTTTGAATTCGCGGTAGGTCACGGTTTGTCCTTTCCGGATCGCAGATCCGGAGCAACGGCGCAGTGCCTGGCCGGGCGCCGCGCGCAATCGAACCCGCCTGGCTAGACAGGTACGATTTTTATTTGTTAATTCAGCTTGACGTTGAAAATGCAATTTCAGATTATCACGTCGGCATTTTTGAGGTTTGCATGCGATGCGCATTTCACAAGTTTTGACATTTAGGAATATTCCTAAATTAATTTCGGATGAATTTAATTATTTCGAGAGGGAGTAATCGGTTTTACCATTTTTAATGGGGCTGGTGCCTCCGTTTTCGGTATCTATTTCCGATTCCAGGGGGGGCTGATCAGAAATTTTTACCTTTTTACGCCGGTTAGGTTTCGCGAGCCTTTTGTGTTTTTGTCAAATCGTTTGTAATCAATGGCTTGGCGTGTATATGTGGGTTGGATGACAGAGTGTGTCCGTCCCTCGCTGACTCACATCTGAGACAGTTTCCCAAGAACCGCTGCGAACTCTCGTTTTATTGAGATGAAATGTTCACATCATTTCATTCTTGTCTGTAAAGGTTCACAAGCCGTTGTAATGAAAGGGCCAAGCACTAAGCGGCAAGGGCTGCGTAAAGATTACGAAACTGTTAGATGAGACACCTGCTGTCGCTCGATCCGTATCAAAGTGTCCGCGAATGAGACGCTTTCGGTTGGAGAAAGGATATTCAGATAGGAATTGTCCGGCCAATGCCTTTATATATTAAGGAGCTGTACCAATTGGCACGTTAATCGCTTAAGGGTTTTCACCCCCCCCCCCCAAGAGGGTGATGCATCAGCTTGTATGAGGACGACCAGAAGGGCCGCCGACACGATTCCGAGGAACAACGATTCTTGCTGTGACCGTGTCTTGCGAAAAACGGAACCCTGCGCCGCGACTTGAGCGGCGCTGACAAACCGGGACACGAACATGCTTCATCAGACCAGTGGTTTTCATGCCAACGCCCTGCTGGGCTCGCTTGCCGACGACAGCCTCCGCGCGCTCGCACCGCATCTCGAGCTCGTGAAGATCAAGAGCGCGCAACTACTTTGCGAAACCGACGAGCCGATGCGTCATCTGTATTTCCCGACCACCGCGATGATGTCCGTGCTGTATCTGATGGAGGACGGCGCGATGGTCGAAGTCGCCGCGGTCGGCAGAGAAGGCGTGGTCGGCGTGTCGACGCTCGCCGACTACGGCTGCGGCGGGGCGTCGGGCCGCGTCGAGGTGCGCAGCGGCGGCTTCGCCTATCGCGTGCCGACCCAGGTGTTTCGGCGCGAATTCGACCGCTCGCTCGACACCTACCAATTGATGCTCCGCTATTGGCAGGCCGCGATGACGCAGATCGCGCGTAGCGCGCTCTGCAACCGTCATCACTCCGTCAGCGAGCAACTGAGCCGCTGGCTGCTGCTCGCGCACGATCGCGTCGAAGGCGACGAACTCGCGGTCACGCAACAGACGATCGCGAACATGCTCGGCGTGCGTCGAGAAGGCATTACCGAAGCGGCGGGCAAGCTGCAGGAGGCGGGGTTCATCCGCCAGCGCCGCGGACACATCACGGTGCTCGACCGGCACGGCCTCGAAACGCACGCGTGCGAGTGCTACGGCGTGATTCGCGGCGAATTCAACCGCCTCATCCTCGAGGCGACGCGCGAAGCGCACACGCCGCAGCCGATTCCGGCGGAAGGCCGGCCGCTACGCGCCGCCGGTTATCACGGCGTCGTGCGCTCGGCTGCTTGAGACGACAGAACGAGGAAAGTGGAGATTCGGCAATGTTGGGACTCTTGAACAAGTTGCTCGACGTGGTACTGGTGGCAGCGGGGGCGTTGCTCGCACAGGTGCTGTACGACAGCGGCACGCTCGACGTGCCGGACGCGCAGCGTACGGCCATCGCGCTGCTGTGCGCGTTGACGCTGATCGTCTTTCCGGCGATCGGCGTGTACGACGGCGCGCGCGAGCAGATGTCGTATCGCACGCTGTCGCGCGTGTTGCTCGGCTGGCTCGGCGTTGCCGCGATCGCCGCGGCGTTCACGCTGCTGCTGCATCGCGACGCCGACGTGTCGCTCGTCTGGCTCGGCCGGACGATGCTGATGTCGGGCGCGGTGCTGCTACTCGGCAAGGCGTCGATCCACGGCGTGCTGACCGGTTTGCGCCGGCCGGGCGCGAAGCCGCGCGCGGTCGCGATCGTCGGCTCCGAGGTTTATGGGCGTGCGGTGATCGAGCAACTGCGTGCGTCGTCGTCGCACGGCTACGAGGCGGTTTGCGTATTCGACGACAGCGTGTGCGTCGCCGATGCGGAGCGTCATGTCGGCGGCGTGCCCGTCGTCGCCGATCTGCGCGAGCTGAAGCGCCGCGTGCGCGCAGGCGCGATCGACGAGATCTGGCTGGCGCTGCCGCTGTCGCACGAGCGGCAGATTCAGCGGATCGTGCGCGAGTTTCGGCACGATTTCGTGAACCTGCGCTTCCTGCCCGACGTGCGCGGCATCACGTTCTTCAACCGGTCGGTCACGCAGGTGGTCGGCATGCCCGCGATCAATCTCGCGACGAGCCCGCTGTCGATTCCGCAGCTGTGGCCCAAGTTCATGTTCGATCGTCTGTTCGCGCTCGCGGTGCTGATTCCGCTGTCGCCGATTCTCGCCTCGCTCGCGCTCGCGGTGAAGCTGTCGTCGCCGGGCCCCGTATTGTTCCGGCAGAAACGCAAGGGCGTCGACGGCCGCGAGTTCGAGATCCTGAAGTTCCGCACGATGCGCGTGCATGCCGAGGAGGGAGGCGTCGTGCGCCAGGCGTCGCGCAACGATTCGCGGATCACGAAGGTCGGCGCGTTCCTGCGCCGCACGTCGCTCGACGAGCTGCCGCAATTTCTCAACGTGCTGTTCGGCCAGATGTCGGTCGTCGGTCCGCGTCCGCACGCGATCGAGCACGACGACATCTACAAGGAGCTCGTCGACGGCTACATGTACCGCTATCGCGTGCGTCCCGGCATCACCGGCTGGGCGCAGGTGAACGGTTATCGAGGCGAGACGCGCAAGGTCGAGAAGATGGCCGCGCGCGTGAAGTTCGACCTCTTCTACATGCAGAACTGGACCTTCTGGTTCGACATCAAGATCATCCTGATTACGCTCGTCAAGGGATTCATCGGCCGCAACGCGTTCTGAGCAGCCTGCAGCGCGTACACCGAGAACCAAGATCGTCTTCGACGACCACGCTACCAAGGAGAAACGACAAGATGTTGAAGCCCCTAGCATGGGCGACCGCTGCGGCGGTCGCCTTGTCGGGCTGTGCGCTGGCCCCGGGACCGGCGCTCGATTCGAGCCGCATGAACGACAACCTCAGCGCACCGACGGATTCGACGGTGTACGACGTCAAGCTGATCACGCCGCAGCTCGTCTATACGCTCAAGCAGGCCGACGAGGCCGACACGCGCGCGAAGGAGGCAGGCATTGGACAGAGCCTGCCCGCTGCGCCGGCCGACTATCGCGCTGGCCCGGACGATGTGCTCGGCATCGTTGTCTGGGACCACCCCGAGCTCTCGCGCGGCGGCGGGAACGGCACGGGCGCCGACACGTCGCCGCTCGCCGACATCGGCACGCTGCAGGCGTCGGGCGGTCTCGGCGGCGTGCTGCCGCAGCAGGTCAGCGCATTCGGCACGAACGGGCAGGGCGAGGTCGACTCGCCGGGCCAGCGCGTCGCCGCCAACGGCACGATCTTCTTTCCGACGCTCGGCCGCTTGCGCGTCGAAGGGATGAGCCCCGTGCAGATCTCCGCGCTGCTCGCACGGCGTCTGAGCAAGCAGATCAGAAATCCTCAGATCGACGTGCGCGTGATGCAGTACCGCAGCCAGCGCGTGCAGGTGACGGGCGACGTGAAGAACCCGGGGCAACTGTCGCTGACGGGCTCGCATCTGCGTGTCGTCGACGCGATCAACCGCGCGGGCGGCGGCAATTCCGACGCGGATCTGCAGCGCGTGCTCGTTACGCGCGGCGATCAGGTGATGACGATCGACGTGAACCGCATTCTGAATCGCGGCGACTTGCGACAGAACATCGTGCTGCAAGCGGATGACATCGTTCACGTGCCCGACCGTACGCAGAACCGCGTGTTCGTGATGGGCGAGGTGCCAAAGCCGCAGACGGTCTACATGAACCAGGGGCAGTTGTCGCTCGCGGACGCGTTGAGCGCAGCCGGCAGCATCGATCCGACGGGGGCGAACCCGCGCCAGGTAATCGTCATTCGCCATCCGAATCCGCCGCTCGCGCAGGCGCCCGGCGTGCAAAGCGGATTGCAGGAAGGCCTGAAGAAGGTCAACTACGCGCCCGAACACAACAAGCCCGAAGTGTTCCGTCTCGACATGACGCAGGTGGACGCGTTGATGCTCGCGACCGAGTTCGACATGAAGCCGCTCGACGTCGTATACGTCGGCACGGCGCCCGCTGCGCGCTTCAATCGGATGCTCGCGCAGATCCTGCCGACCGCCGAATCGTTCTATCTGATCTGGTCGGTGAGCCGCGGTCGCTGACGCACGCGAATGCGGCGTACGGCGAGATTCACGTGCCGTGCGCCGCGTTGTGCGACGGAACGCACAGACCGCGCGCAACGGAATGACGACACTGGAACGTGTATAGCGCGCTTCCGCGAACGTCGCGGATGCGTTCGTCAACCGGGTGTCGTCACGCCGTTGCAGCCGCCATGAATCTGTCTTCCCCCTTATCCAAGCCGTCGCTGCACACGCTGCGCGATCGTCAGGACGTCGATGTAACGTCGGCGAGCGCGTCGCAGGCGGCGGGCACGGTGCACGACACGCCGCATCGCGTTGCATTTGCCGGCGAGCGTGCGAGCGCCACGGCCTTGCCGACGCCCGTCGCGATCAACGGCAAGTTCACGTCGCAGCGCCTGACGGGGGTGCAGCGCGTCGCGCACGAGTTCACGTCGGCGCTCGCGCGTCTGTTGCCGGGCGAGCGCAATCCGACGCTCGTCGTGCCTCGCGATCACGCGAGCGATGCGCTGCCGCCCGCGGTCGCGCGACGCGTCGTGCCCCGCTTGCGCGGCGCGCTGTGGGAGCAGCTCGCGCTGCCGTTCGCGACGCGCGGGCAGACGCTCGTCAGCCTCTGCAACGTCGGGCCGCTTTTCAAGCGCAACCAGGTGGTGATGATTCACGACGTCGCCGTGTTCGACTTTCCGCAAGGCTATTCGCTCGCGTTCCGGCTCTGGTATCGCTTCGCGTTCTGGATGCTGAAGCGCAACGCGCGGCACATCTTGACGGTGTCGCGCTTCTCGAAGGAGCGGATCGTCGCACGCCTTAACGTCGCGCCGACCGACGTGACGACGATCGCGTCCGGCGTCGATCACTTTGGAAGGATCGACAGCGATCCGGCGGTGCTCGAGCGGCTCGGTCTCGCATACGACGGCTTCGTGCTGATCGTCGGCTCGATCGCGCCAGGCAAGAATCTCGCGCGCACGCTCGACGCGATCGCGAGGCTCGAGCGCACGCGTCCCGAGCTCAAGTTCGTGATCGCGGGCGGCAGCAACATCAAGATCTTCGGCACGTCGACGCTCGGCGACAACGCAAGCGCGCGCAACGTGACGTGGGCAGGCTACGTGAGCGACGGCGAGCTGAAGGCGCTCTACGAGAACGCCGGCTGTTTCGTGTTTCCTTCGCTATACGAAGGATTTGGCCTGCCGCCGCTCGAGGCGATGTATTGCGGGTGCCCGGTGATCGTGTCGCGCGAGGCGTCGCTGCCCGAGGCGTGCGGCGACGCCGCGCTGTATTGCGACGCACACGATGCGATCGACATAGCGGCGACGATCGCGCAGCTGATGGGCGATGCCGAGCTGCGGCGCGAGATGCGCGACAAGGGGCGGCGGCATGCGTCGCGATTCCGCTGGGACGTCGCCGCGAAGCAATTGATCGGCGTGCTGCGCGCGCTGGATTGACGGAACTCAGAACCGGTAGCCGAGCCCGGCCTGAATCACGTCGGTGTCGCGATCGTAGCGCGTGACGACACGATTCCACGTGATGCGCGCGAGCCAGCGATCGTCGAAACGGTAGCTCGCGGATATCGACACGATGCCCGACACACGCCCGTCGCCTTCGCCGGGGCGGTCGCGAATGTCGCGCTCGTTGAGCGTCAGATACGCGCCCGCGCCGGCCGACAGCGCGACCTTGTCGTCGAGGAACGCGCGCGTGAGCCAGAACTGCGATGCGATTCCGTTGCGGCGGATCGACTGCTTCGAGCCTTCGTATAGATAGGTCGCCGTCCAGTCGACGTATTTCGCGACGCCGCGCCGGTATTCGAGGCTGCCGCCGAGCGCGCTCGGCGAGCGCCGGCTGTTGAGGATCGTCTCGCCCAGCATCGCGGTGACTTCGTTCGAGGTCACGCGGCCTGCGCGGCTCGCCGCGTAGTCGCGCGGGCCGGGAGTGTCCGGCGCGTCGAGCTGATAGCCGATGCCGAACATCAGCGATGTCGTGTTCGGCCCGCTGAACACCTGGGTCCGGTTCACCTGCAGTTGCGCGAGCCAGCGGTGCGACGTGTAATACGCGGCGCGCACGCTCATCAGCACGCCCCAGCCGTGCGAGTTCGAATAGCCGCGGCCTTCGGTGGCCGCGGTCGTGTCGAAGTAGCGGTACGGACCCGCGCCTGCCGAGATCACGAAGCGGTTGTCGCGCAGCGGCAGTCGGCCCCAGAGCTGGACCGCCTGGCCGTCGCGATGGTGATTCGGAATGTGTCCCTCGTTGTACCAGGTGAAGCCTGCGGCGGCATAGCGGCCGAGCCCTTCCTGATAATCGAACGCCCACGCGTAGCTATGACCGCCGCCGCCCGCGAGCAGGCCGCCGAACAATGCGAATTCCTGCGCATGTGCGGATGTCGCGGCGAGCGTGGATAAGCAGAGGGCGCTTCGCAACAGGAGCCGGGCGAACGGAGTGACGCGAAGCGGCGGCGACAAGCGGCAAATCGGCATGGCCTTCCACATTGTTTCATTCGAGACGAGCCGATTATCGCGTAAATTGTGAAGCATCGTCGTGTCGTGGGGGAACGATGCTGATTTCGCTCATGGCGGCGCGCGCGAGTCGTTCGCAGGCAATGCGGTGTTGCGCGCATGCCGCGCGAAGTCGGCGCGAACGCGATCCGCCGCCATGCAGTCGATGATGCGGCGCGCGCGCGTTGGGGGCGCGCAAAAAAAGCGGCCCGAAGGCCGCGTCAAAACTCGCAGATATTCCTTCGAACGGAAGGAAACATGCAACTGTGTACAAGCAGTGTAGCGAAACCCCGCATGCGGATTCAGACGATTTCGTGCAAATCTCTGTTCTCGGCGGATGCTTGCCGCACGCCGCCATCCGCGCAACGGCCGCCGAACGCGGCGCCGAGCGAGATTGGCCGCCACTTTGCGTCGAGCGCCGCGCGCACAAGATCGACTACCATCGGATGTCGGGCGGGCATCGAGCTCGCCCGCGCAATACGGTCGGCGATCGCAAGGAGGAATCATGTTGACATTGCGCAAGATCGGAATCGGCGTGCTCGCGTGTGCATTCGCGGCGGGCATCGCGCGTGCGGAGACGGTGAAGTTCGTCGCGAACCTGCAGCCGTCGAGCGAAGTGCCGCCGACGACGAGCAAGGGCTCGGGCTCGCTCGACGCGACCTACGATACCGCAACCCGCATGCTGCGCTGGAACGTCACGTATCGCGATCTGACGGGACCCGCGACCGCCGCGCACTTTCACGGCCCGGCGTCCGTCGGCCAGAACGCGGGCGTGCAGGTGCCGATTCCGAAGGACGCGCTCGCGAGTCCGATTGCAGGTGAGAAGGCGTTGACCGACGAGCAGGTCGGCGACCTGATGGCGGCCAAGTGGTATTTCAATGTGCACACGAAGGCCCATCCTGGCGGCGAGATTCGCGGCCAGGTCCGGCCGGCGAACTGAGCCGGGCGATCCGGATTTAGAGGGGCCAATCGACGGACGTGCGCCGAATCGCTCGTAGTATCGTCACGTTGTTTGGGTTCGGAGTACGTCCGATGAGTTGGCAAAGCAAGGTTGCGTGCTGGCTGCTGCGCCGGCAGTTTCGTCCCGAGACGCTGCGTCCCGTGATCGATCCGGCGCGTGCGCGGCGTCTGGCGAAGCTGCGGATGCGTGTGCCGCGCCGTCCGCCCGCGGGCTGGCGGCTGCGCGAGCGCTACGGCCCCGGCGACGCGCCGCTGCGCGGCGAATGGCTCGAGCGCGCGGACGCCGCGTCCGGCCGCGCGCCGCAAAGCCGGATGCTGCTGTATTTCCACGGCGGCGGCTATTATTTCTGCTCACCGCAGACGCACCGTCCGCTCGTGTTCGCGCTGACGAAGCACGCGGGCGTGCGCTCGTTCTCGCTCGACTACCGGCTCGCGCCCGAGCATCCGTTCCCGGCCGCGGTCGACGACGCGCTCGCGGCGTACCGGCAACTTGTTGCGGCCGGCACGCCGGCCGAGTCGATCGTGTTCGGCGGCGATTCGGCCGGCGGCGGCCTCGCGCTCGCGACGCTCGTCGCGCTGCGCGACGCGGGCGATCCGCTGCCCGCGGGGGCCGTGCTGTTTTCGCCGTGGACCGATCTCGCCGCGACGGGCGACACGCTGCGCGCGCACGACGGCCTCGATCCGATGTTCGCGGGCGCGGCGCTCGGCCGCGCGGCGCGCCTCTATCTCGGCGACACGCCGGGCACGCATCCGTACGCATCGCCGCTCTATGCGGATTTCAAGGGGCTGCCGCCGCTCTTCATCCAGGCGGGCAGCACTGAGGTGCTGCTCGACGATTCGCGGCGCGTCGCCGACAAGGCGCGCGCGGCAGGTGTGCACGTGGAGCTCGAGGTATGGCCGGAGATGCCGCACGTATGGCAGATCTACGTGCCGTTCGTACCCGAATCGGCGCGGGCGCTCGTGCGCGCGGCCGCGTTCGTGCGGCGCACCGCGGTCGAGCGCGCGACTCAGCGCACGGCCGACGCGTCGATCGTCTGATACGCGGCCTTCACGGCCGCCTGGCCGTACTCGCGCTCGAGCCGGCGCACCGCGAAGTGGCCGTGCGCGGCCTGCTGGAAGTGGTCGATGAACAGCGTGTTGACGGTCGCGCCGAGCACGGCGCCGATCGCCGGAATCGACTTCGCGGCGATCTGCTCGGTCACCTGCACCGAGAAGCGCGACGCGATCGTCTGCACGAGGCGGAAGAGGGCGGTTGAGCCGTGCGTCGCGAAACCTTTCGACGCGATCTCCGACGACGCCTTCGACACCGCCTGCGCGAGCGCGCCGCGCAGCACGAAATAGCCGATGTCGGCGTCTTCCTCTTCCTTGCCGCCCTTGCCGTCCTTCTTGCCCGCGCCCGGCAGAGGGCCGAAGCCGCCGCCCATCCCGAGCACCGCGAGGCATTGCAACTGCGCCTCGGCGATCGACAGATCCTCGCCCTCGCTGCGCGCGATGTCGCAGATCGAGCGGAACATCAGCGTCGTCGTGACGGGCAGCTCGACGGGCAGTGCGAACAGGCCGAACGCGCCGCCCGCCGCGCCCGTTGTCGCGACGGCCAGCTTGTGCAGCAGGTTGCTCGGCTTGTTCGGCGTCTCGCCGTCGCTCGCGACGCCGCCCGACTTGCCGAGCGTGCGCAGCGCGAGGTGCAGGCACTTGCGCAGCGCGAGCTGCGTCGCGTCGTTGATCTTGTCGGTCGCGAAGCCGGGCAGCTTGCCGATCATCTTCTCGACGGGCGCGCCGACGACGCTCGTCAGCTTGACCGTCAGCGACGGGCTCTCGAGCGCGAGCTTCGCGCGCCGCAGCGTGTCGAGATCCTCGGCCGACAGCGTCGGTCCGGCAACGATTGTGAGCGGTTCCATCTGACTCCTTCGCGGCGCGCGCATCGCATGGGGGCGCCGGCTAGATTACCCGATGCATGATAGAATTTTTGATTCGTTGATGTATCAAAAGTTGCACGAACAAAAGATGGCCGTCCATACCGCCGCCCACCATTCGAGCGGGCAAGTCCTGCCGTTTCGCGAGTCGCTGCTCGCGATGCTCGGCATTTCCTTCGTCACGATGCTCGTCGCGCTCGACCAGACCGTCGTCGGCACCGCGCTGCCGACGATCGTCGCCGAGCTGCGCGGCTTCGACCTGTACGCTTGGGTCGCGACGTCGTACCTGCTCGCGTCGGTGATCACCGTGCCGGTCTTCGGCCGGCTCGGCGACTATTATGGGCGCAAGCCGTTCGTGATCGCGTCGCTCGTCGTGTTCACGGGCGCGTCGGTGCTGTGCGGGATGGCGCAGGACATGCTGTCGCTCGTGCTCGCGCGCGGGCTGCAGGGCATTGGCGGCGGGATGCTCGTCGGCACGGCGTTCGCGTGCATCCCCGATCTTTTTCCCGATTCGGTCGTGCGGCTGCGCTGGCAGGTGCTGATGAGCTCGGCGTTCGGGATTGCAAACGCGGTCGGACCGTCGCTCGGCGGCGTGCTGACGCAGCACTACGGCTGGCGCTCGGTGTTCTACGTGAATCTGCCGGTCGGCCTGCTGTCGCTCCTGTTCGTCTGGCGCTATCTGCCTCATCTGCGGCACGTCGAGCACCGCAGCAAGATGCGGCTCGACTGGCCGGGCGCGCTCCTCATCGCCGCGACGCTCGGCGCGATGCAGCTCTTCGTCGAGTGGCTGCCGAAATACGGGATCGGCGGCTGGCCGACGCTCCTCCTCGTCGTCGCGCTCGCCGGCGGCGTCGCGCTGTGGCGCTGGGAGAAGCGCTGCGCGCAGCCGATTCTGCCGTTCGACATGTTCGCGAACCGCGCGCTGTCGACGCTCTTCATCCTCGCGATCCTCGCCGGCTTCGCGATGTTCTCGCTCCTCTTCTACGCGCCGCTGCTGTTCCAGGGCGGCTTCGGGATGTCGCCGCAGCAGGCGGGCGTCGTCATCACGCCGCTCGTCGTGTTCATCACGATCGGCAGCATCATGAACGGCCGCGTGATCACGCGGATCCGCAACCCGAACGCGATGCTGTACGCCGGCTTCCTGCTGTTCGCGATCGCGTGCGCGGGCGTCGTCGCGTCGTCGCACGAGACGCCAGGCTGGGTGCTGATGGCGCTGATGGTCGCAGGCGGCGTCGGCCTCGGCTTCGTGCTGCCGAACCTGACCGTGTTCGCGCAGCAGACGGCGGGCCGCGAGCATCTCGGGATCGCGACCGCGCTCCTCCAGTCGCTGCGGATGGTGGGCGGGATGGTCGGCACCGCGCTGACGGGCACGCTCGTCAACCAGCTCTACGCGAGCGGCGTGCACGACGCGCTCGCGGCGGACGGCGCGCTGCGCTGGCAGGCGAGCCTCGCCGATCCGCAGGTCCTGATCGACCGCGCCGCGCAGACGCGCCTGGTGGACGAACTTGTGCGCGCCGGGCATCATGGCGCCCATTTGTTCGAGGCGGCGCGCGATTCCCTCGTCGGCGCGATCCACATCGGCATCGCGGTCGGCGCGCTCGTCGCGCTCGTCGCGGTGTGGCAGAGCCGCCGCGTGCCGCCCGTCGAGCTGCGCCGCGCGTTCGAGCCGGCCGTCGTCGCCGAGTGAGCGAGCGTTTGCTCACGTCATCCAAGTCAGTCAGTTACGGAGCCGAAGTCAGCGCATGGAAGAACAGGACCGCATCGCGATCTTGCAGCAGTTCGGACGCACATACCGCGCGTTCATGGCCGCGTTCGAGGCGCACGTCGGGCAGCCGCTGCCGCGTTGGCGCATCATGGTCGCGCTCGAGCAGCACGGCGGCGCGTCGTCGCAGAAGCGGCTCGTCGAACTGCTGCGCGTCGATCCGGGCGCGCTCACGCGCCAGTTGAAGACGCTCGAGACGCTCGGCTGGATCGACCGCGAAGCCGATTCGCGCGACAACCGCGTGACGAACGTGAAGCTGACGCCGGCCGGACGCGCGGCGTTCGAAGCATGCCTGCCGCGCCGCAACGCGTTCCTGCACGACACGATGGCGTCGCTGCCGGACGATGCACTCAACGCGCTGTCCGGCGCGTTGACGATGCTGGAGGCGCGCGTCGCCGAGGCGGGCGGCGCGGCGCAGACGAAGGCCGCGCCGCGCTGAGCGCGAGGCGCGCGCGTGGGGCGCGTCGCGTGCCGGCGCGCGCGGCGGCTCAGAGCTCGATGCGCGTGCCGAGCAGCGCGAGGAATTGCGACAGCCACGCCGGATGCGCGGGCCATGCGGGCGCCGTGACGAACGGCGCGTCGGTGACGGCGGCGTCGACCGGGATGTCCGCGTATTCGCCGCCCGCGAGCCGCACTTCCGGCGCACACGCCGGGTAAGCGGAGATTCGCTTGCCACGGATCACGTCGGCTGCCGCGAGCAATTGCGCGGCGTGACAGATCGCCGCAATCGGCTTCTTCGCTTCGGCGAACGCGCGCACGAGCGCGATCACTTTCGGGTCGAGACGCAGATATTCGGGCGCGCGGCCGCCCGCGATCGCGATCGCGTCGTAGCCGGTCGCGTCGACGTCGTCGAACGTCGCGTTCAGCGTGAACTGGTGGCCGGGTTTCTCGGTGTAGGTCTGGTCGCCTTCGAAATCGTGAATCGCCGTCTTCACCTGGTCGCCCGCGCGCTTGCCGGGACATACGGCATCGACGTGATGGCCGATTGCGAGCAGCGCCTGGAACGGCACCATCGTCTCGTAGTCTTCGGCGAAGTCGCCGGTCAGGAACAGAATCTTCTTTGCTGCCATGGTGTTCTCCTGTTGAACAACAGCGGATGATCCAGGACGAACGGGCAGTGTACCCCGGCCCGCCGCGGCGCAGATGACGCGCGCGTGAAGCGGACGTAAAGCGCACGCGATGATGCGAGGCGCGAGCTTGTCGCAAAGGCAAGAGGCCGCAGCGAAGCGCGGAAGCGGCGGCGCGGCGCGCGCTGCGCCGCCCCGCAAGGGCGACAGCCGCCGCCCTTGCGCCCGCCAGAGATTCGCGTCGGCGTCAGAAGTACGTTTCGATCACTTCGGTCACGCGGTACTGCGGATCGACGACGAGCAGCTGCCGCCACTTGTCGAACGTGAGGCACGGGTGCGAGATGTCGAACGACACCATGTCGCCGACCTTCAGGTCCGCGCCCGCCGGGATTTTCAGGTACGCGTGCTGATCCATCAGCCCGGTCACTTCCCAGCCTTCGCCCGGAGCGATGTCGCGCGGCAGCCCGCCCGCGCTCGGGCGGAAGTGGCGCGCCGGCTCGGGCAGGCCAGCGTCGAACGCCGAGTCGCGCTTGCCGAGCGCGACGATCGCGCGCTCCGGCTCCGGAATCGACTGCACGTACGCCCAAAGCTGCAGCGCGGGCAACAGGCCCTCGCCCATCTTTTGCGCGATCGGGTTGCGCGCGAAGATGTCGGTCTGCGCCTTCTTGTAGATGCCGACGTCGTGCGTCAGATAGCAGCCGGGACGCAGCACGACGTCGATCACGCCGGCGTCCGACGCCTGCGCGAACTCGTCGGCGACGACGTCGTACCACGCGGAGCCCGCGCCCGACAGCAGCGCCGGCGTGCGCGCGAAGCGGCCGGCCGCCGCGAGCGCGTGCACGAGCGTCACCGCGCGCCGCAGGAACGCGCGGATCTCGCCTTCCTCCTTCAGCACGCCTTCGTACAGCTCGATGCCCGCGAGCTTCAGCACGCCCGCGTGACGCTCGATCGCGGCGAGCACCGCGTCGCGCTGCGCGTCGTCGCGCACGCCGGTGCGGCCGCCCGGCACGCCGAGCTCGAGCAGCACGTTGAGCGGCTTCCTCGCCGCGCCGAAGAAGCGGCCGAGCTGCTCGATGCCGTCGACCGAATCGACGAGGCAGAAGAACTCGAAATCGGGGTCGGTCAGCAGTTCGGCGATCATCGCCATGTTGTGCCGGCCGACGAGCTGGTTCGCGAGCAGCACGCGCCGCACGCCGCCGTGATACGCGGCGCGCACCTGATGCGCGGTGGCGAGCGTGATGCCCCACGCGCCCGTCTCGAGCTGGCGGCGGAACAACTGCGGCGCCATCGTCGTCTTGCCGTGCGGCGCGAGCTTCACGCCGTATTCGGCGACGAACGCCTGCATCCACTTCAGGTTGTGCTCGATCCGGTCCGCGTACAGCACGGCAGCGGGCAGGCTCACGTCCTCGGCGAGCAGATTCCATTCGAGGCGGGCTGCGTCCGATAGCGGCACGCTCGCGCTCGGTACGTTGCCGAGACCCTTGCCGAACGGATCGATCGTCGCTTCCTGATAGTTTGTAACTTTCATCTCATCTCGCTCCATCGTCCATATATATTGATGCAAAGTTGACTTCGCGATAGTACAGAAAGTAGCATCGCTGCGGTAATGTTATTTATTAACAAGCCGGTTCGCGCCGGCCGTCCCTGCTAGCCGTCGCCGATGACTCCGTCCACCGAGCCGCCCGCCTTCGACATCGTCGCCCGGATCGCCGAGTGCGCGCCCGAGCTTCGCGGCGCCGAACGCAAGGTCGCCGCGCTGATCCTCGGCGATCTGACCCGCGCCACGCACGCGAGCATCAGCGCGCTCGCCGCGCAGGCGGACGTGAGCGTCGCGACCGTCACGCGCTTCGCGAAGGCGGTCGGCTGCCGCGACGTGCGCGAGCTGAAGCTGCGGCTCGCGCAGGCGGCGGCCGTCGGCCAGCGCTTTCTGACCCCGGCCGCAGCCGATGCGCAGCGCGACGAGACGCCCGTCGCGCGCGTGTACGAGGATGTGCAGATCGCGCTCGAGCACAACCACCGGCTGCTGCGCCAGACGTCGTTCGGCGAGCCGGCCGCCGCGCTCGCCGCCGCGAACATGATCTACGTGTACGGGCAGGGCGGCGGCTCGACCGCGCTCGCCGACGAGCTGCGCTTTCGGCTCGTGCGCTTCGGCCGGCCGGTCGCGACGTATCAGGATGCGCTGCTGCAGCGGATGGTCGCGAGCACGGCGACGCCCGGCTGCGTCGTCGTCGCATTGTCGGTGACGGGGCGCGTCCCCGAGCAGCTCGAAAGCTGCTCGCTCGCGAAGCGCTATGGCGCGACGCTCATCGCGATCACCGCGCCGGCGTCGCCGCTCGCGCAGCTCGCCGACCACCTGATTCCCGTCGTCGCGTTCGAAACCGATTTCATCTTCAAGCCGTCGACATCGCGTTATGCGATGCTGATGGCGCTCGACGTGCTCGTCACCGAGGTCGCGCTGCGGCTCGGCGACGACTGCCGCGAGCGGCTGCGCCGGATGAAGCACGCGCTCGACATGCACCGCGGCGGCGGCGACCGCCAACCGTTAGGAGACTGACATGCACTCGCATCCCGAAGCAGCCGATACGCTGATCGTCGGCGCCCAGTTGTACGACGGCACGGGCGCGCCTAGCGTCGAGCGCGACGTCGCGATCCGCGGCGACCGGATCGTCGCGATCGGCAATCTGACGAACTGGCTCGCGGACCAGGTGATCGAGGCGAACGGCCGGGCGCTTGCGCCCGGCTTCGTCGACGTGCACACGCACGACGACACGCACGTGATCGACGCGCCGCAGATGCTGCCGAAGATCTCGCAGGGCGTGACGACGGTGATCGTCGGCAACTGCGGGATCAGCGCGTCGCCCGTCGCGCTGAAAGGCGATCCGCCTGATCCGATGAACCTGCTCGGCGCCCGCGCGGCGTTCCGCTATCCGACGTTCGCCGCGTACGTCGACGCGGTCGACGCGGCGAAGCCGGCCGTCAACGTCGCGGCGCTCGTCGGCCATACCGCGCTGCGCAACAACCAGATGGACCGGCTCGACCGCGCGGCGACCGACGCCGAAATCGCCGCGATGCGCGCGCAGCTCGAAGAAGCGCTCGCGCACGGCGCGCTCGGCCTGAGCTCCGGGCTCGCGTACGGCTCGGCGTTCGCCGCGCCGGCCGAAGAAGTGATGGCGCTCGCCGAGCCGCTCGCGAACGCGGGCGCCGTCTACACGACGCACATGCGCACGGAGTTCGACGCGATCCTCGATGCGATGGACGAGGCATATCGCGTCGGCCGGCACGCGCGCGTGCCCGTCGTGATCTCGCATCTGAAGTGCGCGGGGCCGTCGAACTGGGGACGCAGCGCCGAAGTGCTCGCGTCGCTCGAAGGCGCGCGGCGGCTCCAGCCCGTCGGCTGCGACTGCTATCCGTACAGCCGCAGCTCGTCGACGCTCGACGTCAAGCAGGCGACGGGCGACATCGACATCACGATCACATGGTCCAATCCGCATCCGGAGATGGCGGGCAAGCTGTTGAAGGCGATCGCGGCCGAATGGGGCGTCCCGGAGCAGGACGCGGCGCGCCGCCTGCAACCGGCGGGCGCCGTCTATCACAACATGTCGGAGGACGACGTGCGCCGGATCCTGTCGCATCCGGCGACGATGGTCGGCTCCGACGGCCTGCCGAACGATCCGCTGCCGCATCCGCGTCTCTGGGGCGCGTTCCCGCGCGTGCTCGGCCACTACGCGCGTGACGAGCGGCTGATTCCGCTCGAAGAGGCGGTGCGCAAGATGACGTCGCTATCCGCGCGGCGCTTCGGGCTCGCGCAGCGCGGCGAGGTGCGGGTCGGCTATCACGCGGATCTCGTGCTGTTCGACGCCGAGCGGGTGCGCGACGCCGCGACGTTCGACAAGCCGCAGCAGCCCGCGCACGGAATCGAGGCTGTGTGGGTGAACGGCGTGCTGTCGTATCGCGACGGCGAGCCGACGGGCGAGCGCGCGGGCCGCTTCGTCGCGCGCGGCGAGCGCGCTGCGGCGACGGCGGACGATGCGTTCTGAGCATTCTCGATTGACGGATTTCGGCGCGCGCGGGCCGTTCGACGCGCGCGCCGGCGACCGATCGTCGCGCGTCGCCTGCATCGCGCAGGCGGCGCGTGTTGGCAAACGAAACGAAGGAGTGAAACGATGAAGCGATATGGCGTGGGCGAAGCGAAGGGCACGGGCGGTCAGGTGATGCCGTTCGCGCGTGCGGTCGAGGCGGACGGGTGGCTTTACGTGTCCGGCCAGACGCCGATGGTGAGCGGCGAGGTCGTCGAGGGCGGGATCGTCACGCAGTCGAAGCAGGCGATCGAGAACGTGATCGCGATCCTGAAGGAAGCGGGCTACGGTCTCGAGCACGTCGTGCGCTGCGGCGTGTGGCTCGACGACGCGCGTGACTTCGCGTCGTTCAACAAGGTCTTCATCTCGTACTTCGGCGAGCATCCGCCCGCGCGCGCGTGCGTGCAGTCGAGCATGGTGATCGACTGCAAGGTCGAAGTCGACTGCATCGCGTACAAGGCGCCGGCGAAGTGACGCGCGGCGAGCGCGGCCGGTAAACGGAAAACGGGGTCCCGAGCGGGGCCCCGTTTTTCTTGGGCAAACGAACCGGCGAGCGGATCGCAGGGTGCCGGTACCGGCCGCGCGGCGCCGAACGGCTTCCGCACCGCGGGCGTCACTGCCGCGCAGTTCGCGCGTTGTCCGGCATCGGCTGGTTGTAGTTCGTGCGGAACGGATTGATGTCGAGCCCGCCGCGGCGCGTGTAGCGCGCGTAGACGGCGAGCTTCACCGGCTTGCACGCGCGCAGGATGTCGATGAAGATCCGCTCGACGCACTGCTCATGAAAGCCCGTGTGATTGCGAAACGAGATGATGTAGCGCAACAGGCCCGCATGATCGATCGGCGCGCCGACATAGTGGATCTGCACGCTGCCCCAGTCGGGCTGGCCCGTCACCGGGCAGTTCGATTTGAGCAGATCAGTCACGAGCGTTTCCTCGACGGGCGCTTCTTCGTGCGATGCGGTGAGGAACGACGGATCGGGTTCGTAGACATCGGCTTCGAGATCGAGGCGATCGAGCGACAGCCCGTCGAGTTCCTCCATCCGCAGCTTGCGGAACTCGGTGGGCGTCGACAGGCGCACCGTCGCATTCGCGCCGCACGCGGCGGACACGTCGCGCTTGAGCGTGTCGCGCACCGCGTCGGCCGATTCGAACGCGGTCTGCGCGAACGAACCGAGATACAGCTTGAACGACTTCGATTCGACGATGTTCGGCGATTCGGCCGGCACGTAGAACGTCGCAATCGCGACTTGCGGCTTGCCGCGTGCGTTGAGCCACGACAGCTCGTACGCGTTCCAGATGTCGGTGCCGAAGAACGGCAACTGCGTGCCGATGCCGATCTGTTCGCGCGCGCCCGCGCGCGGAATCGGAAACAGGAGCGACGCGTCGTAGGCGCCCGAGTAGACGGTCGTCTTGCCGAGCGGGGAGTGTTCGGGGTTCATATCGTATGTGGATTCCGGATTACGACAGGAAGAGACGATACGCGGGATTGTCGCTTTCTTCCCAGAACGGATAGCCGAGCGCCGCGAGAAAGCGGTCGAACTCCGCGTGGTCCGCCTGCGGCACCTGCAGGCCGACGAGGAT